>JBIOJL010000368.1:0-6151 GCA_044450885.1 Tepidisphaerales bacterium
CGACCAGTCCCAGTAGTACGCCTCGTCCTCGGACAAATCCACTGGGCAATCATGCGTCAGATAACGCAGATGCAGCAAGAACCCGCCCAACAGAATCGCCGCCAGCAACCAGCGGCAGCGCGCTGGCGTGAGCCAGTGCAGTCGCCACGCCGGCGACGAGGTTTCGCTCACTGTTTGCGGTTCGGTCATTTGCGGTCGGGATTGTACGGGAATGGGATTGGATGGCCATGGCGGATGCGGGTGTGGTTTGCTCTTGCCTCGTGGTCATTTGTCACTGGTCACTTGTCACTGGTCACTTGTCACTTGTCACTGGTCACTCATCACCGACCACCGATCACTGACCACCGATTCACCGATCACTGATCACCGATCACTGATCACCGATCACCAACCACGCCCCACGCCCGGCCCCAGCGGGGCCGCGGTTTGTAGCCACGGGTGGAGCGACGCCGCTTTGGGCGTCGCGGAACTCGTGGAAGAGGGTCACTCTTGTTCTGTCCTCGCCCCGACGGGGCGAAGGCGGTTCGTGGACGGCAAAAAACACACCCGCCAGGCTCCGCGCGACGCCGGCCCTGCTCGCCCACGACAACAAAATCCCACAGCCGCGGTAGACAACGATGTGAGCAAACCACCGGTCCATCCGGTCCACTGGCTCGCGGGCATCGTCTGCCTGCTCGGGTTGCTTCACACCCCGTGCCCCGCGCAGACAAAGCGGCCGGTTGCTCCTGAACTACCGGCCGAGGCCCGTGATCCGGACAGAGTCATTCGCCTTGGGCCGCAGACGCAGATTCATTCGTTCGCGCTCAGTCTCGACGGCAAGACGGCCTATGTGCATGCCGGGCGAAAGTATCCCGGCATCGAGAAACTGCGCGACGAATTGCTGGCGGTGGACCTCAAGGCCGGGAAGGTCGAGCGGGAGATCGCCAGTCCGGCGGGGCTTGGCAAGGAGCCGTGGAGCGAACGGATGCTGCTGTCGACGGATGGCCGGACGATTCTGGTGTTCCATGACAACACCAGCGACAAAAATCCGCCGATGCGGCAGATCGATCTGGCAACAGGAAAGGTGGTGCGGGAAATATCGGTCGAGCGATCTGTCGGCCGCTGCCATGGCTGGCAACCGACGTTCTCATCGGACAGCCGGTCGATCTATTTCAGTACCGGCTCGCGAACCCAGCACCTCGTGTCATGGAATCTGGATGAGAACCGGGAAACCAGCCGGCTCAGGCTTCCGGACAAAGTCATGGACGAGAGCGAGTACGTCGTCGGTCTGTGGCCGCAGGGGCAATTCGTGACCGTGATCGAATCGTCCTGGGCAAAGGACAGTGGCGTTCAAGCCAGCCGCTGGAACCCCGCAACAAATGCGCGCGACAACAGCTTTCGAACGTCGCCCGTCCATGTCATGTACTGTGGAATCGAACCGGCGCCCGTCCACGCGACCGGAAATCGACTCTTCGCGATCGCCCTGGACTTCGACTTGGACCACCCCTGCATCGGTGTATGGGATCTGATTTCGCAGCGTCAAGAGCGAACCATCACGCCTCTCAAGGACTTTCGGTGTCGCCGCGTCTGCGCGACCAGCGACAATCGCCTTGTGCTCGTTGACGATCTCAATGGCACGATTGCCGTGTACGACACCATCGCCGGCCGTTGGGTCGCCCGACTCAGCCTGCTGAGCCCGTGGTCCTGCGCGTGCGACCCGGCGCTGGCGCTTTCGTCCGATAGTCGCACGCTCCTGACCGTGGACGCGCTACGGGATAAGCAGGATCGCGATAAGGACGAAGACTTTCTGGCCGTCTTCGACCTCTCCCGCTATTACACCGAACCCGCCACACGACCCGCAGCCCCCAAGCCATGAAACGCCTCCTCCGCATCCTCCGTAACACCGTGACAGTGCTATCGCTGCTGCTGTGCGTGACGGCAATCACATTCTGGGTGCGGAGCATTCGCGTTCGGGACAGCGTGTCCCGGGAAACAACGTGGCACGGCAGGGATTCACTGGTCTTCGAGTACTTCACGTCCAGTAACGGGGCCGTCTGGTTCACTTCGTTCGACGAGACTTGCCCGGTTGCGGCAAGGGACGGGCCACTCAATTCATGGAGATGGAGCGCCGAGCCACGCGGGTCGGCGGAGGCAGAGCCACACGGTTGGTGGTTCCGCCTGCGCCGCTCAAAACTCGAGTTTCATCTCTACGCACCGTATTGGCCGTTGATTACGGTAACTCTGATACCGCCGCTGTGGTGGCTGGCGGGGTGGACGAGCAGAACTCAGTGTCAGAAGATCGGTCATTGCTCCGTCTGCGGCTACGATCTCCGCGCCACGCCCGACCGCTGCCCCGAATGCGGCACAATCCCACCGAAGTTGCAGGCGAAAACATAACCTTTGGACTGCGGCGGTCTCGACGCCGCTTTCCCATCAGCGTCGAAACCCGCGTAATACCACCAGGACCGTTGCTCTGCGGACAAACGCTCCGTCCCTTGTCGTTTCGCTCCGATACAAGAACCTACGCCGTTCGCGCGTGTTGAAAATCGGCGTCAAGACCGCCGCACCCCGAATAGGCAACCTGCAACGGACGCGGCCAACAAGTGTATACCTTGTAGAGACTATGCCCCGCCTCGCATTCATTCTCCTGCTCCTGGCCACCCCCTGCCTGGCGGCCGCTCCCACCACACTACCCACGCGAACGGTCCGCATCCCCAACACCACGATCACCTTCGACATGGTCAAGCTCCCGCCCGGCCAGATCGAACTGGCGGCCGTAAGACCGGGTCAGCCGCCGCGGATCGAAAAGATCAAGCCCATCTGGATCGCGACGACGGAGACGACTTGGGACACCTTCGAAGTCTGGGCCTTCGCACGAGATCTGGCAAAACCACAGCATCTCGAGGCGATCGAGGCACGAACCCGGCCGAGCATCCCATGGTGTCCATCGATAAATGAGGTGCATGGACATCCCGCAGCCAGCACGACATACGCTGCGGCCGTGCTGTATTGCACGTGGCTGTCGGACCAGACCGGCCGCCGATTCCGGCTGCCCACCGAAGGCGAATGGGAACACGCCTGCCGTGCCGGCGGGCCGGCTCTGGTGAACCTTGACGCGAAGACGCTCGACGGCTTGGCGTGGCATCGCGAGAACTCGGCGACGGACGATGAACCCGATGGCGAGGTTCATCTCGTCGGCAAGAAGCAGCCCAATCCGTGGGGCCTTTACGACATGCTTGGCAACGTCGCCGAATGGGTGGACAAGGGCAATGCCGAAGTTCCATTCGTCAAGGGCGGCTCGTTCCGAAGCAAGCGAACGGAGGTCAATTCGACCGACCGGCTGTATTACAACGTGCGCTGGCAATTGCGCGATCCCCAAGACCCGAAGAATCGGTGGTGGCTCACGGATGCTCCCTTCGTCGGCTTCCGCGTGGTCTGCGACGATGATCCGCCACCAACCCGGCCGGCGGGGCGTTAAGGAGATGGGTGCTCGTGCGTTCGTCGGCAAGCCGCCGCTGCAACCTGCCCGCCTGATCCATCTCTTGCCGGCCACCTGTTTCTGCCTCCACTCCCTCAGTCTTCTTCGCGTCCTCCTTCGCGCCATCGCGCCTTCGCGGCCAATCTCCGTTGCCGGAGCCACCGTAATCGACGCCAACGGAGCGTGCCGCTACGGTGTAGTTATTCATATTGGAACCGGATCGACTGGGATAAGGAGACAAACGATGCGCACGAATCAACCGACGCGGCGAAATCTATTGAAAGTATCGGCCACGGCGACGGCCGCCATGGCCTTTCCGGCCATCGTGCCTTCGAGCATCTTTGGGCAGGATGCCCCGAGCAATCGCGTCAATCTGGCGCTGATCGGGTCCGGAAGCCGGGGCACGGACAACTGCCGCTATTCCTTCCTGCCGCAGGCCGACGTGCGGATCGTGGCGGCCTGTGACTGCCGCAAGTCGCGCCGCGAATCGGTCGCCAGGGCGTTCAATGACCATTACAAGGCCGAGGTGTGCAAGCCGTATAGCGATTTCCGCGAGGTGCTGGCCCGGACCGATGTCGATGCGGTGGTGATCGCCACCGCGGACCACTGGCACGTTCCACTTTCGTACTATGCGGCCAAGGCGAAAAAGGATGTCTATTGCGAGAAGCCGCTGAGCGTGGCCCTGGCGTGGTCGTACAAACTGCGGGAGCTGTGCCGGAAAAACGGGACGGTGTTCCAGTACGGCACCCAGCAGCGCGGGGACCAGGGGCAGTTCCGGCGGGCGTGTGAGCTGGCGCTGAACGGGTATATCGGCGATGTGAAGCTGGTGGACGTGTGGAGCCCGGATATGTCCACGCAGTTCAGCGCTGCGACCAAGCCGCCGTATGGATCGACGGAGACGATTCCGGTGCCGGAGGACCTGGATTTTGAGATGTGGATCGGGCCGGCGCCGATGAAGCCGTATACGGCCGACCGCTGCACCAATTTCGGCGGGTATCACATCTACGACTATGCCCTGGGGTTCATCGCCGGCTGGGCGGTACATCCGCTGGACATTGCCCAATGGGGCTTGGGGATGGACAACACCACGCCCGTGAGCCACAAAGGGACGGGCAAGATCCCGCCGCAGGGGAGCCTGTGGAACACGATCGAGTCGTTCGATGTGATCAGCACCTATGCCAGCGGCGCCAAGATCCGCAACATGGGCAGCCGGGTGGCCGAGCCCGTGGTCAAGGCGTATCACCAGGTCTGGCGCGACCACGGCACGACATTCCACGGGAGCAAGGGGTGGATCAGCGTCGACCGGGTGGGACTGTATGCGAGCGACAAGAGTCTACAGACGGCACAGCTCAAGGATTCGGACAAGAAGCTCTACCCGGCGGCCGGGCATGGCCGGAATTTCATCGACTGCATCAAGAGCCGCAAGCCGACGATCAGCCCGCTGGAAACGGCCATCAACTGCGACACGATCAGCCATCTCGGTGATATCTCCATCCGTCTGGGCCGGCCGATCAAGTGGGACCCGGCCAAGGAACAGATTGTGGGCGATGAGGAAGCGGGCAAGATGCTCGATCGGCCGATGCGCGGGCCGTGGACGCTGGCGTGATTCGGGCAGGCCGGAGCCATCGGCTTCCGCACGTTCCGGCACGATTCTCCGAAAGTGCATCCGTAATGCTTCGGGGTTATAGTATCGTTCCCCAGGCCGGCCGCGGGTCGGCGTGGATATGAACGGATACAGACCTCCTGACAACGGACACTTGATATGTCACTGCAAGTCGGAATCGTCGGCCTGCCGCTGGTCGGCAAGACCACCATCTTCAACGCGCTCACGGCCGCCGGCGCCGAGGCCACGGCCTACTCCAAGGCCCAGTCCAAGCCCAACATCGGGGTCGCCAAGATCCCCGACCGCCGCCTCAACGTCATCAACCAGTTTATCGAAACCAAGAAGCTCGTCCCGGCCACGATCAACGTGGTCGACGTGGCCGGCCTCGTCCGCGGCGCCAGTTCCGGCCAGGGCCTGGGCAACAAGTTCCTGGCCCACATCCGCGACATGGACGCGATCATCCACGTCGTCCGCTGTTTCGACAACGATGAAGTGGTCCATGCCGAGGACACCATCGACCCGGCCCGCGACATCGAGACGATCGAGACGGAACTGATCCTGGCGGATCTCGAACAGGTCGGCAATTCGCTCGACAAGGCCCAGCGCGCCGCCAAGGGTGGCGACAAGGAAGCCATCGCCCGCGCCGAGGTTCTGACAAAAGCCTACGCCCAGCTCAACGACGGCAAGCCCATCCGCGACCTGCACGTCACGCCCGAGCAATGGAAACTCGTCAGGAGCATGGGCATGCTGACGTCGAAGAAAGTTCTCGTTGTCGCCAACGTCGGCGAGGACGACATCCACGGCCAGAGCGACCGCGTCAAGGCGGCCCGCGCAAAGGCCGCCACCTTCGGTTTCCCGCTGGTGCCGATCTGCGGCAAACTCGAAGCCGAGATCGCCGAACTGTCCGAGGCCGACCGTGGCGAAATGCTCCAGGGCATGGGCCTGACCGAACCGGCCCTGGCCATCCTGGCCGCCGAGGCATACAAACTCCTCGGCCTGCAAAGCTTCTTCACCGCCGGCGAGCCCGAGATTCGCGCCTGGACGGTGGCCGTCGGTTCCTAGGCCCCCGTCGCCGCCGGCGTGATCCACAC
>JBIOJL010000369.1:0-6138 GCA_044450885.1 Tepidisphaerales bacterium
GACCATCGGCGGGCTCAGCCGCCAGGCGGATGGCAAGCTGGTGCTGGCCAGCTACTACTGGAGTGGCGGCAACCCGCAGTTCCAGATCACCCGGCACAACGCCGACGGGACCTATGACAGAGATTTCACATTTTATAATTGCACTATTGTTCGTACTATGGTATAATGCCCGCGTGTTTCGCACTTTCGACAACCTCATATCCCCGCGGGCAACCGGCCGCCGCCTCCCCGTCTTGCCTTCTTCGTTTTTGCCTTGGTATCCCCGCCCACTCCGTCCCTGCAATGGTCTATTCGGGACCTTTCGGGACGGCTTTTGGGACGGCTTTTGGGACGGCTTTTGGGACGGCTTTTGGACCCGGTTCTTCAGCCACTTCGCAACCACCATACAAACCCCAACCACCTGTCATTCAGCCACTTATGCCGCAAACTCCCTGGAGCCACCCACCCCATGCAAATCTTTTTTCTGCCCCCGAACCCTGATTGAAACCTGAAACCGCGCGTCCCCGGACCATCCAGAAGCCTGCTCGCCCTGCATTTCCTGCAACGCCGTTTTCCCAACCGCGTAGCCCCATTCATGCACATCTATCACCCATCGCGTGTACTCGCCCCTTCGCTGATTGCCCTGGCCATCGCGGTGCCCATACATGCCGCCGAGTTGAAACTGTCGCTGCCGCTGGGCCGGGTCGCCTACCAGACCAACGAATGGATCGAACTGGCGGTCGTTCGCTCGGATGCCCAGCCGCTCCCGGCCGGGCCGCTGCGGCTGCATCTGGCAGGCCCCGACGGATCGGCGGCCGATCTGTCCATCCCTGTCGGCCCGGTGCCGCTGGCCGGCGCTGATGCCCGCGCCACCGAACACCTGCGGCTCAACGGCTGGCTCCTCCGGCCGGGCGCTTACGGCATTGAAGTGACCTGCGACGGCGCGGCCGCCAGGACCAATATCGAGGTCTATTCGCACCTGCGCCGAAGCACCTTCAAGATCATCGACTGGGGCTCCCGTGCCAAAGGTGCCGAGCAGACACTGCTCGGCGAGAATTCGATGGGCATCAACCTCAACTACTGGGCCTACGGCGGATTCGACGCCGATGCCATGATCCGCGGCCATGTGGACTTCATGCGCTGCTGCACGATGGCCGGCGGACACCAGATGGACCTGCGCCAGGAATGTGACTGGTCGGACTCTTATGTAGTCATCGGCGGCGCGGCCCGGGGCGCCCGCGAAGCCTTCTCCGCCCGGCGCTATCCCAACGCCCTGGGCGTACACTTCTACGATGAACCGGGACTGACCTGGTGGAAACACAAGGACACCGGCGTGATGGTTCCCTTCAATCTTCCCTCGGCCGACCGCTCCTACTCGGCCGCGTTCAATCGCCCTGCGCCGCAGTATCACCAGGTCAAACCCGACGATGTGGCCGCCGTGGATGAGTGGACCTTCATGAACCGCTGGAAGGAGTCGTTCCTGGATGCGGCCTGGAAGTTGTCCGCCTTCGGCGTGTCGCAGGTGCGTCCCGATTTGCTCTCGGTGACGCAGACGGTCTACGGTTTCTCGGCCTATGCCGATGGCTACTACTTCAACGCCGACCGCTCGCTCCCCGTCATTTCCGGCCACGGCGGCTACAGCGACTGGGGGCCCCTGCTCTTCAACCCGCACTGGACGTTTGTCATGGGCCGGGCCCGCAACCTGGCCAAGCCCAACTGGTATCTGCCCTCCTGGGCAAACAACATGCCGTCCAACCAGTATCGCGCCGAGCAATACATGTCCTTCATGACCAACCTGCAAGGGCTGGCCAAGCCGCCGGACGCGACGATTCACAATCCATCCTCCATTGCCATTATGGCCGACGGCATCGTCGAATCGCACAAACTCGCCTCGCGCCTGGGCACGATCTTCACCACCATGCCCGTCACCCGCCCGCCGGTGGCCATGCTCTGGTCGCTCTCGCAGAACCTGTCGGCCGAAGTCCGCGACATGCAGAACCCGGCCACCATCAACAAGTCCGCCTACGAGGGCGGCGGGCACAACCGCGACAAGACGCTGCAGCTCTACCTCGCCGCGCAGATGGCCCATCTGCCGATCATGCCGGTGGTCGAGGAGGACATTCTCGACGGCACCGTGGCGGCAAACCATAAGGTGCTCATCCTGCCCGGCATTGACGACCTCGATCCGAAGGTGAGCCAGGCCCTGGAGAACTGGATCGCCGCCGGCGGCATCGTGCTGGTCAGCGATGATTCCCGCTACCACGCCCGCGGCGCCCAGCGCCTCGGCGTGGCCCTCAGCTCCGATGCCGCCGCTCATCTGGCGAAACTGCACAAGGACAACAACAAGGACGAGATCGCCCGCACCGAGAACTTCAACTATTACCTCAAGGCGTCCGCGCCCGTCGCCAGGGTCCTCCGCGAACGCCTGGCCACGCTGGGCGTGGTGCCGGCGATGGATGCGGACTCCAGCAGCATCTTCACGAATCGCGAAGCCCTCGCCGACATTGAGTATCTCTTCGCACTCAACATCACCTGGAACGAGGCCGAAGGCAAGACCAACTCGCTCAAGGCCGCGACGGCGCGGCTGACAATCGCCGACGATGGCCGCCCGGTCTACGATGCCGTGCGCTCGGGACTGGCCACCGAGTTCAAGCCCGCCGGCAAGACACTGGCCGCCGACGTGCGTTTCGGCCCCGGCCAGATGCGCGCCTTCGCCCGCACCGCCCGCCCCATCGGCGGCATCCAGCTTCAGTCGGCCTCAGTGCAGCGAGACTACACCCTGCGCGAATCGCCCGTGCGCCTGGATTTCTCCGCCGCCCTGCTCGACACCTCGCACCGCATCCTCGCCGGCTCCGTCCCCGTATTCCTGCGGGTCACCGATCCGCTCGGCGTGATTCGCTTCGAGGGATACCGCGCCACCGACCGCGGCATCCTCCGCTTCTCCATGCCCCTGGCGGCCAACGACCCGGCCGGGAAGTGGACCCTATCCGCCGGCGAAATGCTCGCCGGCACCAAGGATGCCATCACCTTCGACTACGCCCCGCCGCCGGTCTGCGGTGCCCTGGCCGGCGCCGTCGAACGCGCGGTCTCATTCGCCAACGAGCGCGACAATCTCTTTCGCTTCTTCCGCACCCATCAGGATCTGACGCTGATCGTGGGATCGAGCCCCTTCAACCAGCCCGCCGCCCAGCGCCTGGCCGACATCGTCAAACCCTGGGGCATCCGCTGCCGCGTAGTGACCGCCGCCGAGGCCAACAAGCCGCGCCCGATCACCGACGAGGAGGCCCGCACCTGGGTCGGCCTGGAATTCGGCCGCATCAAGCCTGCCGACGCCAAACCCGACCGCACCGGTTTCGCCGTCGACGGCCCCTGTATCCTCCTGGGCAACCCGGAAGACAACGCGCTGATCAAGTTCATCGCCGACCAGCGCTTCCTGCCGTACAAAGTCGACAAGCTCGATTTCCCCGGCCGCGCCCGCGGCATGCTGGCCTGGCAGCGCGATGCCGTCAGCTACGGCGCCGAGTCCATCACCCTGATCGCCTACGACGAGAAAGGCATGTCCGAAGCCGTCGGCACGCTCTACGAATCCTGCGCCGCCCTCGATCCGCTCGTGCCCCTGCTTCCGCCGGTCCTGTCTACAATCACCCCGGCCGCATCCGCCCGCCCGACGCCAGAGCCGCAGATCGCTTGGCGAACAATGCTGCCCGACATCGCGGCGGCATTGCGTACGGACGGCAATGCGCTCAAGGCCGACACGCTCGACGGCTCCACCTTCACGCTCAATTCGGCTGGCGCCATCACCGCCAGAGCCGACATCGCCGACGCCAAGACCCTCACCCGCACCGCCTCCAAGCCGGTCAAGCTCGACGCCCCCATCGGCCCGAAACTCCTCACCGATCGCATCGTGAAACTGGTCCAGACCCACTCCGCGCACGTCGCCGTCGCTTACTGGGGCGGCACGCTGCAACTGTTCTCCCCCAACGGCACGCTCGAAAGCCAATGCCTGCTGGACGACGACATCTCGGCCATGACCTGGCTGGGTGATGTGCTGGTTCTGGCGAAATCGGACGGGTCCGTGATCGGGATCAAGGCGGCAGGCAGCAAACCGTGAAGACGACGCTCGACAAAGGAGTGCGCACCATGTCCGAGACAGTTCCAGAGCCCGCGGGTGCGGCCGAGGCAGCCGTCCCGTTTGATCCGGAGAGAATCATCGCGGAGTTGAACTCGGGGCGACGACACCTGCCCGAAGGCGCCATACGCGAAGCGCGGCTGCACCGGGATGTGATGGTGCCGCGGTTGATTCAGACGATTCAGAACGCCACCGCCAAAGTCCGCGCGGGTGACAATCTCGAGGGCAATGCTCGCTTCTTCGCGCTGTTCCTGCTGGGCGAGTTCAAGGCCAGGGAAGGGCTGCCCGCCATCCTGGAGGCGATTTCGCTGCCCGGCGAGCAACCGTCCGAACTGTTCGGAGATGCGATCACCACCGTCTTGGCGGGGATTCTCGTGACGCTGTCCGATGATCCCCTTACCCTCATCGATGAGTTGATCCGCAATACGAACCTGAATGAGTACGTACGCTGGGAAGCCGCGCAGGCCTACGTCCACCTGGTGCGGGATGGCCGCCTCCGGCGAGAGGAGGCCGTTGAGTTTCTGCGTCGGCACCTGCGCCGTGAACTGGATGGGGAAGATGAAAGTGAGATCCTGACCCCATTGGTCTCCACGCTGTGTGACCTGGCGCCCAAAGAAGCATATAAAGAGATCAAGGAAGCCTTCGGGCGGCACGAGGTCGACGAGTTCATGATCAACCTGGCTGAGGTCGATTGCAGCATCACTGAAGGCGACGCCGGCGTCCAGCGGCAGTTGAACGGGCTTGAGGTGCTCAATGATACCATCGAGGAGTTGCGGCACTGGGCCGCTTTCCAGCCGGAACCGGCGCCACAACCCAGGCGAACACCGATCCCGTGGCCTGGCGAGAGCAAGCCGCGGCCGGATCGACCCGCGCTGCCTCCGGAGATCCCGTTGGACCCGCCGTCGCCGTTGGCCGCTTCAAAACGCGTCGGCCGCAACGACCCGTGCCCATGCGGCAGCGGCAAGAAATACAAGAAGTGCTGCCTTGATAAAGATAGATAGGTCGTCCCTCCTCCACCATTACCCGGAATCCCACATCGTAGACTTTCTGTCATGGATGGTGGGCCATGGTGGAATCTGCAGGGTGGCTTCGGCCATGCCACCGAGACCCAGACACACTGAAGTGTGAACTCCGAACTGGTTTTGCCCTTTTCCTTTTACCTTTTTACCTTTACCTTGTACCCCATGGACACCCAGATCACCAGCGACGCGGCCAAGGCCGAGTTCGTCCGCGCCTTCAAGCTATCCGACAACCTCCACGTCGCCCGCGCCCCCGGCCGCGTCAACCTCATCGGCGAGCACACCGACTACAACGACGGATTCGTCCTGCCCATGGCCATCGAACCGCAGGTCTGGGTGGTCTGCCGCGCCCGCGAAGATGGCATCGTCCGCATTGCCAGCACGCTCTTCCCAGGCCAGTTCGCCCAATGGTCGCTCAACGACAAGATCGAGCCTGGAACCCCAAATTGGGCCAACTACTCCCGCGGCGTCTGCGCCGGCCTGCTGGCCACCGGCATCCCCCTCAGCGGCTTCGACGCCCTGCTCGTCAACACCCTGCCCATGGGCGGCGGTCTGTCGTCGTCGGCCGCCATCGAGGTCGCCACCGCCTGCTGCTTCCTGGCCATCGGCGGGCTGGACATCGACATGCAGCGCCTGGCCGCCATCTGCCAGTGGGCCGAGCACAAGTACGCCGGCATGCCCTGCGGGATCATGGACCAGACCGCCGTCATCAGCTCCAAGGCCGGCCACGCCATGCTGCTCGACTGCCGCGATCTCTCCAAGGATTTCTTCTCCATCGACGCCCACGACGTCCGCGTGGTCATCATCAACAGCGAAGTGAAGCACGAGCTCACCGGCAGCCGCTACGCCGACCGCCGCAGCGAATGCGCCGAGGGCGTCGCCAAACTCAAGGGCCGCTACGGCGAGAGCATCCGCGCCCTGCGCGACGTCAGCCTCGACCACGTCGACGAGAGCAAGGCGCTGCTGGGCGACATTGTCTACCATCGCTGCCGGCACGTGGTCAGCGAGAAC
>JBIOJL010000370.1:0-6128 GCA_044450885.1 Tepidisphaerales bacterium
CCACTCGATGCCCGGATAGATCGCCCGCATGCGGGTCTCGTCGATGCCCATCTCGTCGCGCAGGCGGAGGATGTAGTCGCGGCTGACGGCGATGGCCGGGAAACCCGAGCCGCCGACGGTCTCGCGGAGGCGGCGGTGGTATTCATCCAGCCGGCCGACGCGCTGGGCGTAGTTGGCGAAGATCTCCTCGCCCTGGAACGTGACCAGGTAGTCGAAGGGGTGTTTGCCGCGTGCCTTGGCGGCCTGGGCGAGCGGGCAGATCATCGCGAATGTGGGCAGCAGATGGGTCACGCCGTCCTGGGCCATGAACCGCTCGAGGCGCGACACGAGTTTCGGATCGCTCTCGGGACCGTCGCAGAGCGAGTGGACGTAGTTGCCCATGAGCTGGTCGACGTAGTCGGGGTGGCGCTGCATGAATTCGCGGCGGAGCCTGGGCGGGAAGACCGAGAGAATGCGGCCGAGGCGCTCGAAGATGCCGCTGGGGCGGCGGAACTGGTAACGCATGCCGTTGCAGAGCATGCGCTGGCGGACGCCCTTGTCCACCAGTTCGCGGTTACGTTCCATCATCCAGTAGACGACGACCTTGTATCCCCGGCGGTGCAGTTCGTTGGCCAGGCGCATGTCGCGGATGATCGCTCCCTCGAACGATCCGCTCGTGAAGGCCAGGAAACCGAATACGGGAGAGGCCATGGGGGGAAGATAGACCAGAGGAGTGAAAACGCCAAGAGGGGTGCCGAGTACGGAATGACGAAATCCGAAATTCGATTGACGAATCAAGAGGAAAGCACGAATGGATTCCGACGACAGGAACTATTCGAGTTCCTGAAATCGCGTGCCCAGACAGATGAGTTCGCCCGGCAGATGTCCGCGGCCGCCCGGATGAGTGCTGATTCCTCTCCGGCCATGTTTGGGAGTTCGCTGCCGGCCGACCGTTCTGTGACGACCGCGATCGCGTGCTTCGCATTGAGCCCGCACGAGTATCTCGGCGGCGTCCGGTCGGCGATCGCCATGGGCGATGACACCGACACTCTGGCCGCCATGGCCGGGGCGCTTGCCGGGGCACATCTCGGCATGGAAGGGTTGCCGGCCGCGTTGCTGGATCGACTGGAGAATGGGCCGAAGGGACGGGAGTACATTCGGCAGCTTGCGATCAGACTTGTCGTCCGGCGCGGGACCGCCTGAAGGCGGAACTCCGAACGGCCCACCCCGTTACGCGGCCAGAGGCTTGTGTCGCGATGCCGGGGCGTGCTGGAGGATCTGCGGCGCGCCGGGCACCGCGAGGCAGATGGGGGGTTGTTCGGACAGGCGGCCGTCGGCGTCGATGAGGCGGACGGTGGGCTGATAGGGATAGTCGGGGTCGATGGTCGCGACAATGGCGGTCTGGCCGCCGGCCAGATGGACGCGGGTTCCGGGCGGATAGGGAGGGACGGCGGCGAGGAGCGTGCGGTGGATGACCGGATCGAGCGCGGAGCTGTAACGGCTTTCGATCAGCCGGTGGACGATGGCGTTGGAGCGGCGCGACGAGTGGCAGGGAGGATGGGCGAGGTTGTCGAAAAGGTCGGCGGCACTGACAATGCGGGCGAAGACGTGGATTTCCTCGCCTTCGTGGAAGCGGCGATTGCCGTCGCGGCCGACGATGACGGGAAACCCGGTGCCGTCGAAGCGCTGGTGGTGGTTGAGGACGGCGGTGGCGGCGGAGGACTCGGTGCCGCCGCGAATCATGTCGTATCCGAGCTGGCAGTGCGACTGCCATTCGGCGAGGAGGGCGGGTTTGGTCGGGGGGAGCGTGTCGTTGATGGCCCGGATGGGCTCGGGGAGTTTGGCCATGCCGATGTCGTGCAGCATTCCGGCGACGCCGATGTTGGTGACTTCGGCGGCGTGGCTGGCGGTGAGGCGTTTGCGCTGGTCGATGAGGTAGCTGTGCAGCCGGATGCCGAGGGTCAGGGCGAGGTGCGAGACGGCGGCGGCGTGGTGGATGGCGTCGTTGCCGAGCCGGGAGGCGATGAGGTCGACATAATTCGGGTGGTCGCCGTGGGCGAGCAGGGTGATGACCATCTCGCGTATGGCGACGTAATAGTCGGCGAAGCCGACGGTGGGCTGGGCGGTCTTCTGCACGGCGGCGATGGTGGCCTTGATCTGGCCATACACCTTCAGCAGGGACGGGGTGAGATCGGGCCCAAGCTGATGGTCGAGGTCTTCGAGGCCGGGGTAGTCGACGTAAAGCGATTCGACGCCGAGATCCCGCAGGCGCTTGATGACGACGGCGTCGAGAGTGTAGCCCCGCTTGAGCAGCTCGTGCTCGGCGTTTCCGGGACTCAGAACGCTGGCGGCCAACCGCATCCCGGCTTGGGCATCGTGAATTGGAACGATCAGCACCGGCAGCTCCGATAAACAAATCCATTCGCGCAATCGCCTCAGCGACTCCACCATTACAATCGGTAATGCCGGCAGGGTACTTCAGCGCCGGGAGATGAGAATATCCCTGACGCCATCGGCTCAAGCTGTACGCGGACGAGCCATCCAGCGGAAGCCGACCATAGCGAGCATGAGGGCCATGCCACTCCAGGCGGCCGCGGGAAGCGGAGTGCCGTTGAAACTGCCCCCGGCGGCGGGGGTCAATCGGAGGATCTGGTCAGTCTGCGTCAGGAGCAGGCTGCCATCACTTGGGTCGACGGTGACGAAGTCACCCCGCGTGCCGCCAGTGGCGATCAGCGTTTGGGCTGAAGTGCTCAGGTTTACTTCATAGACGGTGCCACCATTGGTGTTCACGAAGATGTTTCCAGCCAGGGTGCCAAAACCGACGGCGGCGCCATCCGGACCGCCAGGAACAGCTCCGGAGTCGAACGTCTGCAGCTTCGTACCGGTGTCGTACCCCAGAATGTGGCCACCCACTTCCGCATAGACGGTCTTGCCGTCCGGCGAAATCGACAACCCATCCGCGGCGGCGTTTACAAATAGTGCCTTCGATTTGGCAATCGGATCGACGTCCCAGATGACATTGTTGCCCAAGGTCGAGACGAACACATGTCCGTTGACCGGATCGGTCACCGCGCCCGTCGCGGCCGGCATGCCACTGGCGATCAACTGGTTGAATGTGCCGTCGTTGTTGATCTGCACCAGATTGCCGCCGGCCTGTTGGGTCATGTAGATGCTGCCGCCGGCCTGCACCAGGTCGATGGCATTGCCGCCGCCATAGTTCTGGGCCACCGGCGCCGCCGGCGCGTGCTGCCCGTTGGAATCATTTGGGAACACGCGCACGGTACCAGGGTAATCGCTGACGAGGACGGTACCTCCTGGAACGAACGCGACTCCCAGCGGACCGACGCCGCTTGCCACCGGGAACTGATCGGCAAACGTGGTCAGAGTGAATCCCAGGGTCGTACCGGCGGGAGTCAGCGACATCGCTTTGGCCGCACCGCCCCAACCCACCGCCGCGAGAACGGCCGCCAATGCGAGTTTGGAACGAGTCTTGAGAGATTTCACGATTCTACCCGACCTTTCAGATGTGGTGGCCCTCCGAGTTTCCCGGAAACGCTCCGGGTTGGCAGAGAACCGGAACTCTAACACGCTCAACTGGCCAGCCACCGAAATCGGCGGCGCCCGTCCAGCAGAGTACATCCCGACGCAAATAGTATGGCAGTGATACGATATGGTCAAAAAGATTCCCACTTTGTTGTTCCACGGCGATCCCGGCCGCCGGGCGTGCCCACAAATCCGGGAGGGCCGTGCTTCTGCACGGCCGGGTGTGGTCACCCGGCGAAGCGGCCGCAGGGGACTGCGGCCCTCCCGGGAAAATGGTCACGCCGCGGCCGCCCGGACCTGGGCGTAAACCACGGGGGATGAACCCCGGTAGGCAGGGACATGAGCAACTGCGCAATTCTCCGTATCGTCCGCCCGATCACCCTGATCGCCCTGAACCTTGGCCTGGCTCTTGGCGTCTCGGCCGCAGAGCCAACCGCCAGCGAAGCATGGCCGGCGTATGTCATTGAGTGGGCGAAGGATGTCCAATCGCCGGCGGATGTATCTTTTCTGCTGGATGCCCCGGCGGGGAAGGACGGGTTTGTCACCGTCAAGAACGGACATTTCGCCTCGCCAGGCGGGAAGCGGCTGCGGTTCTGGGGGCTCAATGCGACGATGCAGGGGGCGCTGCCGGCGAGGGAGTCGGCGCCGATCATCGCCGCCAACCTGGCCCGCATGGGCATCAACTGCATCCGCTTTCATTTCCTGGATCGGCCGGCCCCGGCGGGGCTGCTGGAGGCCAGGGGGGATGACACGCAACGCCTGGATGCGCAGCAGCTCGATCGAATGGACTTCTTCATAGCCGAGCTCAAGAAACGCGGGATCTATGCGGATTTGAACCTGCATGTGGGCCGGAGGTACAAGGCCGGCGATGGCGTCCGCGATGCGGAACTGCTGGGAATGACCAAGGGCGTCACTTACTTCGATCCGCGGATCATCGAGCTACAGAAGGAATACGCCACCGCGTTGCTGACGCATGTGAACCCGTACACGGGCAAGGCGTACCGCGAAGAACCGGCCGTGGCGCTGGTGGAGTTTGTCAACGAGAACTCGCTCACCGAAGCCTGGGTGCAAGGACGGCTGCAAGGCAAGTTGACGGCGCCGTCGAGCGAGACCTGGCACGATATTCCCCCCAGCTACGGGCAGGCGTTGACCGAGCAGTACAACCAGTGGCTGGGCAAGCACATGACGGCCGAAATGCTGGCGAAATGGCGCGAGGAGTTGACGCTCGCGGCGGGCGAGGCGATCCCGCGTCTGTCGCCCAGGGAATTCGCCAAGGCCCCGGCCGAGCGATTTCGCGCCGAGGCGCAGTTCTACGTGGAACTCGAGGATGTGTTCTTCCAGATCATGGCCGGCCACCTGCGCGACAAGCTGGGCGTGAAGTGTCCGCTCATCGGCAACTCATACCACGGGCACGGCAACGCCTGCTATGCGCTGTTGGCATCCGTCTCCAAGCTCGATGTCGTGGATGGGCACGTTTACTGGCAGCATCCCAAGTATGTTTCCGACGCGACCGGCAAGCGCAACGGATTTGAGATAACCAACACGGCGATGGCCAATGATCCGCTGCACAGCACGCCGGTGCAACTCTCGCGGTCGGCGGTGGCGGGCAAGCCGTACACGGTGTCGGAGGTGAACCATCCGTTCCCGGCCGAGCACGCCTGCGAGGGCGTACCGCTGCTGGCGGCGTATGCGGCGTTCCAGGACTGGGATGGCATTTTCTGGTACACGCTGGCGCACAAGGACATCGGGCAGATGGATGCGCGGGTAGCCGGGCATTTCGACTTCGCCTTCGATCCGGTGAAGATGACACAATTGCCGGCCGGGGCGCTGATGTTTCTGCGCGGCGATGCCAGGCCGGCTGCCCAGACGATCACGCGGAACTACAGCCACGACCAGGTTCTGGACAGCCTGCGATTCACTTGGTCGCAGAGCCCGTATTTCACGCCGGGGTTCCCGCTGGCGCTGCCGCTGATCCACGCGATGCGCATCGGTTCGTTTGACGGCCCGCCGACCGCGACGTTGGAGCAAGTGCCGACGGACACGATTGTCTGCGACACCGGCGAACTGTCGTGGTTCAACCGCAAAGGCGCCGGCGTGGTGGCCATCGACACGCCGCGGTCGCAGACCCTGGTCGGCAGCATCAAACCAACTGACAAAACCGCCAATCTCTCGGCCGAGCTGTCAGCGTCGTATTGCGCCATCACCCTGACCTCGCTGGATGATCGCCCGATTGCGAGTTCGCGCAAGCTGCTCCTGAACGCGGCCGCCCGCGCGGCCAACACAGGCATGAAGTGGAACGAGAAGCGGAACACGCTGGAGAGTTGGGGCACGGCCCCGACGCGGATTGAGCCGATCACCGGGAAGATCGTGCTGCGCGGAATCGACGCGGCCGAGTTGACGGTCCAGCCTCTCGACGGCGCCGGCCGGGCGGTGGGCAAAGCGGTGAAGCTGGCGCGCGCGACGGATGGGACGTTCACGCTGACGCCGTCGGAGGCAACGGTGTGGTATGTGATTACGCGCTGAAGTTCGGAGTTCAGAGTTTGGAGTACCGGCTTCAGCCGGTTTGAGGAGATGTCAGACCGGCTGAAGCGCTGAAGCCGGTACTC
>JBIOJL010000371.1:0-6075 GCA_044450885.1 Tepidisphaerales bacterium
GTAGCAATACGTCGGCCGCGTCGGTCAGCGCGTGCGGCAGAATGTCCTGCACGATGCGCACGCCCTTGCGGAACAGGCCCGGCTGATCCTTGCCCAGCCACGCCGAGTGATATCCGCCCACGATCCAGCCGCCCTTGAGCTTCTTGACACTGTCGGCCTTGCCGCCGACAAGTTCATCCCAGGTCGCCGCCGGTCCGCCGAGCAACGCCATCACCCGGCGAATCCCTGCCGCGTTCGGCACCTTCTCCGCCTTGATCCGGAACGTCTCCTTGCCGCTCAGGTAGTGCTTGAACACCTCGTCCGCACCCGTCGTCGGCACCGGTCCCAGCACCAGCGCCGCCTGCGGGTCGATCGAGCGGATGTACGTTCCCAGCAGCCAAGCCTCTTCGCACGCCATCATCGGCGAGAGCATCGCGTACAGGCTGTCCGCCCCGCCTTCCTTCGCAACCTGCCGGAGCGCCGTGTCGGCTGTCTCGATCGCCGTCTCGAAACTCACATCCACCTGGCTGCCGTACTGGTTCTTCCTCGCCCCGCGCAGGCGCTTGGGATCATGCACGACCTTGTAGCTGCATCGCGTGTCATCGCTGATCCACCAGGTGTTCACCGCCGCGTTGTACCGCGGCTTGATGCGGTGGATCACCCCCTCGTTGTGTTCGAGATGGATATTCTCCCCGCCCGCGTCGGCCGACGAGATCGACGGCGTCTGCTTGAGCAGCCACACCCGCTGCTTGAAGAGGAAGTCTTTGTCCAGCAGCGCCCCCACCGGGCACAGGTCCACCACGCACCCCGAGAGCTTGTTGTCCAGCGGCTTGCCGGGGAAGATCTCGATCTCCTCCTTGTGCCCGCGGCCGTCGACGAACAGTTCGCTGCCGCCGGAGACCTCGCGCGTGAAACGCACGCATCGTGTACACATGATACATCGGTCGTTGTACAGCAGCACGTGCTGGCCGACGTCCTTCTTCGGCTTCTTGTACTTGTCCTCCTCAAACCGCGACTGTGCACGGCCATACTGATAGGAATAATCCTGCAACAGACATTCGCCCGCCTGATCGCACACCGGACAATCCAGCGGGTGGTTCACCAGCAGGTATTCCATAACCTGCTTCTGGTTGGCGATCACCTTGGACGTCTGGATGTGGACGGCCATTCCATCGCGCACCGGCGTCTGGCACGCCGGAACCAGTTTGGGCACGCCTTCGACTTCCACCAGGCAGATGCGGCACGACGCCACGATGGACAGCCCCGGGTGATAGCAATAGTGCGGGATGTCGATCCCGGCGTCCTTGCACGCCTGGATGATCATCTGCCGGTCCTTGCATTCAATCGTTCGGCCGTCAACCGTGATCTTGGGCATAAGGTGAGGGATGATATCCCCTGCCGCCTCCATTTTCACTATCCGGGGTTCTGCCGGAAGATGCGGGGAATCCGCCCCGTCCGGTCTGGCGGGTCGGGGAGACCGAAATCAACCGCCCTTCCCGACCCCGGGCAGCCGCAGGTCGTAACAGATCAGCCGAGGCTCCCGGCCGGTGAGGGCGTCGCGGCTGTTCTGGCACACATAGAGCAGGCCGCGGCTCAACACCGGGCCGCTCCAGGTTTCTGGTGCCGCGAACAGCCAGGCGCGCGACAGCTCCTTGTATCCCCGCGGGTCGAGGGCCAACCAGAGCAGATGGCCGTTCTCGGTGAGGCAGAGTGCCCGGCCGTCGGCCAGCAGGAGTTGCGAACGGTTCAGTTCCATGCGGAGCCGGCTCTTTTGGCCATCGACTTCCGCCTCCTCGGTCCACTGCGGATCATGCCGCCACTGCTCTTTGCCCGTGGCCACATCGAGACACACCAGGGGACAACCGCGCGGGCCGTGGCCGTGGCAGCCGTAGAGAAATCCATCGCTGGCGACGGCGGTCATGAAGTGGGTGCCGAAGTCCTCGGTCTGCCAGACGATCTTCGGCGAGAAGTCGCGATCGATCTCGACCAGGGCGCTGCCGCGGCCGTAACACTCGGAGATGAACACGCGGTTACCCAGCACCAGCGGCGCCGAGGCGTTGACGGACTCACGGCGGCGGCCGCGCCAGTCGAACTCGAAATCCACCTTGCCATCGGCCGCGTCGATGCACATCAGCCCTCCCGTCGGCGGCCAGCTTTCACCGCCGGCGAAGACCAGTACGCGATGCCGGCCGTGCAGATCGGCGGCCACGGGAGCGGCGTAGCTCTGGCCGTAGCGTGTGCCGGCCTGCCAGAGCTGCCGGCCGCTGCGCGCATCGAACGCCACCACGCTGGGCCCACCTTCCGCACCGACATTGACCACCACCCGATCGCCCTCGAGCAGCGGCGTCGTGCCCATGCCGAAGAAGTTCTGTTTGAGTTTGAACTCGCCCAGAGGTCGTGCTTCCAGAGCAGCGCGCCGGTCTGAAGATCCAGGCAGCGTAAATCCCCTGCCACGCCCAACGTGTAGACGCGCCCGCCGTCGATCCCCGGCGGGCAGCGCGGGCCGTCGCTGTAGCCATAACGGTCCTGGTAGTCGATGGGGTAGGTGTGTCGCCAGAAAGGCCGGCCGTTCGCGGCATCGAGGCAGTCGATGACTTCGTCGGTGTCGATGCGGTGGAAATGGATAAGGCGCCCCCCTACAACCGCTGGTGCGGCATAGCCCGCGCCGCGGGTCGTTTCCCAGACGATGGCTGGCCCGCGCGGCGGCAATGCGCGGAGCAACTTGGTTTCGGGGGAAACGCCGTTGCGCGCCGGCCCGAGGAGCCCCGGCCAGTCGGAGGTCACCGCGCCGGACGCCAGCGGCTTGGGTGGGGCGTGGAACGTCAGGCCCGGCTGCGGTTCGGCGGCCAAGGCGATCGCCGCAAACAACAACAAGGCAAAGGCGGGAAGATATCGCCTGAACATGCCGCTAAGCATAGGAGCCCCGGCGCGACCAGTCCTCTGCGATCGTCTGTACCCGCGTTCGCCGATCGCGGCCGCGCGGCAGCACGGCCCTCCCGGATTCCTGGCTTCACTCGCTCAGGCCGCCGATGGCTTCCTGGATCGACCGTGGGGCCGTGACGATCAGGCTGCCGGAGAAGTACTTGATCGATGATTTGCCGCCGTTGTCCACCCACGCGTCGGGCTGGACCGTCTCGGTGATGAGGCGGATGAGTTCCTGGGCCTTGGTGTCGGGCTGGCTGGCCGCGCCGGGACCGGGGCGGACCGTGCGGTTGCCCTTGGTGGCGAGCGAGAAATCAGGCGGAGCATCGACGGGCGGAGGCTCGAAGAGAAGATCCTGGACGGGGTAGACCACCGTCAGCATCTGGGCGTTGGCGATCTCGCGGGTGGTAATCTCGACCACGCCGTCTTCGACATAGAACGTGAGACCGACGCCGCCGGACGCCTCGCTGAGCACCAGGGAAAGGGCCTTGCGTACAGGCACGTCGCGCAGTTTGATGTTGACCGGAGTATCCGCCGCGACGCCGGCCGCCTCGATGGCTTTCCAGTTCACATGGATATTCAGCCCCGAGAAATCGCGGAGGAAATCGACGGCCTCTTTGAAGGTCACGCCGGTGAAGTTGATCCGCGGCAGGTTGCGCGAGAGCGACATCTTTGCCTGCGCGCCCGTGTCGCCGGCAAAAGCCGCTGGCGCCACCAGCATCGCTCCGACCAGCGCCAAACTCGAAATGACTTTGCTCAACATGGAGGGCCTCCTGTGGTGTGAAACAAGTTGAGGTTCCTTGAAGAACATCCGGAACATAACCCTATTCTATCAATTGTATCGACGGGAACCTCAAGATTCTTGCCAATTTTCGCAGGCTCCGCCGCCGGCCGCCAGCGGCGTGACGGCAGGTCCGGGAGGGCCGTGCTTCTGCACGGCCGGGAGCGGTCGCCGCGCGAGGCGGCCGCGGAAGACTGCGACCCTCCCGGCATGCCCGCCGCCCGGCATGAGCGGAAGCCCGGGTCTGGAGATATCCGGAATCAGGCTCCCGAGACGGCGGTGCGATGGTATAATGCGGTGTCGAAGTTGGAGGCTGTCGGACAAGCGTAGGGACACGGAGGAAAAGGTCGCATAGACGAAGGACGGCCGACGAATGGCTGGCGGGTGAGAACATGAGCGCAAAACGACGGCTGTTTCTGTGTGCGGTGCTGGCATTGCTGATCGGGAGCGGAATCGCCATAGTTTATGCGATCAACTTTAACTACGACGCCGCCGCCATCGTCATGACGGTCTCCGGATCCGGTTTTGCCATCCTGACAACCATCGCCCTCTTTATGCCCCGGCGGCCGAGCAGCCCGGCCGAGAAGACCCTGGCGGACGCGGCGACCTCAGCCAGGGAAATCGTCAACCGCGCAAACCAGGAGGCAGCAAAGCTGCTGGCCGAGGCCGCGGACAAGGCCATGGCGCTGTCGAGCCTCGACTGCGGCAAGTGCAAACACTGCGGGAATCCGCGCACGGGGAAGTTCTGCCCAAAATGCGGCCGCGCGGCGGAGGCATGAGAACCAGCGCTCAACGGGGTCGTTCTGCTTTGCCCTGGCAACGCCGGAGGAATTCGACGCCCCGGCGCACGAACGCATCGCCGTCGGGACACACGTTGTGGAACATCCCGCGGCTGGGGGCGAAATCGTCGATCGAGGAATTGTACGTTTCCAGCAGCATGTGGCCTTCGCCCGGCACTTCGCGCAACGCCGCAAAGAGCGCCTCCCAGGGCACCAGGCCGCCGCCGGGAACGCCGCGGTCGTTTTCGCAGGCGTGAATGCCCCAGAGTTTCCGGCCCACAACCCGCACGGCCTCGCCGAAATCGCGGACCTCGGTCACCATGTGGTACGTGTCCAGCAGCACGTAGAGGTTGGGATGATCGGCCAGTTCCGTCAGGCGCATCACCTGTCTCGGCGTATTGACCAAGTGGGTGCGGAAATGGCTCATCGGCTCGATGACCAGTTTCAGGCCGGCACGACGGGCATGTTCGGCGAGAACGCGGAGATTCTCGGCCGTACGAGGAAACTCGTCGGCCGGTGGCACGCGGCGCTGCACACGGCCAGGATGCCCGTAAATCGCGCCACAATAGGCGATCGCGCCGGCCTCACCGGCCAAGTCGATGCTGTGCCGGTGCCATTCCAATCCGAGCTGGCGGTTGGCCGGGTCGTCGTCGGAGATGTCGCATTCCATCGGCCAGGCGCCGCCGGGGCCGACAGTGAACTCCATGTTCGTTGCCTCGGCGCGCTGGCGCGTGAGCCGCGGCGTGAAGTCGACATCGTCGCCGACGGCGATCTCGAGGCATTGCAGGCCGAGTTGCCAAGCGTGGTCGAACAGCCGAAGTTGTTCGTCACTCCAGCGGTCGATCCAGAGGTACATGTGCGCGCCGTACTTCAATCGCATTGGAGCATGGTAAGGGAAGGAAGGACCCTCTTGCCAATCGCCGCAACGTGTATTATAATAATTATTAAACCGGAGACAGCCATGGTGACGCTGACAGTTCGACGCATCGGCAGTTCGCTGGGTGTGATTCTGCCCCAGGAGGCAACCAAAGCGCTGAATGTCGGCGACGGGGACCGCTTGCTTCTCACCGAGACGCCCGACGGGATGAAGATCACCGCCTACGACGCGGACTTTGAGAAGCAGATCCAGGCCGCCGAGAAGTGCATTCGCAAGTACCGCAATGCGCTGCGGGAGTTGGCCAAGTGAGCAAGGAACCCAAGTGGCTGAGCACGTCGGCGGTCCTGGCCATCCAGCAACGGCTGCTGTCCGAGTTCGGCGGCGCTGAGGGCGTGCGCGATCAGGGGCTTCTGGAATCAGCTCTGTCCCGTCCTCAGCACCTGTGGCATTATGAACGGCCGGACATCCCGGATCTGGCGGCGGCTTACGCCTTCGGCATCATCAACAACCACCCGTTTGTGGACGGCAACAAGCGTACAGCCTTCACCGCGACGTTCGTCTTCCTGTCCATGAACGGATACGAATTGGAGGCCGATGAGGGCGAGGTCGTGCTGATGACGGTCGGGTTGGCCGAGAAGTCGATCAGGCAGGAGCAATACGCCGCGTGGTTGCGCGATCACTGCAGCCGGGGACACCAGTAGGGCCAGCGTCCTCGCTGGCCTTCCTGAAGCGCGAAC
>JBIOJL010000372.1:0-6069 GCA_044450885.1 Tepidisphaerales bacterium
AGAGCCGGTTGGGATCGATGGGGTTGAACGCGGCCGCCTCGACCAGTGAAACCTGCGAGGTGCCGTCGGCGGCATTGACCGGCAGATAGATGGAAGAACCGCGAATGATCTGGCCAGCCTGGTAGCTGTAGAGGAACGGGCGCGTGCCGCCCAAGCCCGTCGTCGTAATGGCGGGCGAGCTCGTCAGACCAAACGACTGAACGGCCATGCCGGCGCGGCACATCGCCGAGGCCGACCCCGGAGCGAGCGGCAGGAAACCGGCGCCACCCGGCACAATGCTCCCAAGTTGCAGAAGCTGTCCGCGCACGGGATCGCCGGCAGTCGTCGGCGTGATCTGAACCAGACCGACAAGGATCACATTGTCCTGGGCGTTGCGGGAAAGCGTCAGCCCATTGACTGTCAAGGTCGCCGCACCCGCGCCGCCGCCACCGCCACCTCCGCCGCCGCCACCGTTGCCACCTACCCCCACTGCGCCCCAGTCCGTGTACTGGACGATGTTCCCGATCGGAGCCGCCGCCAATGGAATCGTGTAGAGATCCCACGGCGGAACTTGACCGTTGCCGCCACCACCACCGCCGCCGTTGCCCGTGGGCGAAACCGGCTGCTGGAATGAGCAGATGAAGACGCCCCCGAGATCGAACTGATCCCACGTCATGGCGGTGAAGCCGTCGAGTTTCTTCTTGAAGCCGTCGGCGCTGTCAACGATGTTCTGCACATCCCCGGCGGCGCCCCAGTGGCCGAACGTGGCACTGGCAATGTTGCTGTTGACGCGGACCAACGCCGCGTCGTAGCCGGGGTTCAGCGCCACCGGGCCGGCGGCGCCGTTGCCGGCACCCGCACTCTGGGTGGTCGGAACCGGTATGTGGTTGGAGTCCGTGGTGGGGTCGCTGTCGTAGTCGGGCGTGGAGATCCACAGTTCGCGGCCGGTGGCGCCGCCAGGGCGGAAAGCCATCGCCTGCGAGCCGCTCAGGCGCCGTCCGGGGAACAGATCGGAACTCAGCGTGCTCTGGGCCACGGCCTTGTTGTCTTCGACGTCGATGACCGTCAGCAGGTTGTTGGTGGAAGCCGGATCGGGCATGCTCAACACGTACAGCATATGGTGCCCGCTGGCGGGATCGACCAGCGGGTCCATGGCCGTGTCGGTGACCGTGCCGGGATCGACGAAACCGCTGGCGCCGCCGAAGACGACGGCCGGGAAGCGATCGTCAAAGAGCGTGGCCTCGTTGATGCGCACCTGCGTCTGGGCGTTGCCGTTGTTGGCCGCGGTGTTGTAGTTCATGACCTCGACGCGGCCGTTGTGGGTCACGTTGACCGTCGCCAGCGTGCCATTGGGCGAAGAGGCCACGTTCGTGGCTTTGTTGTCCTGAGCGCCGACGGCGACGGTCGCCGCGTCGGTGCCGATGAGCCCGCCGGGATTGGGCAGCGGGTCGGGAGTCACCGCCGGGCCGGCGTCCGAGTGGAACGGGTCGGTGATGTTGATGGGGCCGATGAGGTAGCCGCCGGTGTAGCCGCCGATGCCGCCCAGCACGGTCTGCGCGCCGTTGGGGACAAAGGGCGAAGTCAGGCTGCCGGGAATATCGGTGAGGATGACGTTGTTGTCCTGGTCCACCGTGGCGCCGATCAGTTCGGCGGTGGTGTTGCCGGTCTGATTGACCTGCACCCAGGTTCGCGCGGGCTGATCGCCGAACTCGGCCGGATCGGGCGCCTGCTGGTAGGTGAAGACCGCGGGACCGTCGGTGATCGACGACTGGACCACGGTCAACATCCGCCGGTCTTCCAGCGTCTCCAACACCGCCGCCGAAAGCACCGGGCGCTGCCGTCGGTTTGCACGTCCACGGCCGAAAGATCCTCGAAGGTGTCGCTTCATCTGATGTTCCTCGTGGTTACAGAAGCCGCCCCCGCGCCTTGGACCAGGCGCTCAGACGGGTTCTGACCGTTGCCTGCAAGCCTCTGGCGGGGACGGCTCGCCGAGCCGTCCGATGATCAAACCAGTTGGGCACTCATCGACTGTCGCAATTCTCGTGGGGACGGCTCGCCGAGCCGCCCGTCGTTCAACCAACCCATCACTCATCCACTGTCACAACCCACACAGAATACACCCATGCCGATAGGTGTCAACGCGGGCTGCTATCAAGAATTAAAGTCGTTGCACCCACCGACGGCGTTGCAGAAATTCTGGATTCAGCCCCGCAGGGGCGAAACATGTTAGCCCACGACGTAAGTCGTGGGTGAGAAAGGGCAAGACACAAATCCAGCCCCGTAGGGGCGACACAAGCGTTCTTTCGCCTACGGGGCTAGCATTAACTGATGGCCCTTACCCCCATGGCTTGCGCCATGGGCTAACATGTGTCGCCCCTCCGGGGCTATCACCGCACGCCGGCCCCTCACGGCAGCGCCACATCCCGAAACTCAAACGGCAACCCCATTTCCTTCATTTCCACCGGAACATCGACCAACAGCTTCGTCGGCGGACCGGTCAACTCGCCTCCGAAGGTATTCTGCATGAAAACCAGGCTGGCCTGGGTGCGGCCGCCCGACGTGGTGCTCGTCCCCTCGTAGCGCTGCCGCATCAGAACCGCGCCCTTGGCATCCACCAGTTGAACCAGCCGCCCAAGGTCGAAATTGGACGGCGAACCCGCTTTCTCACGCTCCTGCAACACCACATCCACCTGATACGCCTTGGGCGTCTGACCGGGACGTTTGTCCTTGACGTCGAGTAATTCCACCGTCCAGGGTCCCACATCCTGCTTAAACTGCTTCCTGGTCAAGGGTTCCGGAACCTCCAGCGTCTGCGCCTTGAGCACCACGACCGCCGGGAGATAACCCTTGAGTTCGGCCACCGTCCCGCCCGTGCGCGTCGCGGGAGTGAGCGAGACCGTCTGGCTAATCTGCCAGGCGCTCGTCTCGTTGTAGCGGTCGGCGTATACCCCAGCGGATACGTTGCCTCCCAGATCGTTGCCCTTCTCGTCACGGGCGGACAACACGCACACGGGTTTCCACGCCACCAGGCGCACGCGCGGATCGACATAGATCATCAGACTCACCGTGCAGAGCCGGCGCGTTTCGCCGCTCTGCAGGTCGGCCGTCTGCGACCGGTAGATGCGCTGCGCGATCGCCATCACCGGCCCTTTTTCACTCACCGGCCCGTCGCCCGTCAGTCCAAACCGACCGGCCCCGGCCATGAGCACCACCTCCCGGTCCCAGCCGTTGACCTGCAACCCGGCCGCCCGGCAGATCTCCTTCAATGCCCTCCAGTAACAAACATCCTTCACCTCGACGTCAACGAGCTGTTGCGGGTGCGTCTGCCAGAGGTTGCCCGGATTGACGCGCGTCTTGATGCCGGACTGGCGAGCCAGTTCGTCCAGCACTTCCTGCGGCGATTTCTGGTGAAGTTGAATGCTGATCGGCACCGCCGCGTCGAACCGCTCGAGCATCGCCGGCCGCGAGGTGGGCTCGGCAGCGCCGACCTCGCCGCAGAGCAGCCCGGCCCACAATGCGAGGACCCCGACGAGGCAATGGACAGAACCATGGCGCATGAGCGGTTCCTCAAGGCATCGGCAGATCAGTAAACTCGAACGGCACGGTCATTTCCTTCATCTCCGTGGGAATCTCGACCACCAGTTTGGCCGGGTCCGGCACTTTGTCCGCGGCGGTGGACGCCGGGCGGCCGAAGCTGAAGAGCATTTCCATCATGTTGTCGGCGGTGAAATTGGTGGCGACACCGCCGATCCGGGGCAGCGTCCGGCCATCGGCATCCAGCAGCCGGATCGTGGAACCGTTCGGATCCTGAAGCGATCCCATGTCCGCGCCGCCCCAGGCGAACCGGGAGAAACTCAGCTTGATCTGCCACATCTCCCCCTGCTTCTTGAGTTCTTTGACGACGAACGCACGTCCGCCAACCTGCTGCGAGCGGTCCTTGGCCTCGGCGAGATTGGCAATCTCCGTCTTCTCGCTTCGCGTCTGAATCCAGTAGCGCGCCGTGCCCGAAAGGCGGGCGATGCGGTCGCCGAGGGGATCGGCCGGTTTCAGCGTCGCCTGTAGATTCCAGGCACAGCCGGTCAGACGCTGCACGCCCTCGATCTGCTGGGCAGCGGGCATCAGCAGCGAGTTTCCGTTCTCGTCCACCGCTTCGTCGATATGCGCCACATACGCCCCCTGCAACACCCGCAGTTTCGGTTCGGCAAGCACGATCAACTGCACCGCGCAATGCTTGCTGACGTTCTGGTTGAAGTTCAACTCGGCCCACTGGCTGCGGGAAACGCTCTGCGCGATGACCATGAACGGTCCATGCACCACCCGCGGCGCCTTCCCGAACAAGCGGTACTGCGAGGTCTTGTCAACCACCGAAACATCCCGGTCCCCCGCATTCTGCACCTGCACATCATACGTCTTGCACAACTCCGGCAGGGCGACCCAGTACGGCTGGGCTTCAATATCCACATCGGCCGGCGAGAAGGGACGGCTGTCCCAGAGGTTGTCGGGAACGACCCGCAGCGTGGCCCCGGCCTGCTGGAAGAACTCGTCGAACGCCTGCCGGGGCAGGGCGCCCTTGAGGTGAAGCGTGATCAGCGTCGGCCCGGTCGCAGCGCGATCCGCAATCTGGCGAAGAATGGACTCCAGCCGCATGCGCGCTTCGGTGTCCGTGCTGCGGGCCAGCGCCTCGGTGAGCGCGGGGCGGATGGCGAGCCCCATGGCCTCCAGTTCGTCCTCGGCCGCCTGCCGGTCGCGCCACTCCTCGGCGCCCAGTGTCGAGATGAGTTTGCGAATCCGTTCCGGCTCCGCCGGCCGGGTGGCTGGTCCTTCCGCCCGCGCAGACACTGCACCCGCCACCGACATGGCCATAGCGAGCGTGCAGTTCCACAGGCACCTGTTCATCATCGTTAGTAGTCGGCATATGTGCCAAAGTTGCAATCCCTTTCCCGCGATCACGCCCCGTCCGGCGAGCCCCGACTGGAACCACCCGCCGAACGGTCCATCCGGCCCAGGTAGGGACGGCTCGCCGAGCGCTCGCCGAGCCGTTCCGTCCCCTGCGCCCAACCGGGTGTCGCCCGGAGCAACCGGCGGCTTCGGCGAATCAGCCCCTCTACCTGCCCGGCTTCTCCCCGAAGTTCAAGGTGAAAGTGACATGGCGCGGCCGGTCCACACCGGCGTCTTCCCAGGCGTAGCCATAAGTGCCGTAGTGCCACAGGCGGATCGTGGTGTCGGCCATGATCTTGAAGCCGCAGCGGCGGCGTGTACGTTCGCAGAAGGCGTAATCCTCGGCCAAGTACCAGTGGCCACCCTCGCTTTCGCAGGCCATGGGTTGGAAGAACGGGACCATCGGCCGGCCGAAACGCTGGTTGCAGACGGGGAGTTTGAGTTTGTCCTGAAGGGTCTGATAGACCTCGCGGCGGACGAGCAGGAAGCCGGCCCCGGCGTAGAGGATTTCGTGCAGGCCGCCATCGCGGCCGAAGGTCAGTTTGGGCGTGCCGGGCATGACATGGCAGGCGACGGCCCGCTTGCCCTTCTGCGGATAGATGCCGCAGACCACCGGCAGCCGCCGGCGGCGGAGCGCTTCCACGGCATCGGGCTCGAAGCCGACGTCCGAGTCGATCCACATGGTTTCGTCAAACCCCTCGGCCATGGCATCGGTGGCCAGTTGGTTGCGTCCCTGGTCGATGGCCGAGAACCCGACGACGCGGCGGACGACATAGCCGCGGTGTTCGAGGCCCTTGAGCCCGTCCTCGCACGCCTGCACGATGTGGCTGGTGTAGGGGACGAGAACGACGCATTTGCGGGGGTTGGTGGGGGATGTTGATTGCGGCATAATGTCCACCTGATGGCGTCGCAACTATAACTTGGGCGAATCGATCCCTGACCCGTTTTCCGATGCCCCTTTGTGTGGCCTTACGATGGATGGTGCCGGTGGTTCCACGCAGATATACAGCGATTCAAGCCGAAAACCCATGAGATCTACTGGGCGTGATGTGTTAAACATTTCAAACTGTACCCATACATGTCCCGTTTCGATATCCAAGTCGCCTGTTGCCGTGAGCCCATACTTGTCCCTGCCAGTGAAAAGTATTTCAT
>JBIOJL010000373.1:0-6069 GCA_044450885.1 Tepidisphaerales bacterium
GTCCCGCCGGTCGCCAGCACGTCGTCGCAGATGAGCACGCGCTGGCCGGGCCGGACCGTATCGGCGTGCATGAAGAGGCTGTCGGTTCCGTATTCGAGGGCGTACGTCTGGCTGATGGTCTTGAAGGGAAGCTTGCCGGGCTTGCGGACCAGCCCGAAGCCGGCCGACAGGCAGCAGGCGACGGCGGTGCCGAAGATGAATCCGCGGGACTCCGCGCCGATCACCACGTCGATGTGCTGCCCGCGGTAGGGGTTGGCCAGCAGTTCGATGGAGAGCGCCAGCCCGGACGGATCGGCCAGCAGAGGGGTGATGTCGCGGAAGAGAATCCCCGGCTTGGGAAAATCGGGGATGTCACGAATCAGTTTCTTGAGGCGGGTGATGGGATCCTGCATATCTTGCAGTGTAAGCGGCGGATCGGGTGTTGAAAAGGAGCGCAGGATGCGCGGCGCGCGGCTACAGAGTCAGACCTTCTGGACCATGCTGTCGCGGAGTTTGCGGATGGCTTCGTGTTCGATCTGCCGCACGCGCTCGCGCGTCAGGCCGATGCGGGCGCCGATCTGCTTGAGCGTCATGGGGTTCTCGCCGTCCAGTCCGTAACGCATGCGGAGGATGATCGCCTCGCGCTCGTCGATTGCGGCCAGCAGGTCCATCAGGTGGCGGATGTCGTCTTCCCAGATGACTGCTTCCGCCGGCGTCGGCGTGGCGCGGTCGGCCACCATGTCGCTCAGGGAGAGCTCGCCGTCGGCCGAGCCCGACTGCGTGGGCGTGTTCACCGCGCGGATTGCCTTGCGGATGATCCGCAGTTTCTTCGGCGAGAGCTGCATCTGATGGGCCAGCTCGTCGGTGTTGGGCAGCCGGCCGAGCTCGTCCTCGAGCTGCCGCATCGCCTGTTTCATTTTCGACATCATCTCGACCATGTAGGCCGGAATGTGGATCGGCTGGGCCGCGTTGATGAGCGCCCGCTTGATCGCCTGCTTGATCCACCACGATGCGTAGGTGGAGAAACGCGAACCGTTCTCCGGGTCGAAACCTTCCACGGCTTTGAGCAGCCCGATGTTTCCTTCCTCGACGAGGTCCGGTAACGACAGCCCGCGGTTGACGTAGTGCTTGGCCAGGTTCACCACCAGCCGGAGATTGCAGCGCACCATGGTCTCGCGGGCGCGGAGGTCGTTGTGCTTGATGATCTTGCGGGCGAGGTCCTTCTCCTGCTCGGCCGTGAGCAGAGGGTTGTCATTGATCTGTTTCAGATAGAGCTGCAGGCCTGATTGGACAGCGGCACTTGACATTGCTTTGTTCCCGTCCGGTGGCGTAGCCATCCGAGTAACATCTTCGGACGCGGGCGCCATTGCCCTCGTGAAACTGCGGACTCCAGCCTTGATGTGGCGACCTGTGCGGGTCGCAACGCCCTTCGACTTCGACAAGCCGACCTCCATGTCAGCCAGAGCTAGTATCGGTTTGGGCAGGGCGTCACTTGCGACGTTCAAAAACGTGCGGCACGCTCGGCTCCAGTTCCGACGGCCCTCCGAGCGTGTCGGGCATTAGTTTGAACACATTCGCGCCCAATTTCAAGCCGGAAATCCATAAATATCACAATCTTTCTGATCTTGGCCTTTAACAGTTATCAACCTGTGAGGTTTATTACGGACGTCTGCCTCCTGAAGAAACCGGCCGTTTCTTCTGTGCCCGCCAAAAGAAACCGGGGTCGTCCCATAAGGACGACCCCGATCCTATGCCTGTTACCAGTCTGTCCGCGCCTGCCCTGAAAAGGTCAACCACGCCCTGCGCGGCCATGCCTATGCAGGCCCGCACTCCATGCCGAGACCGTCGTGCGCAAGCACGGTCATCCCGCATCTGTGGCCTGGTCAGTCGCGGCCGGACGTTTACTTGTCCAGCTTCAGATCGCCCAGGCTGGTGATGGACTCGCCGCCTTCCAGGCCGCCGCGCAGGCCCTTGGCTTTGGCGCGCTCGGAGCGCTCGACCTCGCGCTTCTCTTCTTCCTGTGCCCACTGGGCGCGCTTGAGCGACAGGCCGATCTTCCGCTCGTCGGAATCGACCCGCAGGATCTTGACGTCCACTTCCTGCCCGATCTTGAGCACCTCTTCCGGCTTCTCGACTTTCTGGTCGGAGATTTCGGAAATGTGCAGCAGACCTTCCAGACCCGGTTCCAGTTCCACGAAGACGCCGAAGTTGGCGATCTTGGTGACGTGGCCCTTGACGACCATGCCCGGACGGTAGTTGGCCGGGATGACGTGCAGCCACGGGTCTTCCTGCATCTGCTTGAGGCCCAGGGCGATGCGCTGCTTCTCCTGGTCGACCGAGAGCACGACCGCCTGGATCTCCTCGCTCTTCTTGAGCATCTCGGACGGATGCCCGATCTTCTTGGTCCAGGAGAGGTCGGAGACGTGCAGCAATCCGTCGATGCCTTCTTCGATCTCGATGAAAGCGCCGTAATTGGCGATGTTGCGGACCTTGCCCTTGACCACGGAGCCGGGAGGATACTTCTCGGCCACGCGCTCCCAGGGGTTCTCCTCGACCTGCTTCATGCCCAGGCTGATTTCCTGCTTGTCCTTGTTGATCTCGAGGATCTTGACCTTCACCTTCTGGCCCTGGCTGACCACCTCGCTGGGGTGGTTGATGCGCTTGGTCCAGGACATCTCGGAGATGTGTACCAGGCCCTCGACGCCCTCTTCCAGCTTGGTGAACGCGCCGTAGGACATGATGTTGACCACCTCGGCCTCGTGGACCGAGCCGACGGGGTACTTGGTCTCGATCGTCTCCCAGGGGCTGGCATCCTTCTGCTTCAGGCCCAGGGCGATCTTCTCCTTGTCCTTGTCCACCTGCAGGACTTTGACCTCGATCTCCTGGTCGATCTTGAGGATGTCGGAGGGATGGTTGATCCGGCCCCAGGACATGTCGGTGATGTGCAGCAGGCCGTCGATGCCGCCGAGGTCGATGAAGGCGCCGAAGTCGGCGATGTTCTTCACCGTGCCCTTGACGGTTTCGCCGACGTTGAGCCCGTCGAGCGTCTTCTTCTTCAGTTCCTCGCGCTGCTGTTCGATCATCTTGCGGCGGGAAATGACGATGTTGCGGCGCTCTTCGTCGATCTTGAGGATGACCGCGTCGATGTCGCGGCCGATCCAGTCGGAGATCTCGCCCGGCCGGCGGATGTCCACCTGCGAGGCGGGCAGGAACACCGGCACGCCGATGTCCACGAGGAGGCCGCCCTTGATCTTCTTGGTCACCTTGCCCTTGACCGGGTCGCCCTCCTTTTTGGACTTCATGATGGCTTCCCAGTTGATGATCCGGTCAGCCTTGCGCTTGGAGATTTTGACCTGGCCGTTTTCGTCGGTGGGTTCTTCCACCAGCACGCGGACCTCGTCGCCGGGTTTGACGTTGTCGGGTTCGTCGAACTCGCTCCGTTCCAGGATGCCCTCGGATTTGAGGCCGAGTTCGACGATGAAGTCCTCGCCGGAGACGCCGGCGATGCGGCCCTTGAGGATGGCATTGGGAACCAGGTCCTGCACGTCGTCGGCTTTGACGAGCTTGTTCAGATCGCCCGCGTCCTCACCGAGTGCCAGCAACACCGCGGAATTAACCTCCGCGTCCAGATCGCCCAGGGAGTTAATCAGATTGTAGTCAACCATTGCTTAAATGCGGCGGAGAGGCTCCGCCTGATCCTTTGTACACGCGGCCCGTATAAGAGTGCGCCGACACCCGCGCTGCATCGACGCTCCCAAACTATGTTGTTTGCGCAGGACGGAACATCCGCCCATGAACGCGAACCCGACACTATAAAGCGGGCGGGCCGCAAGAGCAATCGGCCCGGAGCCGCGTACGCGGCCACGGAATGACGAATGAATGACGAAGAGCGAATGACGAACGGGCGGGGACGGATTCGGTCTTGTTCATTTGTGCATTGGGCATTCTCTCGGCATTCGGCATTCGTCCTTCGTCATTTCGGGCTTGACGGGCGGGCCGCGGGCATCCACAATTGTTGCGTCTCCAACAAAGTGGGCGTGGGTCAATGCCGTCGGGAGCCGGACCATCTTCCCTGCTGTTGCTCGAGTACCTGTCTGCGCAGGATGGGCGGTTCCTGGAATTGCTGCTGCAGGCGAGCGATCCCAAGACGTTGGCGACGGTGGCGGAGACGTGGAAGAAGGACCACCGGCCGTGGGCGCGACAGCAGATTCTGGACTACCTCGATCAACCCATGTTGCACCCAGGACATCAGCCGCTGGTGCGGCGGCTGTTCAAGAACGCCGAAGAGAAGGGGGATCATGAACTGACGGGGGCGTTTGTTGCGGCGTTTGACGTGATCGTGCGAAGAAGGCTGCGAACGCGGCATCAGTGGGATCGGCAGTCGCGCGCGGCGTGGACCGAGCAGTACCTGCGCGCCAACCCGGATACGATTCCACCAGGCGCACAGGTCAGGATCGCGCAGAATCCCAAGACTTTGGAAAGGATCACTGTTCCGGTGTTGATGAGGCCGGGAGACCGGCTCTTCTCCGGGAAGACCCGCGCCTATCTCCGCCGTCGCGCCTGGCGATATTTCCGTCGGCTCGCCCACCGCAAGCCCGCCGACTACATCACGGCCGTCGCGCTGGGACTCAAACGCTACCGCGACAAAGACCTCGCCCGCGGCGAGAATATCCTCGACTGCTGGGGCCTCATGCACGCCTGTTTCTTTGCGCACCCGGCCATCCGTATCGGCGTCAGCCATGTGAATCTGGCGCCGGGACACAGCCTCGCCGAACTGTCGGCCACTCCGTATCTGGCAAAACTGTGGAAGACGCCGCAGGCGGCGGGCGTGCTGCTTGGCCTGGTTACCGGGGCACGGTCGCGGCTGGTCCGGGTGTGGGCGATGCAACTGCTGCGGGCCGATCACGCGGCCAACCTGGCCGAAGTGCCGGTGGCGCAATTGCTCGGCCTGCTCGATCACCCGGATGAAGAGGTGCAGCAGTTTGGAGCGGAACTGCTGGAGAAGGCACAGGGCTTGGAAACGCTGCCGCTGGAAACTTGGCTGGGACTGCTGGGCACGAAAAATCCCACCGCCCTGGCGGCCATCTGCGAGTTGATGAGGAAACACGTCAGCGCCGATCGCCTCGACCTGCGCGGCCGGATCGAACTGGCCATGTCGCGGGCCACCCCGGTGGCGCGGCTGGGGTTCGAGTATCTCAAGACGTCCGCCATCACGACCTCAGCCGACCGCGAGGCGGTTGCGGAACTGGCCGGCGCCCGCTGCGAGAGCATTGGGCGGGAGATGGCCGGCTGGGCGTTGCGGATCCTCGGCGAGAAAAGCGTCTATGCCACCGACCGCATCGTGCCGTTTTTCGACAGCCTCAACGCGGCGATTCGTGCCGGTGCGTGGGAATGGCTGGTCCCCGAGTCGGCGGGCTGGGGCGATTCGTCACTCTACGCGCGGCTGCTGGAAACGCCCTACGAAGACATCCGGCTGAAGCTGGTGGCGTCGCTTGAGAAGCGGTCCGGCCTGCCCGGCGCGGGCGCCAAAGACCTGTCGGCCATCTGGTGCGCGGTGCTGCTGGGCGTGCATCGCGGCGGCCGGCACAAGCTCAAGGCGCTGCGGCAGATCGCCGGGGCGCTGGAGCAGGATCCGAAACATGCGGAGATGCTGCTGCCGGTGCTGGCGATCGCCATGCGCTCGGTGCGGGCCCCGGAGGCACGCGGCGGCCTGGCGGCGGTGGTCGGCGTGGTCGAACGCCGGCCGGAGATGCAGGCCATAGTCGAAAAGTATTTCCCGGAACTCGAACTGATGGTGACTCATGCGTGAGGCGAGCGGACAAGTCTTCCGTGGCACGGGCTTCCAGCCCGTGTGCCGCGGTACTCCGCAGCATCAGTTCCGGCAACGGATGTGTCGGAGCACCGACACCATGGGCTGGAAGCCCATGCCACCAAATGTGGTCAGCCTCCGGGGGTCCAAAGAAGCGAGCGGACAAAGTAGGGCCAGCGTGCTCGCTGGCCCACCCGAAGCGTCGACCCGCTGGTACTCATTGCCCGCGAGGACGCAGGCTCTACTTTCGGAAAGGCGCGAATTCAGGTGAGCCAGGCCTA
>JBIOJL010000374.1:0-6064 GCA_044450885.1 Tepidisphaerales bacterium
CCCGTGGAGATTGGATCCCCGTTCCTTCTCTTCGCCCCGGAGGGGCGAAGGAATCCCTCGGATTGGCCCGTCGCATCTCGGGAAGTTCCTCCGCCCCTCCGGGGCGGACCGGTCAAATGAACCCGTATCCCACGGGTTCCGCTCCGCCCGCCATGCGGCGGGCTGCGCTTCACCCGTGGCTACAATCCGCCGGCCCCGTCGGGGCCAAAAACGAATCCGCCGACAACGTCATGCACCCCCGGCGGAGGGCCGCAGTCCTCTGCGGCCGTTTGCAGCCGCGATCGCAAATCGCGGTCCCGGCGGCGGAGGGGCGCGGTCTTCCCAAGGTCTGTGGTCATGCCCTGACGATAAGATTCGCACCACTTTATAGGGGGTTGCCGGGCGGTTTGTTGTACAATGATCCCGATGGACTTTCTGAAGACCACGGCCGGAAAGGTGATCAGCGGGCTGGTGTCGCTCGCGGTGGTGGCGGCCGCCATCTCCTGGTATCGCATGGACGAGGCCACCAAGACCATGCTCGTCAACGGCACCGGGAAGATCGTCGGCTGGACCATGATCGTCCTGCTGGTGCCCTGGGCCACGTTCTTCATCATCAGCAAGGTGGCCAGCTTCGGCAGCAACCTGGCTGGCGGACTGCTGGTGCTGGGTTATACGGTGATCGAGTTCATCGTGCTGCTGTGGATGTTCTCCTGGAATGTCCACGGAACCGGCGCCTGGACGGCCGCGATAGTCGGCTTGCTCTTCGCGGCGGTGTATAATGTCTTTACGTGCGACTGGATAGCCGAGAGAATGGAAGCTTGACCGACGGGAGGAAAGATGCCGCAGGTTGGGCAACGAATCAGCGAATACGTGCTTGAAGACCGTCTCGGCGCCGGGACGTTCGGCGAGGTCTGGCGCGCCCGTCACCACGTCTGGGCCGACCAGTGCGTCGCCATCAAGATCCCGACCGAGCCGGGGTACATCCGCAATTTGCAGAAGGAAGGCACGGCGATCCACGGCCTGCAACACCTGAACATCGTCCGCGCCCTGGGGTTCGACCCCTACGCCGACCCGCCCTACCTCATCATGGAGTATGTTCCGGGCACAAGCCTGCGCACCCTGATCGCCGATCGCTCGCTGGCGCCGGAAGACGCCGTGCTCGTGCTGAGGCAGATTCTGCTCGGTCTGCAGCACGCCCACCAGCATGGCGTGGTCCATCGCGACATCAAGCCCGAGAATGTGCTGGTCCACGAAAAGGCCCGAAAGGACGGCTTCGGCGAAGAAGGCGTCATCAAGATCGCGGATTTCGGCCTGGGCAAGGCGGCCAATCTCGCCGGGCAGCAGTCGATCGCCTTCTCGGTCGATGCCCATGGCGACGATGCGAAGAAGATCGCCGGCACCATCGACTACATGTCGCCCGAGCAGCGCGGCGGCGGCGACGTGGACGGCCGGGCGGATCTCTATGCCTGCGGCGTCATTCTCTACGAAATGCTCACCGGCGAGCGCCCGGCCGGGACCGAACTGCCCAGCGACCTGAACCCCAAGGCGCCGCGGCAACTGGACGAGGTCTTCCGGCGGTCCTACTCGAGGCTCGACAAGCGATACCAGTCGGCCGAGGAATTCCTCGAGGGACTCGACGCGGCAAGCCGGATGCCGCCTCCGCTGCCCAGCCGCGGGACCACGCCCGAGCCGCCTCCTTTGCCAACCGTTCGGGCGTCCACCTGCCCATCGTGCCACCGGCCCATCGGGGCATCAGACCAGTTCTGCATGAATTGCGGCGTGCAATTGGTGGAGTGGGTCCTGCGCTGTCCGCAGTGCGGGGGCTGGCCGGAGCCTGGCGATAAATACTGCATGCAGTGCGGAACGACCCTGGGACCGGGGAAAGGCGCCAACGTGTAGCGTCCGTGGACGCTTCCGCGGATTCGAGAAACGATTACACTATCCGCCGGTGACGCGATGCTTTTCTTCTTCACCCTCTTGAGTGTCGCCGGCTGGGCGTGGACGCTGCTGTCGCTGGGTGCGTTGTACGTGTTGCTTCGCGGAAAGGAAGCGAGAAGTGCATGAGTGGACCGGCCGATCCAACCTGGCATCGCGAGCGGGAGAAGCAGATCGTCGAGCACGTCCAGAAACTGCTCGGGGATGAACGTCTGCGCATCGAGACAACCGGCGGCCGGAAGCACGCGATCATGCTGGGCCGGGATGTGATGCCCTCCGACCGCGAGGTGGATCTCAAGCGGATGATGATGCAGAAGGGGATTCACGACTACGCGGTGCAGGGGCGCATGCCGCTCGGCCGCGAGGTGTCGGTGACGTTGCGGAAGCGCCGGTTCTTCGTTTTCTGGAGCATCGTCGGGGACATGAAGGTGGTGTGCATTTCCCCGTGGCAGGACCTGCTTGAGGGCCACGAGCCCCGTCCGGCCGATGTTTCGGACGTGAAGGCCGTGCTCGAGCGCCTGCACAAGTTTCACGGCGTGCCGCAGACGGTGGTGCTGGTTTCGACCAGCGGATTCACCGAAAGCGCCCGCGATCTGGCCGAGCAGCGCGGGCAGCAGATCGCGATCCTGGCCGAGCCGGCGGCGTCGGGCGGCTGGCGCGTGAAGGGCCCCGCCGGCGAGGAAGATCTGTTGGGCCTGATCGACCCGGAAGAGGATGACCAGAAGCGCCAGCGGGTCCGCGAACAGATCGACAAGGCGAAGGTGGAGCTGTTATCGGGCGGCGTCAGCGCGGAGAAGATTGCCCAGCGAACGGATTTGCCGCTGCGGATGGTCGAAGATGAGGTAAAATCGTATGCGAAGGAACACGGCCTGTCGGCGCGAAAGCTCGACGGGGCGCTGCTGCTCTTTCGCGAAGGCTCGGGCCTGGGTTCGCCCGCGCGCAACGGAGGTTCGGACATGCCATTTATCGAACGGCTGAAATCGCTCTTCTCAATGAAGGGTGAAACCGAGAAGAAGATCACGCTGCTCTCCGAGCGGCGCGCGGCCCTCAGCCGGCAGCGGGATCAGAGTTTCGAGGAGATGGCCGCCCTGGAGACACAGGAGACCCAGCTCAAGGACGAGTTCAAGAACACCACGAGCAACCTCACCAAGAAGCGCCTGACCAGCCAACTGCTGCAACTTCGTAAGGATCTCGAGCGCCGCCAGCAGGTGCTGGGCATGCTCAATCAGCAGATCAACGTGGTCAGCACGCATTTGCACAACCTGGAACTGGTGCAACAGGGCTCGTCGGCCAAGCTGCCCGACTCGGAAGAGCTGGCGGAAGATGCGGCCAAGGCCGAGGAAGTGATGGCCGAGTTGCAGGCCAGTTACGAGGTCGCCGGTTCGGTGGCGGCGGCCGGGCCATCGGGCATGAGCGAAGAGGAACAGGCGTTGTTCGAGGAACTGGAAAAGGAAATGAACCCCGCGAAGGCCGAGACCCCCGCGGAGAAGACTCCGGCGCAGGGCGCTGCGACGAAGACGCCGACGGAGAAGGCGCCGGTGGTGGCAGCCGAACCGCCCGCGGTGCCCGGCTCGGCGGCCAAGGCGAAAGAACGCCAGGCGGAGATGGGATAAGCCGGTGATCGGTGATCGGTCATTGGTGATCAGTATTCACCGGATCACCGATCACCGATCACTGATCACCGATTCACTGGACGCAAAATGGCTCTCCTCGACAGAATATTCGGCAAGAAGCAGAAGTCGCTCAGCGAGCTCAATCGCACGGAGATTCGCAAGGAGGAGATCCTCACCGAGAAGCAACGGGACCGTCTTTTCAAGAAGGTCGAGCAGATCGCCGTCGACAAGAAGAAGCTCTTCGAGCAGGGCGCCTCGCAGAAATCCCCGGAGCTGCGCAAGGCGCTGGCCCAGCAGTTCCAGATGAAGACGCAGGAGCAGCTCATGGTCGCCCGCGAGTTGAACCTGCGGACCAAGGAGCTGATGACCCTTGGCCGGCTGCGGATGGTCAAAGAGAACAGCGAGAAGGGCAAGGCGCTGGGCCGGCTGAATGTCACCGACAAGGACGTGGCCCGGATCAACCAGTGGATCGAGGACGACAGCATCAACGAGGAGATGTACCAGGAGCGGCTGGACCAGATCCTGGACCTCGGCGCCGAGTCCGACAAGCGGGCCATCGCCGGGATGCAGCTCAAGGATGCCGGCTCGGAGATCATGGACCTGTGGAACGAGATGGACCGGGGATCGATGAAGCAGGATGAAGCGCTGGAGCAGGCCGAGCGCGCCGTGCGCAAGCAGGCGGCCCCGCCGGAGGTGTAGGGTGTGCTTCAGCACACCATTCGACGCAGTGACGTAGGGTGTGCTTCAGCACACCATTCGACGCAGCACGTAGGGTGTGCTTCAGCACACCATTTTGACTCAGGACTCAACCCATGGGCTTGTTCAAAAGCAAAGAAGAGCGTCGCATCGAGCAGCAGATGAAAGTCCGCCAGGGACTGCGCGCCATCGAGAAGTCGATCCAGCAGCAGCAGAAGTTCTCCGAGGACTTCATCAAGAACGCCCAGCACGCCAAGAAGATCGGCGATGAGCAGCAATATCAGTTCATCCGCGGCGCGCTGAAGAAGACGGCCACGGTGAAGAAGATGCTGGAGCGGCAGTTGCTGGCGATGAAGAACGCCATGCTGATCCACGCCCAGGCCGAGGCGTCGCGGACCTTCGCCGAGTCGATGAACGTGATGGCCGGCGAGATCGGCAAGATCTTCGGCGAGATGGACCTGACCAAGACCCAGGTCCAGTGGGAAAAGGCCGTCGCCCAGGCCGGCAGCATGGAAGAGCGCATGTCGGTGTTCATGGATTCGATGGAGCAGGGGGCCATCAGCGCCTCCGGCGAAAGCAGCGCCGCCGTCGGCGACGACGAGATCGACCGCATGATCCAGGCCGACCTCGTCGCCTCGGAGAAAGTCGAACTCGGCAAACTCGACCAGCTTGAAAGCGAAATCGCGAAGGAGTTGGGCGTGAACAAGCAGAAAGACTGAGGCGACGGGCCCGCCGACGAGTAAACCACCCCACGAGTAAACCACCCGCCCCTTGCTCCATGATAGCCTGCGTGCTATCATCTCATGTATGTGGAGCGTCGGGACAACTGACGAATTTGACCTCTGGTTTGATGCTCAAAGTGCGCAGGCGAGAGAAGAGATCACTGCCATCATCGGCTTGCTCAGGAGTCGCGGCCCATTTCTGTCGCGTCCTTATGCCGATACCCTCAACGGTTCCCGATTCTCCAACATGAAAGAGCTGCGCGTTGACGCGAAGCGCATGGCCATCCGCATCGCCTTCGCGTTCGACCCGAAACGCAATGCAATCGTGCTCGTGGCCGGCGACAAACGCGGAGTCAGCGAGGCTCGTTTCTATCGCCAACTGATCGCGAAGGCCGACTTGTTGTTTGAAGACCATCTTCGAAAGACACGGTGATTTATGGCCAAGACATTCGATGAACTCTGCCGACGGACGATGACTCCACAATCCATCGCCCGTGCCAAGGCGAAAACAGCCAGGATTCTGGCGGACATGGAGCTGCGCGAGATCCGGGAGGCACTTCAGATTTCCCAGCGTGGTCTGGCGCGCTCGATGAAAGTCGCCCAGCCCACTCTGGCCAAGATCGAGAAACAGACCGACATGCAGATCGCCACGCTGCGCAAAGTTGTCCGCGCGCTGGGCGGGGACATTGACATCATCGCCCGTTTCCCCGGCGCGGACGTGCGCGTGAAACTCCCCGCCTGAGCCTGGGGCAACAGGCATCCCTCGAATCTCAGACATTCTCTCCAATCGCGCTCCCCACCGCGTGCGTCTCGATATGGCTGATCGACACATGCCACCGCGTGATCCCCAGCCGGGCGGCCACTTCCGCGGAATAGCCGGTCAATGTCAGCACGGGCGCCCCGGCCGCGTTCGGCAGAATCTCCATGTCCGTCCAACTGATCCCGCCCGACCAACCCGTCCCCAATACCTTCAAGATGGCTTCCTTCACCGCAAACCGCCCGGCCAGGTGCTCTGCCACCCGCTTGCTGTGCCCCTGGCAATACGCCACTTCCGCCGGCGTGAAACACCGGCTCAGGAAACGCTCGCCATGCGACTCCACCATGCTCGCGATGCGGGCC
>JBIOJL010000375.1:0-6056 GCA_044450885.1 Tepidisphaerales bacterium
ACGTCATGGACCGGACCATAACGCTGGGCCGAACTGTGGGCGTGCGTCCGTTTCCAGATGATTTCGTTGAGGAAGTTCTCCGGCCCCATCACCGCGTCCAAGAGCAGCTTGAGATAATGGCTGGCCGTGGGGTCGCAGTGGAGATAAATGCTGCCGGTGGGCTTCAAGACCCGGCGCAATTCGATCAGGCGGATGGCCATCATGGACAGGTAAGCCATCATGTCCGATCCGCCGAGGAAATCATGCATGCCCTTGAGGCATTTGGCGACGCGATCATGGCCGGAGCGCAGGACCTCGGCGTATTCCTTGGCGGCTTCCAGATCCCAGGTCCAGCTATCGACAAAGGCGGTGACTTGGGCGCGGGCCTGCGTGCCGTCTTTTTCAGCAAAAAGCACGTTGTAGTCGGCGTTGGAGTTGAAGGGCGGATCGAGGTAGATCAGATCCACCGACTCATCCTCGACATACCGGCGGAGGATGTCGAGGTTGTCGCCGTAGTACAGCGTGTTTGGCGGCACGGCCTTGGGCGTCGGCGTCATGCGATCTACGATAACACTTCGCGGGGCAAGGGCAAATGTCAGTAACCCGAATGTGACTCCAAGTCCGTTGCTACTCCGGGAGCATCGCCACCGTGTTACCGCTGGAACTCTTGACGGTCAGCGTTGGCGTCTCGGTGGAACTGAGAAGATCGGCGCTGGTGGCTTGGGCTGCACTCCATAGGGTGGTTTGGGCGGGATTCCGTAGTAGGACTTGGTCGTCTCCTGAAGCGCCCAGCCCAGAACAATTGAGAGCACGATACCGACGACATACATGCCAAGGACCGCCGATTTCGGCGATCGATTGCTCTGTTGATACGCCTTGACGATGAACACGCTAAATGCGACGACTCCCGAAACACCCGCGAGCATCGCAACGTACAGGCCGATTCCGGGACTGACAGCCGCAGCAGCAAGCATGGTCTCCGCTGGATTGTCACCCTGTCCGCCGACGATTTCCCAGAATATCCATAGGGCCCAGCAGAGCATCATGGTCGACCAGGTTGCCGCCACAAATGCGACCGTGATGGCGGAACGCCGTCGCTGGCTAACTGCCCATCCGGCGAAGCCCGCCACGGCGAGTGCGGCGGGTGCGACGATCTTCCCGGGCAGAAACGTAATTGGGCGGATGTCTGCTCCGAAGATGGAGACGAATGGCATCATGGTGGCTATTGCTGCCAACACTAGGCAACCAACGCCAGCCCGCGGTAGGTGAGCGAGATATCCGCTCAATTTGGGCCACCCGATTGGGTGCGGCACCTTCCGTGCCGCATACGATAGAATGGCGGGCTGCGGTTGTGTCGAGAAGATGCTGGTTGCAGATACCCAGTCGGCCATGCCCTCTTGCCAGACGGCTGCGTCCGCCGAAAGGCTGCCGCCATTGAGCATCTTGCGCACTGTGTCGGCGCTATAGGGTCCGGTCTGTTTCCCGTTGTCGTAAACCAGCCATTCCCCTTCGTTCGGTGTTGTTTGCCAAGCCTTCGCTGCCGCCGCCGCCAACTCATCTAAGGAGCCCATGAATCCATCCCTTGCCTGAAAGAGGTGATCGCGATGATATCCCAATGATGACTTATCTGCCAGCAGGGAATCACAGGGAATCACGGGAGAACATGGAAGTGTTTAGAACGTGTTAATCGCGTCAGGCAACATCGAGAACGCGGGACTCAAGTGGCCGGCTTCGACGAATGCGGCAAGGCGAATTCCTCGAATGGTCCGTTACAGCGTCCACCCTGCCCGATACTCGCGGGTGAGCCACTTATTCGCATCGGCGTTGTTGGTGATCTTCATGGTCGCCGCGTCGTATTCGATCCGGGCATCGACGCGCTTGGCGACGTTGCCGAGGCAGCAGACCTCGTTGAACGCGGCGGCGTATTCGAAGTTGGCGCCGGCGGCGGGGCCGCCTTTGCAGGCGCGGACCCAGTCCATCTCGTGCGAGTCCGTGATCCGCGGCAGGGTCGGGGCGGGGCGCTTGTATTCCTTCATCTTTGTTTCGGGGATGATCCGGGCGCCATTGCCGTAGGTGCCGCCCATGATCTTGCCCTTGGTGCCCTTGAAGACCACGCCGCCTTCCTTGTCGCCGAGAATCCGGCCATCCTCGAGCTCGGCCGGGCGCGGACAGCGCAATCCGTCGTACCAGGTCAGCTTCACCGGCGGCAGATTGCCGCGCGCGGGGAACTGATAGGTCACCAGCGCCGCGATGGGATGCGTGTCGTCGTTCAGGTCAATGCTGGTAGCCTCGATGCTTGTGGGCATGCCGAGTTTCAGCGCCCAGAAGACCGGGTCGAGCGTGTGGGCGCCGCGGTCACCCATCATGCCCGAGCCGAAATCCCACCAGGAACGCCAGGTGCCGGGATGATAGGTCGGGTGATACGGCCGGACCGGCGCCGGGCCGAGCCAGATGTCCCAGTCGAGCGTCGGCGGCACCGGCGGCGTCTCCGTCGGCTTGCGGCCGAGTTTGCTGCTCCACCAGGTGTGTCCCCAGGGGTAATACGTCAGCGAGCAGAACGCATCGACTTCGGCCACCTCGCCGATGGCGCCGTCCCAGATCCACTCGCACGTTTGCCTGACCGATTCCATGGAGTGTCCCTGGATGCCCAGTTGCGTGGCCACGCCGGTTTCTTTGGCGATCTTGCCGAGCAGGCGCGACTCGTACACATTGTGCGCCAGCGGCTTCTGGCAGTAGACATGCTTGCCGGCGCGCATGGCGGCCGCGGCGATGATGGCGTGGGTGTGGTCGGGCGTGGCGATGACCACGGCGTCGATGTCCTTCTGCTGTTCGAGCATGATGCGGTAGTCTTTGTAGGTCTTGGCGCTGGGATACTGCTTGAACGTCTTGCCCGCGTAATCGAAGTCCACATCGCAGAGGGCGACGATGTTCTCCGTGGAGCGGAGGTTGGCGAGGTTGCTTGCGCCCATGCCGCCGACGCCGATCCCGGCGATGTTGAGTTTCTCGCTGGGCGCGACGAACTTGGCGCCGCCGAGGCAATGCCGCGGGACGGCGTGGAAGAGGGCGACGGCCGCCCCGGCGGCGGCCAAGATTGAACGACGGGTGGTATTCTGGGACATGTGTGTTCTCCACTGGTTCTACCGCGAGACGGTCGCGATGTTCATACGGCGTGGAACCATCCGGTAACCGCGGCGGGGCGAAGGAAGTTCTTGGATTGATCCGTCGCAGGTCGCGACATTTCCTTCGCCCCTTCGGGGCGAACCTGTCAACGCAACACGTTTTCCACGGGTTACGCTTCGCCCGCCTTGCGGCGGGCTGCGCTTCACCCGTGGCTACAGCCGCCGGCCCCGCTGGGGCCGAGAACTGTGCCGGCAACCGTACTGCACGCACTACGGACTACCGACCAACCGCGATCACCGATCGCGGCTACAGGCACGGATCACTGGCGACGGACTACGGACCACTGACTACCGACTATCTGACTATCCGGCAATTTTGACACCCGCCGGCCATTGCAGTAGCATCCCCGCCTTCCTACAAAACCAGAGACAGGAGCAAACGATGTCGGAAATGAAAATGTACTACGAAAAAGACGCCCCGGGTGATGCGCTCGTCGGCAAGACCGTGGCCATGCTTGGCTTCGGGTCGCAGGGACACGCCCATTCGCTCAACCTCCGCGACAGCGGCGTCAAGGTGGTCGTGGCGGAACTGCCCAACACCAACAACTACAAGCTGGCCGTCGAGTACGGCTTCAAGCCGGTTGGTGCCGACGAGGCGACCCGCCAGGCAGACCTGATCGTGATGACGCTGCCCGACGAGGCCCAGCCGGCCGTCTATCAGAAGTTCATCGGCCCCAACCTCAAGGCCGGGCAGACCCTGGGCGCCACCCACGGCTTCAACATCCATTTCAAGACGATCGTTCCGCCGAAGGACGTCAACGTCATCATGGTCGCCCCCAAGGGTCCCGGGCACCTGCTCCGCAGCGAATTCGAGAAGGGCGGCGGCGTGCCGTGCCTGCTGGCGATCCACCAGGATGCCACGAAGACGGCGAGGCAGATCGGCCTCGCCTGGGCCCGCGGCATCGGCGGCGCCCGCGCGGGTGTCATTGAGACCTCCTTCAAGGATGAATGTGAAACCGACCTCTTCGGCGAACAGGCCGTGCTTTGCGGCGGTTTGTCGGCCCTGATCAAGGCGGGTTTTGAGACGCTCGTCGAGGCCGGTTATCCGGCCGAGATGGCGTACTTCGAGTGCGTCCACGAGGTCAAGCTGATCGTCGACCTGATCTACCAGGGCGGCCTGGACTACATGCGGTATTCGATCAGCAACACGGCCGAATACGGCGACCTGACGCGCGGCCCGCGCCTGATCACGCCGGGGGTGAAGGCCGAGATGAAGAAGATCCTGGGCGAGATCCAATCCGGCGCCTTCGCCAAGGAATGGCGGGCGGAATACGAAGCCGGCATGAAGAATTTCAACCGGCTGTATGAGGCCGACAACAACCACCCGATGGAAGTCATCGGCCGCAAATTGCGGAAGCTGATGCCCTGGCTCAAGGCCAAGGAGCCGCCGAAGGGGGCGTGATCGTTTTCGGCAGAGCCCCTGGGAACGACCAATAACGTCACGGCACCGCGCTACCGAGAATCTCGCGCACCCGCCGCACTTTGTCATCGAGGTCGCGCGTCGCCGCGACTTGCAGGAGTCGTGGATGCCCCGCCCACAGCAGCCGCAGCAACTCGCCGTTGCGCAGTGCCTGCTCCGCATCCTCGAATCGGCAGAAGTTCGAGCTGTCGCCGTCATACCGGCCGATGGCCGCGCCGCTTTCGAGCCAGACCACCGCGTCGTAGCGGGCCAGTTCGCGCTGGGCCGTCGTGCCCAGGTCGCGCCAGTAGTCCTCCGGCCCATCCGGCCAGTAGGCCGAGCCGTCGACCGTCCCTCGGTCCAGCAACAGGCTCTTTTCCGGGTTCTCGCGGTCCACGCGTGCTTCCTGCTCAAGTTGCAGGCGGTAGATGCGCCGCTGCACATCGCGCCGGCCTTCCACATCCAGCCGGTCCCAGCGAGTTTGCAGCGCCGCGTACACCTGCGTGGCCGCCTCCGGCACCAGCGCGTATCGCTGCGGGTCGTGGGCGACGAGCGCGGCCGACACCGCGGTCTTTCCCGATCCCGGTCCACCGGTCAGCACGATCCAACGCCGCATGCCCGCTCCCGTTGTTGTGGCTCCTGCAGCCGCGAATCGCCGATCGCGGCCGCCCTGACCGCTGTCGGCGATGACCCATCGCGGCTACAAGCCACGGCCGGCCTATGCTATCGTAACGTCGGCGATTGTTCGCCGCCAAACATCCGGGCAATCGCATGCCTTGGGAGACGGATAGACTCCACGTTCGGAGTTCACGCTTCAGCGTGTCGTCCATACCGGCGGAGAACACGCTAAAGCGTGAACTCCGAACGTGTGCCAAACACCGAGGATCGACTTTGCCCTCCATCCGACCCTATCCCGAAGTCCTGCAGGCCATGCAGAGCCTGGGCCTGGTCTGCAACTACCACAACTCCGGGGCCTTCGGGCCGCCCCGCGGCGCCCCGCTGGTCTTTCGCGGCTGGATCGGCCCGGACGATCCGACGATTCGCCCGGCCATGCGCGAGTTCATCCGCCAGGTGCCGCAACCGTATGAATCCACCCTTGCCCGCATGGCCCGCGATGCCTGGCTGAGAATGAGCGATGGGCCCGCGTGGATCGTGCCCATGAGCCACTGGGCGTTCGAGATGGACCACGGCAGCCGCGACTGGTTGCCCGGAGTTCTGCGGGACGTGCAGATCGACTCCGCGGTATTGGCGCCGCTCAACAACGCCGCCGCCATCGAATTCGCCCGCGACGAAGGCGACGCCATGAGCCTGCTGGCCGAGAACCTTCTTGCCCGCCTGTCCGCCAGCGACTTTGCCCTGCTGCTGCCGCGGTTGCCGCTGGTCTGCACCATCCACCACCACAAGCAACTGTGGTGGGTGAGCGAGTCGGAGGAAATCCTAGCGCGTTTGTAGTGTTCGTTTGGAGTACCGGCTTCAGCCGGTCTTGTGCTCTCGAAGAC
>JBIOJL010000376.1:0-6048 GCA_044450885.1 Tepidisphaerales bacterium
ACGTCCTGACCGAGGATGTCAGTCAAGTCGTGAAGCTGGCGGAGTTCGTTGGTCACATCATACTCGTCGAACCCGTATTTGCTGGTCGCCTGGACCACTTCGGCAATGTGCTCCAGCAGCCGCTGACGCAGGGCGGCGGGATCCTTCTCCAGCTTGCGGGCGGCAGCCGGCATGAACTGCCAGCCGGGGTAGATAATGACATGGCCGCGGGTGGCCAAGCCGTTGTTCTTGAGCCACTGGGCGATGCCGTGGTACTGGCCGCGGACCCGCTCATTGGCCCAGCCCCAGTCGGCCCAGTAGATGGGCGTGGTGGCGCGATTGAACAGTTTGAGCGTCCAGTCGCGGTACTTCTGGGCATCCGGCGTATTGTCGAGAATGCTCGACTCGATGAAGCTGCCAAAGCCAAAGGCGTGCCGCTTCATCTGCACATGCACCTCGGCCCCCGGGACGGGCTTGCCCGCCGCATCGACCACGCTGACGACCATGTTTCCCTTGCGATGCCGCTCGATCCGCTCGGCTGCCGCCCTGCGCCAGCGGGCATCCGGCTCGCGCCCGGCGTAGGTTCGCGGCGTATAGGGGAGCTTGGAGATATCCACGCCCCGGCCGAGGTTGAGGATCATCACGCCGCCGAACTCCAGCTTCTGAGCGTGATGGGCCAAATGAACGGCCAGCGACAGGTCGCCGGCCGCGAAATCCCGGTCGGCGACCCCGGCCGCGTACACTCGCTGCCACTGAGGCGTGGCAGTGTCGCTGATGGAGATCGGCGCCGTCCACGGCGATGTCGTCCGTTGCAGGTACGCCCCGTACGTGCCGGTGCCCGACGGATCGGCCGAAGACAAACAGCGCACGTTGAGTATGAGGAACAGTGTATCGCCCCGGCGTATGGGCACGCCGTTCTTCGGGCTGAACATCTGCACATCCCACGCCTGCTTGCCGGCCGCCAGCACGTTCGCGCGAATCGCCCTGCCGAACGGCTGACCCTCAGCGGCCACGATCTCGTGGGAAACGACTTCTTTACCGCCGCTGACGGTGAACGCTTTGAGATCAGCCCCGTCGAAGAGCGGCGCGCCCTTGACCGGCAGTCTGGCCAATTCGGCCGCGGTGTAGGGGTCGGACGGAGTATCCTGGCCCCGGACGACGGGGAAGAAGGCACACAAGGCGAGCAGAAATACGAGCGGTCTGGTCATGGCCGTTCCTATAGCAGTTTGCCGCAGATTCGCCAGAGGTCGCGTCAGTCGGCTACCGCCACAATGCAGCCGATCGCCCGCCCGAGCACGACGAACAGCACGGCCTGGCCGTGCTCGATGCGAGGTTGCATGAGTTGGCCCGTGAACGCGTTGGCGTATCGGCGAGGCGGCGTATGGGACACACGCGGGACATCACCGCGGAAGGTGGGCATCCAGTCGCGGGGCCCGGCGTTTGTGAACTGCGGAAGATGGACCTGAGCCCAACATGGGCCTGAGCACGCTGGCCATGTGCCTGGCCAGCTGCTGGTTGAGTCACGGGAAACTCGCACAAGAAGCGGTTGATGGGTAGGCCAGGGGACGGGAAATGGCCGCCGCTTTCATAGTCTGCTGGCATTCAGGTGCCCGGCGGCCACGTCGCATCCAGACGCCCACTCAGAACGGGTAGAACCAAACGGGCTGCGGCTGTCTGGTCGGTGGGACCAGCTTCCTGGCCCGCTCCGGCTTTCGCACAGGCCAGTTGCCGCCGTCGCACTCGATTAGTTCCACGGTGCCGATCAGCAGGCCGCGGGGAAGCTGGTCGCAGGTCACGTCCCGGATCCGGTATCGGGCCATCATCTCTGATTCGCGGTCGGCGGAATATCGGCCGAGGCTGCCGGTGGTCGCAACCGGCGAACGAGGAACCCCCGCCAAACTCGTGGCACTCGCCACTGGCGATACCGTAAAACCGATAGGAATTTGCTTTTCAAGCGCCGCCATGTATTTGACGCTGCGCGGGGGAGTGTTACCATCTTTGAACCTTATGAAAAAACTTCCCCCAAACCCCAGCATACGGCTTGCGGCCGCCCTCGGCCTGTCGGCGTTTCTTGGTCTCGCCCAAATCGCTTCGGCCGCCGAAACCGCGGCCAAGCCCTACAAGATTCTGGCCACCACGCAGATTCCCGCCGCCGGGGGGATTGACTACGTCACGGCGGACAGCGTCAACCGCCGGGTTTATGTCGCCTGCGGCAATGCGGTCAGTGTATTCGACCTTGATACCTACAAGCTCGCGGGCACCCTGGCCAATGCGTCCGGGCACGGCGTCGCGATCGACCCGGAAAACCACACCGGCCTGGTTTCCGGCAATCCCGCAGTCTTTTTCAACACCCAGACCCTCGCGCCGATCAAAACCGTTCCGGCGCCGGGTGCGGACGGTTACATCTTCGATGCGCCGACCCACCACTTCTTCATTCTCAGCCACCGCGCGCCCAACCTCCTGGTGGTTGACTCCAAGGACGGTTCGATTGTCGGCACGGTCGACGCCATTGGCCCGAACGGCGCCAATGCCGCCGTCGAGCAAGGCGTCACAGACGGTGAGGGACATCTCTATTTCGACGTGGCCAACGCGCACCACATCGCCGTGGTCGATGCCAAAACCCTCAAGGTGACCGGACATTTCGACCTGGGTGAAAAGGGCAACGGGCCGGCGGGTCTCGCCATCGATGCCAAGAACCACATCCTTTTCGCGATGTGCCGGGGAGGGAACGGCGGCACGCCCACTTGCGTCATCCTCAGTGCGGTCGATGGCAAAATCATCACCACGCTGCCTCTGGCCGGCAGCAGCGATGGCGCAACCTTCAATCCTGGTACCATGGAGGCCTTTAGTTCGCACGGCAACGGCACGCTGAGCGTGATCAAGGAAAACAGCCCCACGGAATTTGTGCTGGAAGAAACCGTGCAAACCAAAGCCGGCGGCAAGACCTGCACGCTGGATGCCAAGACCGATCATGTGATCGTGATCACGCGCGAAGCCGCTCCCGCTGCTCCCAGGGACGCGGCCGCTCCAGGTCCGCAAGGTGTCGGTGCGGGACGCGGTCGCCAGGGCCGTGGCGGTCCGCAGACCTTGGACGTTATGTTTATTGGTCGATAAGTTTTGGTAACGAAAACGCGCCGCGACGTGAACAGCGCGGCGCGTTCTTCTGTGCTTAACTACATCCGGGAAACCGCATCCTCAGAGCAATCCCAGTGCTCTGCCACAGATAGGCAAACGTCGATTTGCTCCATCTGAATTTCGCCGCTTGAGGCCAGCGGAATCGCCACGCCATTCTCGCTTCCCACCGATCGCGTCACGACGCGGAACGGGGTGTCGTTGGTCTGGCCTGTAGATGGCGAATTGGTCCAGGCGGGCGCTTACCGCGGGCAATGGCCCGCCACGACACCCGACACCGACGAGTTGACTGTACCATCGCGCCGCCTGAGCCCCAGACCTACAACGCCCCCCCTACCATTCTGGCCTTTGCGCCTGCGACCGTTCGGCGACCACGACCGCTACTGGCCCGACACCACCACGGATCGAGTTGCGGTCATCCGGATCGCCATCAGCGTAGTTCTACCCCCCCCTGCTTCGACAGATGTGGTCGCCTGAATCCCTTGGTCACACCGCAGACTTTGGACTTTGGCACCCGACCGTCTGCCGCAACTCCGTCCGGCCAGCGATGCGAAGTCTGACTGTTGTGCGGATCGGGCATGATCTTGCGCGAGTACGGAATTCAGTGGCCGGCTTGGCAAGTCACACCCACCGAAACCGCCTGCTTCGTGGTCTTTTCATCGCCTCACTATGTACTGAAACCGGCTCGGCAATACTGCGTTTCTTTGCCTAAGAACGCAGTTTCTTGCCAACGATTGCATATGGGTCAAAAGAGGCTAATACATGCGAAAATTCGGCGTGGTTCAATGCAAGGTTACACTCTCGGCGACCAGAGATCACGACCGCGAAGTTGTATCTCATGTATTGTGCGGCAGTTACGAACGAAGACGCCCGCATTGTCGCCGAGAGAAATGTAACCTTGAGTCTGCCGCAATTGAACCACGCCCGTTTTTTTGCCTAAGAACGCAGTTTTTTGCCGACGATTGCATATGGCCCCGAAGAGGGTAACATACGCGAAAATCCGGGTTTTTCGGGCTTTTCGACAGCGATTACGGTGTGACTTCGGAACCGAGGGTTGCAGGTTCAAGTCCTGCCGGGTGTATTTCTTCAAACCCTTATTTTGGCCGGGGTTGTGGAACACCGCCAAACACCTTGGACTTGGGGAAGGTCCGTTTTTTGGCCGACTGGGTCGGTTTTGGGTCAGTCGCAGGCGCACTGCTCAGCCCGTTCATCAGCTTCGTCTGCAACCGCTTGGCCTTCGCCAGATCATCGTTCTGCACCGACAGGTTGCAGCCCTTGGCCGAGTGCTTACAGATGGTGGCAACTTTCTCAGTCGCCATAGTCGCCATGATGAATTCTCCTGGCCCCACTACGGGGGCGCACGGGAAATCAGGTTTCGGTTTTGACCACCAGGAATCGATGCGGTCCGGACCAGCGATACCAGACCGCCACATATCCGCCACGAAGCCACGCGGTCTTCCTGAACCTCCGCCGGTGTACGCCCCGCCCGCCATCGAGTATGATCCCCACCGATCAAGCCAAACTCGGGTGTCTTCGCCGCCTCGAACGGCGGCCGAGATCGGAAAGGAACAACATGCCGAAACTCATCGACTCAATCACCGGCCTGTCCGCGCTAATCGCGGTTCTGTTCGTCGCCTCGCCTCTTCGCGCCGCCGATGCCACCGGTCCGCGCCCCATCGAACTCCGCTGCGAATACCTCGTCGATCCACTCGGCATCGACGAAGTCGCCCCGCGGCTCGACTGGGTCGTCGAATCGTCCCGGCGCGGCGAACGGCAGACGGCGTGCCACATCCTCGTCGCCTCATCGCTTGATCTGCTGGCCAAGGACCAGGCTGACCTCTGGGACAGCGGCAAGGTCGCCTCGGCCGACAACGCTCAGATCGTTTATGCCGGCAAGGCGCTGACGTCGCGCCAGGGCTGCTTCTGGAAAGTCCGCGTCTGGGACCGCGATGACAAGCCCGGCGACTGGTCCAAGCCGGCCATGTGGGAAATGGGCCTGCTCAATCCCGCCGACTGGTCCGCCAAGTGGATCGAGGCGGCCGTCCCGCCCGATCCGGACATGGCCCTGAACTCGCTGACCGGCGCCATGTGGGTCTGGTTCCCCGAGCCCGGCGTCAACCTCCAGGCCAACGTCCCCGCCTGCGACCGCTATTTCCGCGCCACGGTGAAAGTGCCGGCCGACGCCAAACTGCTACAGGCCCGGCTCATCCTCACCGTCGACGACAGCTTCGTCGCCTACGCCAACGGCCAGGAAATCGGCCAGTTCACCGAGAAGGACGGCTGGAAGAAACCGCAGAAGTACGACCTCATGCCCGTGCTGAAGCCGGGTGACAACGTCGTTGCCATAAAGGCAACCAACGTCGCCTCGGCGGCCGGGCTGTGCGCCAAGATCGTCGTCCAGTGGGAAGGCAAGGCCCCGCGCGTCATCGCCAGCAACCAGCAGTGGAAGGTCTCCGACAAACCGGCCGACGGCTGGAACACCGCCGCCTTTGATGACGCCGCCTGGAAACCCGCCAAGGAGATTACCACGTTCGGCCAGGGCGTCTGGGCCAACGTCGCCGCCCAGAACACACCCGCCCCCGTGCCCTATCTTCGCAAGAACGTGAAACTGGCCGACAAGCCCATCGCCAAAGCCCGCGTGTATGCCACGGCCCTGGGTCTCTACGAACTGAGCCTCAACGGCAAGCGCATCGGCGACTATTTCCTCGCCCCCGAATGGACCGACTACCGCAAACGCAGCCGCTACCAGGTCTACGACGTGACATCCATGCTCAGGCCCGGCGACAACGCCCTCGGCGGCATGATCGCCAACGGCTGGTATTCCGGCCACATCGGCAACGGCGCCTTCCAGTTCTTCGGCAAAGTTCCCGCCCTCTTCGCCCAGCTCGAAGTCACCTACGCCGACGGAACCACGGAGCGCGTCATCACCGACAACAC
>JBIOJL010000377.1:0-6033 GCA_044450885.1 Tepidisphaerales bacterium
CATGCAGACCGCCTGAAGGCGGTACTCCGAACTGCTGGCCCTACTGAACCGATCACTCCTGGGGCTTGATCGCCTCACCTTTGTAGGTCAGGTGCGTCAGGGTCTCGCCGACCTTCGCCTGCACCTCGGGAGCGAGAGGTGCGTACTCCAGTTCACTGCACAGTTTCTGGCCGCCGTGCGTGGCCCACCAGAGGAAGTTCACCAGCGCCTGGGCCTGTTCCTTGGTCTTGACGTTGTTCATATCTTTGTAGGTGATGAGATAGGTGAACGAAGCGATGGGGTAGGTCTTTTCGCCGCCCTGGTTCCAGAGGTTGGCGGCCATGACATCGCCTTTGAATTCCCCGAGTGCTCCGGCGCCGGCCAACGAAATGGACTCCGGCGAGGCCTTGACGAACTGACCGTCCTTGTTCTTGACCAGGCCGAAGGCGATCTTGTTTTGTACGGCGTAATTTTCCTCGATGTAGCCGAGCGCACCCGGCGTCTGCTGCACGACTGCCGCCACGCCCTCGTTGCCCTTACCGCCCTGGCCGAGGGGCCACTTGACAGAGGTGCCCATGCCGATGGTCTCCTTGAACGACTCGCTCTGGGTAGCCATGTAGTTGGTGAAGACGTAGGTCGTGCCGCTGCCGTCGGTACGCCAGGCGGGAGTGATGACCATGTCGGGAAGCGCCACGCCCTCGTTCAGGGCCACGAGCTTCGCATCGTTCCACTTGGTGATCTTCCCCATGTAGATTTCGGCGATGACCTCGCCCGTGAACTTCAGGTCCTTGGTGACGCCGGGCAGATTGTAGGCGGGAGCGACGCCGCCGGCGCACGAAGGAACCTGAATCACGTTGTCGGCGCCCATCGCTTCAAGCTGCTTCTTATTGAGCGGAGCGTCGGAACCGGCGAAGTCAACGGTCTTCTCCGTGATCGCCTTGATGCCGCCGCCCGAGCCGATGCTCTGGTAGTCGATCGCCACGCCGGGATGGAGTTTCTGATACTCGACCACCAGCCGGGAATACAGCGGGTTGGGGAACGTCGCGCCAGCGCCCTGAAGACGAGTCTGGGCGGAGGCAGCAAGCGCCGCCGCGCACATCACGATACCGAGAGTCAAAGTCCGAAACATGTTAATCCTCCCTTAAAGGATTGAAGCCTGCGGAAACACTCCGCGTTTCTTTTCCATGAACACATGGAAACTCTAGCCCGGCAATATTTTTGTTGTGTTAATAAGGCGCTAAGTATGGCCTTGCGGACGGAGTGCGTCAGATCACCGACTGCGGGCGGGCGTCGTGGAGGAATTCGATGATTCGCGCGCGCGCCCCCGCGTCGCCGGTGGTGGGATCGACCAGACCCATCCACTGGCGGAACAGGAGCTTGACAAGGTCCGCGTCGTTGCGGACGGACTTCACCCGTGTACGCGAAATCTGATAGTTATCGGACGGCCAGAACTCATCCCGCGGACCCGGCAGCCACTGATAGAGCTGCATTTCCTGCATCGGCGCGACGAACGTCTGTCCCCGGCCATGGATCACCAGCACCGGACGGGGCCACAGGGCATCGGCGGAAGCGGCCAGATCCCACGACCCCAGCCAGGCGCCGGCATGGCACGAGGCCAGCGGCAACGACACCCACCGGGCCACTTGCCGCAACCCGGCGGGCAGGAGCTGACGGGAAACCTCCGTCGCCATTCCGTCAAAGCCGGCCCAGGGCTCAACGACCACCAGCCCGTCTATGAGATCCCCTTCCCGGTCGGCAGCGGCCATCACCAGAGCGGCCGCTCCGGTGTTCATGCCCAAGCCGACGATCCGGCGAGCCCGGTCCGGATACCGCTGCCTGACCTGACGGGCGGCCGCAAGCACATCCAGCCGCTCGCGCACACCGTAGCTGAAGGCGTTCCCGCCGCTGGCGCCATGGGCGCGGAAATCAAAGAGCATCACGTTGTAGCCCTGGCCGACGAGGAATTCAGCCAGACCAAGTTGCTGCTGTTTCCGCGAGCCCACGCCATGACAGATGAGGACCGTCGTCGCACCGCCGTTGTCGGCGGGCTTGCCCGGTGCGGGAAGGAACCACCCGCTGAGACTGACGCCGTCGGCCGACGTGAAGCGTTCCTGATGCCAGGCGAGTTTGCGCGCGGTCGGGGTGGTTCCGTCGGTCACTTTCGGCCGGTACACCAGCAGCAGCGCAATGACGTACCCGAGCGTGACCGTCAACATGAAGGCGCGCTGGAGCAGAAAGGCGAGGAGCAACATCCCCCGGCCGCGCCGCGCCTGTTCGCGCCCGACGCCGAGCCAGCGGCACACCCGGCCCATGCTCCACCAGTCGGCGATCTTGATGGCGCAGGCGGCAGCCACGCAAACGTGGATGGTCCGGGCCGCGTCGGACGTGGAGACATGCCCTTCCAGCAGCCAGGTGTTGAGTAGGACGACCCCGATGCCGGCGAGGGTGGCGATGACACAGGTGACGAGAAGGCTGCCAGCCGGGCCGACCTGCCCATGGCGTTGCCAGCGCCGGAGAGCAAAGGCCCAGGCGCCCAGCGGCAGCAGGGCATAGACGAACATGAGCGTCGTGGCGACCAGCGGCATACGGTAATCATATCATCAATACACGTCCTTTTGGTACCGAAGTCGCTTGGACAGGTTCTGCAGGAACTCCGCGGCGTGTTGCGAACTCATGCCGCCGTGCCCGGCCACGACCTGCGTCAGCGCCTTGTGAACATCGACCGCCATGCGACTGGCGTCGCCGCATACATAGATGCACGCGCCGGAGGTGATCCAGTCCCACAACTGCGTGCCGCGATCGAGTATCCGGTGTTGCACGTAGACCTTCTGGTCCTGGTCGCGTGAGAACGCCGTGTCCAGCCGCGTCAGCAGACCATCCCGCGACATCTGTTCCAATTCGTCGCGGTATAGAAAATCCGTCGCTTCATGCTGGTCGCCGAAGAATAGCCAGTTCATGCCCTTGGCCCCTCGGCACCGGCGCTCTTGCAGGAACGATCGAAACGGCGCAACGCCCGTGCCCGGCCCGATCATGATGACCGGCACGTCATTGTGCGGAAGCCTGAAATGCCCGGACTTCTGGACGTAGATGCGCACGCGCTGCCCCGGCCGCATTCGCTCCCCGAGGCAGCCGGAGGCCACGCCTCGACAGCTTCTGCCGAACTGGTTCGAATAGCTGACGACGCCAACGGTCAGGTGGACCTGGTCCGGGTACAGGCTCTGCGACGAGCAGATCGAGTACAGCCTGGGTTGCAGGGGCGAAAGCGCCGCGACGAAGTCGGCCGGCGAGGGCCGCGCCGACGGAAAATGAACCAGCAAGTCGACGACCTCGTATCCCTCCATCGACTTGCCGGATTCATCGGCGGCCATCGCCGACAGGCGATTGCGTTCGCCGTCATCCGCGGCGCACCGGCTCAGCAACTCAACCAGATCGACGGACGGCAGCCGGATGCTGTAGTCCCGCAGCAGCGCCTCGCGAAAGCTGGCCCTTCCGCCATCCAGAGCCTGCACGTCTTCCGATCCATCGGCCCCCAGGTTGTCCACGATCGACTGAACCAGTTCCGGATCGTTGTCCACCTTCACGCCCAGCGAATCGCCGGGCGCATAGGTTATGCCGCTGCCCTTCAGGTCGAGAATCACATGTCGCACGTCCTTGGCTGATCCGGCCGCCGTGAGCCTTCTCGCGCTGATGAACCGGGCGGCATACGGGTGATCGCGATCGCAGCCCGGGCGGAGCTTGTCCGCGGCGGCAGCGGCCGTAATGCCTTCCGCCGACGGCGGAAACTCCCTCACCAGTTCCTTGATTGCCTGCGCTGTGGCGCGGCCGCCGGGCGAGCAACGCGTCAGGTCCTTCTCCCGGCCGGCGGCGATGGCCTGCGAGTAGCGGCGACAGTCGTAGCCGCAGGTGCCGCAGTCCAGTTGCGCCATCGCGGCCATCAGTTTGAGCTCCGGCGAGCGGTCCTTTGCCAGTTCCAAGCGCTGAGACAGCGGGATCGACGGATCGTGCCATTGGTATTCCTCGGCCGATTCGTTCGCCGCGACGGCCGTTGCCGCGGGCGCCGGCGACGACATCGCATCGGCTTCGGTCAGCAGCGCCGTGAAGAAACCCGACAACCAGGCGCGCTGCGCCGGCGGAAACGGGGCATCCGGTGGAATAGCAATTTCAGCAGTCACAGGCTCGCTCCGATCTCAGCGGTCACCGGCTCAAACAACGCCTTAAGCTCGTCGAGCGAATGTCGCCGCACAAACTCGCTGAAACCCTCTTCCGGGCTGCGGCGGCATTCCAGATAGGATCGCAGCACCTGCTCGATCGCCTCCGGCACTTCCGGCGCGGGAATATCCGCCAACACCTGCCGCCCGATGGCCGCGTCGTCGCCGTACCCGCCGCCGACGAAAAGGTGATAGCCCTCGATCGTGTCCTCACCGGAGGCGATCTTCGTCGCCAGCAGCCCGATATCGCCGATGTGATGCTGCGCACACGAGTGTGGGCATCCGGTCAGATGAATGTTGACCGGCTGGTCGAGCGTGATCCGGCCATCCAGTTCGGTGGCGATGGCCAGCGCATGCTTCTTGGTGTCCGCGGCGGCGTACTTGCAGCCGGCGCTGCCGGTGCAGGCAACCAGACCGGCGCGGACGTTCGAGGCATTCGACGAAAGGTTCGCCTTGTGCAGTTCCTCCTCGACCGCCACCACATCCGCGGCCGCTACGTTCGGAATGATGATGTTCTGCCAGACGGTCAGCCGCAGTTCGCCGGAGCCAAACCGATTGGCGATCGACGCCAGCGCCCGCATCTGTGGCTCGTCCATCCTGCCGGCCGGGAGAACCACACCCAAATAACGCCGCCCGTCCTGCTTCTGGGCGTGGACCCCGACGTGTGCGTGCTTGATCGGCGGCGCGGGCCGCCGGCACTCGCTCAGGGAAAGCTTCACCAGCTTGCGCCCCAGCCGCTTTTCCATTTCCAGCAGAAAGCCGTCATGCCCGATTTGATCGAGCACATATTTCAGCCGGGCTTTCTTCCGGTCGGTGCGATCACCCTTTTCGATGAAGACCGCCAGCGCGGCGCTGGCCACCTCGATGCACTCGTCCGGCGTCAGAATCACTCCGGCATCGGTGGCAAAATCATGGTGGCCGGTGATGCCGCCGAGCAGCATTCGGAAATACACGCCGGGCGGCGCCGTTCCGGAGTTTACCACGGTGACCGCGGCAAAACACAGATCGTTGGTGTCGCCGAGCACGCTGATGGCGCCGCCGCCGTCGAAGGCGATGTTGAACTTGCGCGGCAGGCCGTACAGCTCGCGGTGATTGAGGATGTGGTGGTTCATCCTCCGCGCCAGCGGGCTGACGTCGATCAACTCCCGCGCGTCGATTCCGGCGGTGGGCGACGCCGTGATATTGCGGACGTTGTCCGCTCCCGCGCCCCGGTTGATGATGCCCAGGTCGGCCAGGCCCATCAACAGGTCAACCGTGTCGGGCGGCGTTACCTCGCGGATCTGGAGATTCGCCCGCGTGGTAACGTCGCAATAGCCGCCGCCCAGCCGCCCGGCCAGTTCCGCGATCCCACGCATCTGGTGCGATGTCAATGCGCCCGCGGGCAAACGCAACCGGCACATGAAAGCATCCTGCGCCGGGCTGACATAGAACAGCCCCATGAACTTGAACAGGAACACATCCGTTCCCTTGGGGAACTTCTTGTCGCGCGAATGGGCGACGATTTTGTCCCAGATGTCCAGCCCGTTCAGGTCGCGCTTGGCTTTCTCTTCGTTGGTCAGTTCCTTTCCTTCGCCAAGGACGCGCTCCTGGGCTTCCATGTGGATCGCCTCGGGCCGCTCCGGGCGGTCGGGATGGCCGCTTCCCGATGGCAACCCGAGCGTCGCCCCGAACGTCGGCAGTTGAGCCAGCTTTTTGGCCAACCCGCTGCCGGCGGCAAATCCCTGCAGGTAATGCGCCTGCTCCTCGGTAAACGTGGTCAATTCCATTGTCGCCTCCGTGGTGGGTTTCCTGTTCGGAGTTCACGCTTTAGCGTGTCTTGCGGTGGCCGCAGGAAGACACGCTAAAG
>JBIOJL010000378.1:0-6027 GCA_044450885.1 Tepidisphaerales bacterium
CCTCGCTGGCCTGGAATCCCGACGGTTTGCGCCGCAGGAAGGCCAGCGAGGACGCTGGCCCCACTGAATTCAGCCTCCTTGCAGGATGATCACCAGCGCGCCACCACCAAGTCGATGGACATGCGCGATAATGCAGGCAGAACGTTGGAGCGATCTACAAAAGGCTCTCGATGGGTGTCTGCATGCGATTCATTCGGCCACGAATCACGATCATCGTCGCGGGTCCAACGGCCTGATCTCGCGTCTCATGGCGTGCTGAAGCACACCCTACTTCCACTGCGAAAACCCGGCGGCGGTAAAATGGCGGTCGAAGCCGAATACCCTGCGAACACGGCGGTTCTTCATCATCACGAACGAGACGCAGTCCACGAAACTGACCTCCTGGTCCGCGAACTTCTCCAGCAAGTCCAGGGCAGCCGTCTCATCTTCCAGCGTGGGCCGGAGGATCGTCAACGCGGCTGACGAGAGAAAGACCCGGCCGCGCTCGGCCGCGGGACGATAGCCGATGTAACGGGCCAGAAGCGTGATGGTCTCGGCAATGACGAGATCCGTCGTGAAACAGGGCGGGCCGTCGCGGGTAATTTTGGCCCAGCCGGCTTTGGCCGCAGTGTGATGGGCATCGCTGCTGCGGTAGCGAGCCACGAAGGCGCCCGTGTCGATGAAGATCACCGCCGGTCTCCGTAGAGATAGTCGTCGTGGTTTTCGGCCAGGTCGCGCGGCCCGTCGTCGGCAAACACGACATCATCGGCCAGAAGCGGATCGACGGATTGTTTTTGGGGAGAAGACTCAACCGCGCGTTCGAGCGACGTGCGGATAAGTTGCCCCAGTGAAATGCCCATCGTGCCGGCCTTGCGCTCGGCGCGGCTCTTGAGACCCGGCGGAAGCATGATGGTGGTGCGAGTCATACACATACATAATAGCATATGCATAACCCAAGGGCAACCGATCGCGCCGACTTTCTCATGGTGTGCTGAAGCACACCCTACCGCAAGACCCGTGCCGGCCTGCGCCGATCCTCCGCAATCACCACAACCGCGCGCCGGGGCAGGATGGGGCGCTGGCGGACCAGGGCGCCGTTGCAGCGATATTCGCAGAGGCCGCAGCCGGTGCAGAGGTCGGCGCGGATGAAGGGGGCATTGATGCGGGACATCTCCTCGCGTTCGTCGTCCGAGACGGCGCCTTCGGGGATGTCGCCGGTTTTCAGGGCGATCTTGCGCATTTCGATGGCGTGGTAGCCGGCCGCCGCGCATTCGTCGTAACAGAGGCGGCAGTCGCGTTCGCCCCGGTGCGGGAGGCAGAGGGCCGGATCAAACACGGCCAAACCCATGGCGGTCTTGCGCTTGGCCGCGATGGTCAGCGGCACGATGGCGTGCGTGGGACACACCAGTGTACAGAAGTTGCAGTCCTGGTGGCAGCCGGCGTGGGTGGGCACGGCGATGGGGGTCCACAGGCCTTCGAGGCCGCCGGCCAGCCCGGCCGGGTGCAGCACGGGGCCGGGGCATACCTTGAAACACTCGCCGCAGCGGATGCAGAGGTCGAGGAAACGCTGCTCGTCCACACTGCCGGGCGGGCGCAGGGGGAGCGGGCCCGCGTGCGACGCGGCCCGCGTACACATCGCCGCGGCCGCGCCGCCGATCATCGACAGCACCACACGGCGACGCGACATCGACCTCTCCGGTGGCAGGGGCGAAAGTGCCGCCGGTGCGCTCGTTGGGGGCCCTGGTTCGGCGCACGGTTGTCCAGCTTCCGCCGACGGGGGCGTCGGCGGCACGGTACCGTCATCACGGGCTGGAAGCCCGTGCCACGAGAACTTGATCGACTCCGTCGGACAGACGCCGCCGCAGGTCTGGCAGAAGGTGCAGTCGAGTTCACGGGTGGTGAAGTCTTCCCGGATGGCATCGAACGGACACGCCTGGACGCACTTGTTGCACTCGATGCAGGTTGATTCGACCTTGCGCTCGCCGACGCGCAGGAGGTTGAACGCCGAGAACATCGCCCCGCTGGGGCAGACATAGCGGCACCAGAATCTCGGGTGGATCAGGCCCAGCAGGAACACGGCCGCGAACAACGCCAGCGAGACACACACGGCCGGCGTGAGCGGGGCAACCTGTCCCCAATTCTTCATGAGGCCGAGTTGCAACTGGCCGGCGCTGAACATCAGCCCGCGCGTGAGCACCGGAATGGCCGAGACATAGCCGGAGAGGAGCACGCCGAAGGCCGATGCGACCAGCACGCCAGCGAGAATGTAGTATTTCAGGTTCATCCACCAGCGGGTGCGCGCGGCCGGTGCCTGGGAGGGCCGTGCTTCCGCACGGCCGGAATGGTTGTTGCGCGAAGCGGCCGCAGCGGACTGCGGCCTTCCCCCGAGATGGTAGGATGGGCGTACTCGCCCACCGTTCGGCTGCAGCCCTCCCCTGACTTTTCCAACCACCCAGTCAAACAGGTCGATCATCGTCCCCAGCGGGCACACATACCCGCAAAACCCGCGCGGCCAGAGCACGCACACGAACAGGATGACCGCCATGCCAACCAGCGCCACATTCCACGCCCGCGCGGCGACCGCCGTTGACAGGCCGACCAGCGGGTCGATCCACAGGAAGCTCTCCAGCGGCAGCCACTGTTTGTCGGGGATCGTGCGGGCGGAGAAACGGTCGGAGTAGGGCCAGGCCACGTAGAAGAACAACCCGAGAAACACGCCGAGGCAGATCGTCTGCACGATTCGCCGCAGTGGCGCCGCCCGCCAGGTCGGGCCAAGCCGGCGGAGCCACTTCGCCATCCTCCCGCCTGCGGTGGCCGGGAGGAACAGGTTCGCGCTTCGTCTGGACCGTTTGCCGCCATTCACTCCAGCCCCGCCTGTTTGAGCGCCCGGAACGTTCCGTCGATGATGCCCTGCGAGGTCACGGTCGCGCCGGTGACGGCATCCACTGTGAGGCTCTGGACGGTGACGATCCGCTGGGGGATGATCGTGGTGGCGCCCAGGTCGATCTTCTCCTGGTGCGTCACCTTGATGTCGGCCATCTTCCCGCCGCGAATGGTGACCGTGATGGTCATTTCCTTAGCATCGGCGTAGCCCAGGGCATTGGCCTTGTAGACGCCGTCGCGAAGCTTGGCCGTGGAGAGGGCGGCCAGGCTCATCATGTCCAGCTTGGCCTGCACCATGGCCACGCGCCGCGTGATCAGCGGCTTGGCATTGGGCTGCTCCAGCAGTGGATAAAGCCGGATCGCTTCCGCGTAGGCTTTGCGCGCCTTCTCCGCGTCGCCCATCTTCACGCAAACATCGCCCATCTGATTCTGGATGTTGGCCATGGAATTGATCTGCCACGGTTTGGGCGGCAGGTCCTTCAGGGCCGTCTCCAGCACCTCGATGGCCTGGGCATACTCGCCAAAATGGGCCAGGCACGCCGCGTAACAGACGTACTCGTGCGTCGCTCCTTTGCCCTCGACGGTCTTGATATGTTTGGGATATTCCAGCGTGGCCCAGGCATAGTTGCCGCTCATGAACAGGTACATCGGCAGTTCGTGTCCATTGCCAATGTCGCCCTTCTGCGAATACATCCAGGTGAGCTTGACGGCCTGGCGGACCTCGGGCTCGGTGCCGAGGCCCAGCAGCCGGCGGATCTCCAGGCGCGCATCCTTCCACGGTTTGTTCGTGTCCCAGGTGATCGGCGTGGTCTCGACCCAGGCCGGCGGCACCTTGAGATCGGCCAGCGCCTGCTTCAGCGACGGCGGCGCATCCGGCTTGTCGGCCGCGACAGCGCCGAGTGCAGCCAGCGACAGGCAGAGGATCAGTGAAAGCGACAATAGCGCACACCGGGTCTGGGACATTTGGATGAATGGTTTTGCCACGGGCGGTTCTCCTCCTTCGTTTACCGGTGAGAGCGGCGTGGCGTTGTCCGCTGGATCCATCTCCATTCTCATGCTCCGCGTCAAGGTGGTTCATGGATTCCGCCACGGAGTGGCGATACATGTTAGCCCACGGCGTCAGCCGTGGGGAAAATGGCGCGGAATAGTACATCAGCCCCGGCGGGGCGGTAGAACTTTTCTTTCGCCTCTACGGGGCTGAAAAGACGCGATCGCATTCCTTTCCCACGGCTTACGCCGTGGGCTATTGTCTTTCGCCCCTACGGGGCTGGATTACGTCCAATCATGTCCCCGAATTCTCCCAGCAGGTCGTACTTCCTCTGCCACGGCGTATACATGAACCCGCGCACGTTGGGCGTCTTGGCGGCCAGGTCGATCCAGGCCTTCACATCTTTCAGATCATCCGCGTCGTAGTAGCAGGCCACCAGCGACTGGAATCCCTGGTCGGCCGCAAAACGCAGGCTCTTTTCGCGCGGCGCTCCGCCCCAGACAGACATGACCAGGTCCTTGGGGACGTGCTTCCACGAGCCGGTGAAATCGCCTTCCACCAGGTAGTAGTTGCCGTGGGCGTTGTGGTTCGGGTCGAGCATGTCGGACCAGACGTAGACCTGCGCGCCGGGGATGTGCCGACGCAGGGCCTGCGTCTGTTTGGTCACGCACTCGCCGAGCAACTCGCCCATGTTCCGGCCGCCGCAGGCGCGGCAGGTTCCGCCCATGCGCACCTCGTCCATGTTCAGCAGCACGCGCTTGGGATGCAGTTTCTCGGCCAGCAGCCTGGCCTCGTGGTCGTAGATTTCGTACAGCGCCGGCTCGGCCATGCAGACAGTGATCTGGCCATCATGCACGACCATCGGGTGATACCAACTTACGCGCAGCTTCTGGCCGTCCTTGATCTGTCCGCCGGGCAGCAGCTTCAGCGGCGGGCCTTCGCGGTCGACGTTGTTGAAGCTGAATCGCGGATCCTTCAGCGTCGCGTAGTCCCTGCCCTCGGTGTACGTCGTCGTGCCATCCTCGCTCTTGACCGTCACCGGCGTGCCCGGCCGGTGAAGCACGTTGAGCGCCCCGACCTCCTCCACGGTCCAGTCGTCCAGCCACAGCTTGCCCGACTTGCCACCCCACATTCCGGCATAGAGGTTGATCGTGTCGTAGCCCATGCTGTTGAACACCATGGTGATCTTCCGCCAGTCGCCCGTGGCGGGCAGCTTGAACGTGCGCGGCGCGAGTTCTCGCCCCTTGGCCAGCGCCATGATCTGAAACGCCCCGGACGGTTGGAGATCCTCGGTCTTCACCCAGAGCGTGATGCGATAGCACCGGTGCGGCCGCACGCGAAGCTCCTGCATGACCCGGCCGTGTCCGTACTGGTTGGCGGTGAAATTCTCCAGCCGCAGCGACGCGTTGCCGCCGTGCTTCACCTGCGTATCCACGAAGCTGATCTCGCCCGGCTGGTCGTGGAAGTTGAATGCCTTGAGCTTGTTCCCGGCCGACTCCTCGAACCCGCCGTTGGCCAGCCGCACCGACTCATCCGGCACGAACCGCGCCTCGTTGCCTTTCACGAGAAACGTCGCATCCTCCACGCCCAGGCCCTCGGCCAGGTTGCGGTCGTGGGCCAGCGCCATGCTGCCGTAGCCGACGGAGAAGACGGAGGGAATCAGCTCGAGCTTGTCGCGCTCGCAGACTTTCCGGACCTCTTCCAGCCGGCGGAAGAACTCCGGCGGTTTCTTGCAGAGCGTGTCCAGCCCGAAGGAGACCACCGCGCCGTTGAGCCCGTGTTTGGCGGCGGTGTCGAGCAGTTGCGACACCTCGGCGACGTCGGCGTCCTCGTTCAGGTTCCAGCCGAAGACCCACACGAACCGATCCGGATATTCGGCCGCTCCGGCCGGGAAGAGCAGGCCGAGCAGAATGCAGATTGGACAGATACGCCCGATCATGAGACTCCTCCGGTGTTTGGGGTGATTGTCGCGTTGGTGGCGAGCAGGTCAAACCGGCGGCCGAGCATGAACTGATGCGGTGACTGGTGATGGGAAGCGGGGGCCGGGGGCGAGAGGGGAGAAGAAAATGTATCTCGGTATGGGAACTTCGGGGAGATAAGCATGTAAGTCATTGTATGAAATGAAGTTCTGGTGGAAATGGGGTTTGGATGGGGAGCGAAAAAGCGCCCCCAAAGCG
>JBIOJL010000379.1:0-6008 GCA_044450885.1 Tepidisphaerales bacterium
ATCGCGCTGCCGATCCGCCGGACAGTCTACCCCGCCGCAACCACCGTCGCCACGTCTTCCGCAGGTCGTTACACGCGTGTGACATCCCGGCCCGCGAGCGTGTGTGGCCATGGATCCTCGGCGGAACGGATAACGGGACGGGTTTGTATTCCGAGTGTCACTCAATTCTCTCCGTGGTTATTGACCTGCATGGAAAGGAAGCGGAACTCATGGGGTCGCCATGCAGTCGTTTCGGTTCTGTTCGTGTCACAGCATCGACGAGAACGGCCGCAGCCGTTCGACGGCCCGCGGCAAGCGCTGCCCGATCAGAGTGTCCAAATATTCCTCGACGGACTTCGGCGGATGCTTCAAGCTGGCTCGATGGCGACGAACCGCCTCGCAGACCGTCGTCTCTGCGAGGTCAACCTGGCAGGCGACAAACTCGTCGGGATGCAGTGCCTCGATGCCGAATGGACCGAGACGGTTCTGCGGGAAGTCGGCCAGATTGAACGTGATGATCGCGTCGGCGCGAGCCCGGATCGCCGCGGCCAGGACATGCCGGTCGTCCGGGTCGGGAAGGCGCAGGCCGTCAATCAGGTTCTCATAGTCGGTCACCAGGCAGTCTCGCACGGCGGCGTTCATCAAGGTTCGCGTTCGATCCAGTTGTTGCTCCGTCAGGTCCGGCCTGTCTTGCAGCACGTTCCGGATCCACTCGTCGTGGATCTCGTCAGTCCAGCGAGCCCGGAAGATATCGGTGCATGCAAGATGCATGAGCAAATCCCGCAACGGGGCGGGATACAAGACACACGCATCAAGAATTACCGTGAATGTCCCCACGTCAATAGCCCATGTTCAGTGCCTGCCCCTGAGCGGCCAGTTCCTGCAGAGCTTTTGCCCGGCTCGTATCGGAGCGGCGCTTGTAGTCCATCAGATCGCTGAAGAGAACGCGGCGATGCGTACCCACTTTGCGGCCGGGAATCGCGCCTTCTTCCAGCAGCTTCACAAGGAAAGGCCGGGAAACGTTGAGCAGGTCGGCCGCCTGTTGGGTCGTCAACTCGGCATGGATGGGGATCAGCGTGACGGCGTTGCCGGCCGCCATCTCCGAGAGAATCCGGGCGAGCAGCCGGACGGCCGTGGCCGGGAGTTCGACGGTCTCCGGCTGTTTCCCACGGCGGGAAACCTGAAGTCTCACGTTCGCCTGCGCGCATGCGGAGAGACGTCGGCTTGACTCGCGGGCGAGTCGAGTCTCGTCCTCGGTTGGCTTTACGGGTTGGGCGTCAGTGAGTGTCATGGTTCATCCTCGTTGCTCGATGTATTGTATCGGGCAAACGAAACAGAAGCAATAATCGAAATATACGAAATGCGGGAGGATGAGTCCGAGTCTGACGCAAACTCGCGGCGTTGTGTCGGCCTTCAGCCTCCCTCCGTTCGTGCAGGCTGGAAGCCCGCACCACGGACTCCGCCGCGAAGATGTAGTACCGCCTTGGGGCGATCCGCAGAACCGCCTTCGGGCGGTACTACATTCAGGCCGCGGCTGCGACCGGCGTGGCCGCGAGGCGCTGCACCGCGCGGAAGAACCGCGAGACGACCATCGGGCTGGAGAGCAGTTGGTGCAGCCGTCCGGTCATGGCGGAATCCTCCAGGGCCGCTTCCCCGCCGGGCGAGATGACGATCAGTGGCAGTCGGCCGGCTTTCGCCTTGCTTTCGGCGGCCAGGTACATTCCGGTCACGGGCGTGCGCTCGTCCGCCTTGCGCAGATGCACCACGCCGATCGTGGGCGGCTGGTCAGGCGGACCAGCGTCCAATTCCTGGCAGAAGATCCGATACGCATCCGTCTGCGGCGACAGGCTCGCGAACAACGGATGGAAACCCGGCGGCAGGGCGCTGCGGTACTGATCCTCCACCGAGGTCCAGCAGGACTGGTTGGCCGAACTGAGCATGGAGAACTTGATGTCCGTGGTCTCCAGCGGGGCCGTGGTTTGGATGTGCTCCACCACGGCGGGATCGAGCTTGACCAGCCGGCACAGATCGTCCGTGGGATAGATCGTGTGGTTGCCGCTGGTCCCCAGGAGCAGGGCATGGGCCAGGCGGTCGGCCAGGGCGAGGATGGCCGCTTCCCGCATCTGCGCTGGCGAGATTCTGCGGATGTGATCCGCCGACAGATGGTGGCTGGCGATGGGTACGATCAGATGCTCGTGGAACCGCCAGGCGCGGAGAATCCCATCCATGATGTCCGCATGATTCACGCGCATCATCCGGCTCTCGACCATCTCCAGCGGCAGTTCCAGGGTGAAGGCGGCCTGGAGCACCTGGGCATAGCGGTCGCCAAGCTGGTCGATGCAGACGACCCGCCCGACGTCGTGCAGCAGTCCCATGGTGAAGGCGTTGTCGGGGCGCAGGTCGTCGCCCAGCGCGTCGGCCAGTTCCGCCGCGATCACCCCGACCGCCACCGCATGTTCCCAGAACTGGGCGAAGTTGAGCTGTTCCTTGAAAGCGCTGGGTCCGAACTGTTCGATGATGCCGATGTTGAAGACGGCCTGGCGGATGCGGTCCATGCCGATGCGGCTGACCGCCATCTGCACCGAGTCCACCGGCTCGCCGCGCGAATAGACGACGGAGTTGGCCAGCTTGAGTATCTTGAGAGTGATGGCGTTGTCCTGGTTGATGGCGCGCACGACCTTGTCCAGCGAACAGCGGGGATTGTTGGCCAGCTTCATCACTTGCGCCACGATCGGGGAGAACGCCTTGATCTGTTCGCACTGGCTCAACTGGTCCTTGAACTCGTCGTGTCCCATGATCGGTTGCAGCGATTTGATCGCCTCCAACGACGGTGGCGGCGCCTCGGGCGCCGGGAGATACGGGGCGCGGGGCTGCGGCGAGGCGCTGGAGACCTCGGGAACCACCGCGGATTTCCGTGTACCGTCGTTTGCAACGGGCGCGACCGGGGCCGGCGAATCGGCAGCGGGCCTGGCGGGTGTGGGCTGGGACGGTGATTGGCCGTTTTGCGGCAAGGAGGGCGGCACGGTCGGGGCGCAGGCCGCGGAAGACGTGATGCGGACGGTCGGCGGGGCGCAGGCCGCGGAAGACGTGATGCGGACGGTTGGCGGGGCGCTGGTGTTGGCGGGAGCCGCGGCTGGGCCGGCGGGTGCCGAAGGTGCGGCAACCGGATGAGCGGCCTCTGCCGGGTCGTCGTCCGCAAGCCGTCTGGCCACCCTTTCATACAGCTCGCGCAAGGAAAACTGCGACTTGAGAAGGTAGTCCTGAACGCCGAGCTTGGCGGCCTGAACGACATACTGCTTCGTGGTCAGGGCCGTCAGGAAGATGACCGGGATCGCAGCCCAGCGCGGATCGGCCTTCATGCGCTGCATCAGCGCCAATCCATCGAGACGCGGCATGCCGATGTCCAGCAGCACCAGGTCCGGGACCTGTTTTCCCATGAGGAGCAGGGCGTCCTCGCCATCGGCCGCACACACCACGTCGTACCCCCTGGCCCTCAAGGCCACCGCGATCGGCTCGCGGAAGACCGCCATGTCATCGACAACAAGTATGGTCTTCATATCGTCACCTCGCGGGTGATCTGGAGATGCTCGGGATGTTGCACCGGATCCGTCAGGTCGGCCCGCAGAAGAACGGTGAACGTCGAGCCCTTGTCCGGCGCGGAATCCACGCTGATGCTTCCCCCGTGGGCGGCGACGATGCCCCGGCAGATGGCCAGCCCCAGCCCCGAGCCCTTGACGTGGTCGCCGCCGACCACGCCGCTGTTTAACGCAAAAGCCTGTCCGAGTTTCTTCAGGTGCTCGGGAGGTATGCCCTCTCCGGTGTCCCGGACGCGCAATTCCACATACGGCCGTCCCGCCCGGGAAGTCGGGCCCAGCGCCACCGCGATCGAACCTTCGGTCGTGTACTTGGCGGCGTTGGTGAGCAGATTGATGATCAGACGGCGGATGGCGTCGCTGTCGCCGGTCATGCTCAGCTCCGGCGGGTCGACCGAGTGGCTCAGATTCACCCGGCCCGGATCGATCAGCGGGCGCACGACGCCCAGTGCCTCGTCGCAGACCGCACCGAGGGCGACGCCGGCAAAGTTCCACTGGGCCAGACCGCTGTCCAGCCGTGCGGCCTCGAGCATGTTGTTGACCATCTCCGCCATGCGCACGGTTTGGTCGTGGATCGACTTGAGGAACCCTTCGGCGCCGGCCGCCTGGCTGCCCTCGGCCACGAGGAACTCGGCCATGCCGCGGACGGCCGCCAGCGGCGTGCGCAGCTCGTGGCCCATCACGCCCAACACGCCCTCCATGGCCTGGACGGCCTCCGCCAACGTCCGCCGCTGCCGCTCGGCCGACTCCGCCCGCTGGCGCTCGGTGACGTCGCGGATGGCGGAAATATGGACGGGACGCCCGTTCCAGGTGAAGAAGCGCCCGGTCATCTCCACCGGGAATTCGCTGCCGTCCTTCTTTCGGTGGATCCGCAAGGGAACCGTCACGCGATTATCGGTGGCGACATGGGAGGAGCGGCTTGTTTGTTGCGTCTCTTCCGGCTCGGCGGAGAGGTCGGTGTTCTTTCGGACGAGAAATTCCTCCCGGCTGTAGCCATACAATGCCGAGGCGGCGGAGTTGGCTTCCAGAATCCGGCCGGTCTCGTTGTCAACCAGAAAAATGGCGTCCGACTCCATGTCGAACAGGGAACGATAGCGTTCCTCGCTCTCCCGCAACGCCCGTTCGGCCTGTTTCCTCTCGGTGATGTCGCGTACGATGCCCACCGCGTGCCACCCGTCCTCCATCCGCACCGCGGACAGCGACAGGTCGACGTTGATCTCCCGCCCGTCCTTGCGCAGGGCGTGCAGTTCCAGGGTCTTGCCGATGGCGCCGCCCCGGCCGCTGTGCCGAAACTCGGGCATTGCCCCGGCGTGCGCCGCGTGATACCGGTCCGGTACGATGAGTTCGTGAAGCGTCTGCCCGATCGATTCATCCGCCGTGAACCCGAGAATGTGCTCGGCGGCCGAGTTCCAGTAGGAAATCCGGCCTTGCGGGTCCATCATCAGGATGGCATCCTGGGCCGAGTCGGTGATGGCGCGCACGCGGGCTTCGCTGTCGCGGAGCGCCTTTTCCGCGCGTTTCTGCTCGGTGATGTCCCTGACGGTGGCCTGGAGGATGATGCGGCCTTCGCGCTTCATCCGGGTCAGTTGAACGGCGGCGGGAAACTCCGCGCCGTGAACCTGCTTGTGTGTCCACTCGAAAGAGTGGGAGCCCTTGCAGAGGGCCGTTTCGATCATTTCCCTGGCCTTGTCGGCGGTATCGCGGCCGTCGGGCTGGCGCCGCGGGCTGACGTCCCAGGGTCCCAGGGCCTCGAAGTCCTCCCGCCTGTTCACGCCGAACATTGCCAACGTGGCGGCATTGCAGGAGGTGAACCTCCAGGAAGGCGACTCCAGGGTCATGATGGCGTCATGGGAACTCTCGAAGAGTTCCCGATACCGCTCTTCGCTGCGCCGCAGCGACTCTTCCGCGTATACGCGCATGGTGATGTCGCACCCGTAAATGCTCAGGTAGCCCATGTCCAGTACGGGGGCCAACACCAGCGCGTAAGTTAAGTTTCCGCACGCAACCTCGTGGTCCTGGCTGCCGCTGTGGGCGAACGCCTCGGCAACCCGCCGGCGCTCCGCCTCCGGCAACCACTGGCCGGGCTCCACGCAGTTCCAGCACTGGAGCAACGGCTGGCTGCTTCCGTTGGCGTAGAGGAGCTGGCCCTGGGGCGTCACCCGCAGCACCGGACAGGGATTCTCGTCGGGCAGTCGCGCCAGGCTGTCGGCTCGCGCCTGTGCCTGCTCGAGGCTGTTGCCAAGGCTGCGGGCGATCCAGCCAATGATGGCGACCATCAAGCCGCAGCCGGCGAGTGCCGTCAGCGAGTGCGACAGAGCCGGATTCGTCGCCCAGCGCTCCCCAAACGCGACATCGGTCCATCCCCCGATGAGCACGATCAACAACGTCGACGGCAGGAATGCGCGCAGCAGGCGGCCGCGCAGGGTATTTCCGCTC
>JBIOJL010000380.1:0-5974 GCA_044450885.1 Tepidisphaerales bacterium
CCGCACGACCTTCCGCCCGCCGGTGACCACGGTGTGGGCCCCGAGCCAGCCGCCGATGAGTTGTCCGGCCGCCATCGGGATCGCATAGTGCCAGACGATCAGCCCGCGGGCCAGGAACGTCAGCATCGAGCCCAGGTTGCTGGCGCAGTTCACGACCTTGGCATTGGCGCTGGCCCGGTCCAGCGCCTCGCGCCAGAGCCACGCATACGCCATGATGAGGAACATGCCCGTGCCCGGCCCGAAGAAGCCGTCGTAGAACCCCAGGCTGGCCGCGACCAGCAGCACGAGCGCCCAGGTCCGATGCCGGCCGGCTTCGACATGGTCCGGCAGCCGCTGAAACAGCATCACCAGCGCCACCGACGCCAGCAGCACCATGACCACCGGCCGGAGATACGGCTCGAATCGCGAGCCGAGATAGATCACCGCGACGGTCCCGATCACCGACCCTGCAAACCCCGCCGCAAACGACACCACCGCCCGCCTCCGATCGAGCAGGGGCGAGCGCGCGTAGCGATACAGCGAACTGGCCACCCCGAACACCGCCTGTCCCTTGTTGGTGCCGAAGGCCGTCGTGAGAGGCAAATTGACAAGCATCAGCGCCGGCACGGTCAGCAGCCCGCCGCCGCCGGCGATGGCATCGACATACCCCGAGACCAGGGCCACGATGAACAGGAGTGAGAGAGTCAACATAGGCCGTCAGCCCCATGCATCACAAGAGGATCCGCTCGCCGGCAATCAGAGGCCGGCCAGTTCTGAACGCACATCACGGGAGCCGTGGAGGATTCGGAGTATCTCCAGCGGGTCTCGATCCGGCTGATAGACCACGAGATAGCGATGGATGGTCCAGAAGCGAACGGGGCGGTCGGTCAGGTCTTCTCGTTTGTGCCCCAAGCCGGGAAACTCGGCAAGTCTGGCGAGTTCCTTTTCGATCTTGTCGAGCACGCGGCCTGCGGCTTCGGGGCTGTCGCCGGCGATGTACTCGATGATACTGAGCAGATCCTGAGCGGCGGCAGGCATCAGGTGATATCGCTTCATCGGGCAGTTCCCGTCTTTCGCAACTGACGGCTTTTGGTTCCCTTTTGCAGACGTTGCCGCACTTCGGCGAAGACTTCCGCGCCGTCGCGGCCGAGTCCTTGCTCCGACTGTCGCCAGCCTTCCTCGATCCGGGCATGGATGCGCCGGCGGTTTTCCGGGGTGTTGCCGCCGGGAACGAAGTCCTCGCGTTCGCGGCGGATCATCTCGCGGATGTACTCGCTGGCCGTGCCGTAGCCGCAGGTTTCGACCCGCATGTCGACCCATTCCTTGAGGACGGCCGGAAGGGAGATGCTCATGGTGGTTCGGGATGACATGACGGGAGGATACGCGACCGCGCGGTTTTGTGTCAAGGAATATGACAAAACCACATTCGCGAGGGTTGCCCATTTTTCCGGGCAACGACAGGGTGTCGGAGTACCGACACGACACAGGCGAGACGCCCGTGCTACGAAATGCGGATTCCCGGAAGAATGGTCGCGCGCCATTCGCCATTCCCTATGGGGCTGACGGCCGTGTCCGTCTCATTCGTCATTCGAATTTCGCGTTTCGTCATTCCGTATTCCGGCAATATTCCATTTGCTTTGGTGTACATTACTTAGGACGATATGGGCGGGAGACAGTATGCGCTCGCCGGACCGTCGGAGGGCCGGGCGTTTGACGCTGTACGTTTGCTCGCAGGAGCCGATATGAGCCAACTCACTCAGCATCCTTCGTATCTGATGATCGAAGACCAGCTCGATCTCATCGGACAGAAATACCGCGGCCTGCGCATCGTCCGCGGCGCCATTCTCTGGGCCTTTGCCGCCATCATCGCATCGCTCGCGGCGGCGGTCATCGCCGGGGCGGCCGGCGCCGGCAAGATCGCCCACTTGGCGCTCTACGCCTGGATCGGCTGGATGGCCGCCTCGGCGGTCTACTGGATCGTCCGCCCGCTGCTGCTCCACCCGCGGCCGGTCGAGGTGGCCCGCCTGATCGAATCGCGCATCCCCAACCTGCACAACGGGCTGACCAACAGCGTCCTCCTCGCCCACACCCAGGACATCAAGGACTCACCCTGGCTCTCGCTGATCTTCGACGAAATCCTCTCCACCTCGCGCACGGCGCCCCTGCAGAGCGCCGTCAGCGTTCGCGACCTGAACCGCCCGTTCGTGCGCCTCTGCGCCGCATTGCTCGTGGCGCTGATCCTCTTCGTGATTCCCGCCAGCCGCTACGCCCTGCAGCGCGGCTGGCAACAAATGTTCAACCCCGCGAAATTCGTCGCCAAGATCGGCAAGATTCGCCTCATCGAAGTCCTGCCCAAGGAAGTCACCCTGGTCGTGGGCCAGCCGCTGGAAATCCGCGTGTTGGCCGAAGACCCTGACAAGGGGCTGCCCACCGCCCACCTGGTCTTCGAGAACAATCTGGTCAAGCCGGCCGACCTCACGCCCGTAATTACCCCCGAGGACCAGCTCCGCTACACCTATCGCCTCGATCACGTGGATGAGGCCCTGCGCTTCCGCGTCGAGGTGGGCGACTCCGAATCCGAATGGTGTACCGTCAACGTCGTCAAGCAGGTCAAGCTCCAGGAACTCGTGCTGCAGATCACGCCGCCGACGTACACCCAGCGGCCGGCACAGACGCTCACGCTCAAGCCCGACGACATCGCCCGCAGCCCCGTCACCGTGGTCGAAGGCTCGAAGGTGGAGATGACCGTCAGCATCGACGTCCCGGTGAAGTCGGCGTTGATGCAACTCGACCAGAACGAACCGGCCGTCATGAGCACCCAGCCCGGCGGCACGCGCTTTGCCGGCACTTTCATCGTCATGACCGGCTGCGATGTGGCCGCGTTGTTCAACGAGAACGGCCAGGTGATCGCCAAGCTGCCCGACCCGTCGCTGCACATCAATTGCACGAAGGACGCCGCCCCGCAGATCGAGATGAAGTGGCCCACGCAGGACACGCCCGTTGCGCCCAAGGCCGAACTGAAACTGTCGGCCATCCTCAAGGACGACATCGGCCTGACGAACTGCCGCATCCTCATGTCCACCAACCCGGATGCGCCGCTGGCGCCGGTGTTTGAACAGAAGATCGACGGCACGGTGTTCCAGCTTGCGAAAGTGCTGGATGTGCCGGCCGAGGTGCGCGTGCATGGCAAGTCGATCAAGGTGCAGGTGGAGGCGACCGACAACCGCAGCCTGGCATCGCTGCTCAACGGCGGTCCGGGTGCGCCGACATCGTCGAAGGATCTCGGGCCGCAGACCACGACATCGCCGATCTACGAGATCAAGTTCCGCGACCCCGAGGAAATCGCCAAGGAACAGAAGGAACAGTTCGACAAGCTGCGGCAGATGCTCCGCGAGATGCTGGAAAAGCAACAGGCGCTGCACTCCAAGGCCGTCGCCTGGAAGCCCGGCGCGGAAACCATGCCGCAGATCAACACCGGCCAGACCGAGCTGCGCACCATGATGGTCGGCACGGCCGAGACGTTCCAGTTCGACCCGGAAGACAAGATCGTGCAGAAGACGCTGCTGGTTCTGGCCGCCAGCCCGGCCAGGGAAGCCATCGACATTTCGCAGGCCATCAACACGGAGAAGGTGGCCGAGGAACAGGTCAAGCAGAACAAGGAACTGCAATCGCGGCAGCGGCGGATCATCGACATGCTGGAGGCGATGCTCTCGCGGCTGAACAACCCGCAGGCCCCGACCACGCAGCCCAGCAAGAAGGGCAGCAATCTCGACAATCCGCTGGAGAAATTCAAGGACCTCGACGAGGCCCTGAAAAAGTTCATTACCGAAGAAAAACGCATCCTCGACGCCACCGCCAGCCTGGCCAAGAAGCCGGTGGACAACTACGACACCGACGACAAGAAGCTGCTGGAAGAACTCAAGCAGGCCCAGGAAAAGATGGACGCGTTCATGCAGGAGAAGATTGCCGACTTCTCGAAGCTGGCCGAGCAGGACATGGCCAACGCGTCGCTGCTGAAGGAAATGCTCGAGGTCTATTCCGAAGTGACCATGGCCAAGGATGCGCTGAAGAAGGAGGCGGTCGAGATGGCGATCCCGGCCGAGGAAATGGGCCTGGAAAAGGCCAAGGAGATCGAGTCGAACCTGGAAAAGTGGCTGATGAACGAGCCCGACCGCCAGAAGTGGAACCAGGAAGATCCCATCGGCAAGACCGATCTGCCCATGCCCGAGTTGCCCAAGGAACTCGAGGACATGGTCGGCGAGTTGCTGGAGCAGCAGGAGGATCTTTTCGACGAGATGGAAGACACGGCCGCCAACTGGGCCGACTCGATGGACAAGGGCGCCGGCTGGGACGCGGCCGACGGACCGATCGCCAACATGACCGCCAAGGGCGTGACCGGCAACCAGTTGCCCAACAACAACGAAATGAACGGCCGGTCGGGCGAAGGCCGGCAGGGCAAATCCTCCGGCGAAATGGTCGAGGAGACCACCTCCGGCAAGGGCGGCCGCAACACGCCGACGCGCCTCGACCCCACGCCGTTCCAGCAGGGGCAGGTGAAGGATGAGAGCAAGGACCCCACCGGCGGCGCCACCGGCGGCGGCAAGATCGGCGGCCAGGCCGGCCAGGGCCTGCAAGGCCCCGTGCCCCCGAAGGACCTGTCCGACAAGATGGAGCGGCTGAAGGGCAAGCAGGCCGAGCTGCGCAACAAGATGGAAAAACTGCAACTCGACCGCAAAGCGGCGCCGTACGACAACTTCAAGCTGATGGAAGCCATCGCCAACATGCGCCGGCTGGAGTCGGACATCAAGTCCAACCGCTACAACAACGCCATGCGGCGCAAGGACATCGTGCTCGACAAGATGGCCGAGTCGCGGATGATGCTCTCCGGCCAGGTCCACCTGCAAAAGGACACGAGCCCGCAGTTGTCGAGGAAGATGGAAGACGAGATCAACGACATCACCAACGGCCAGCTCCCGCCGGCGTGGTCGGAGGCGTTGAAGGAGTACTACAAGAAGCTGTCGCAGTGAGTTCGGAGTACCGGTCGTTCGTAGTACCGGCTGTTCGGAGTCCCGGTCGTTCGGAGTACCGCCTTCAGGCGGCCGTTCGGAGTCCCGGCTTCAGCCGGTCGTTCGGAGTCCCGGCTTCAGCCGGCTGTTCGGAGTACCGGCTTTAGCCGGTCTGAATATGAAACAAGACCGCCTGAAGGCGGTACTCCCAACATGCCCCCATATCTGTGGCGCAAGCTGACACCACAAGATCGGCGGGAAGTACTGGCTGCGCGCAAAATCCGTCGGCGACCGTGGCATTCGCCTCCGCATTGCGCCAGCCTCACGACCAGCCATTACCACATGACCGCCGCATGCTTCGAACACCAGCCATTCATCGGCTCAACGCCAGAGCGTATGGACTCATTTACCGACGCCCTGCTGGCCAACTTCACCGCCGCTGATACCAGAGCCTTCGCGTGGTGTGTCCTTCCCAATCACTATCACGCCCTGGTGGAAGCACCCGATGTTCTGCTTCTCATCCGCAACCTGGGCAGACTCCACGGGCGAACGTCGCACGCATGGAACACGGACGATAACGCCCGCGGCCGTCAGCTCTTCTTTCGCGCGGTCGAGCGCGAAATTCGTTCGGAACGGCACTTCTGGGCCACGCTGAACTACGTTCACCATAATCCGGTGCGCCATGGTTACGTTGAGAAGTGGACGGACTGGCCATGGAGCAGCGCGGCCGATTATCTCGGCGAGGTCGGGCGCGAGACGGCCGCGAACATCTGGCGCGAATACCCGGTGCTCGACTATGGAGAAGGATGGGATGCGGCGGAACTGTGATTGTTCGGAGTACCGGCTTCAGCCTCAAGTTTACCCACATCTTTGGTACAATCCGCGCCGGCATAACGGGCTGGAGGCCCGTGGTTTATGGAAAAGGAGCCGGCATGGAAGCCGCACTGAATGCGTCGTTGGCCGTCGAGGGGGCATCGTCGTTTGGACAC
>JBIOJL010000381.1:0-5965 GCA_044450885.1 Tepidisphaerales bacterium
CCGCCGAACAGGCCGGGGTCCTTGCCGATGTGGTTGTACGCCAGCAGAAACCGGCCGTCCTTGAGCGTGACGGCGTCGATGCCGCTGTTGGGGTTGGGCAGCACGCCGAGCGTCATCGGGCTCCAAGTCAGCCCGCCGTCGGCCGACCAAGTTTCAAAGAGCCGGCCACTGCGGGTGCGGCCAATGGCCTCGAGCTTGCCGCCGGGATGGAACAGGATGCTCGGCTGGATGGCGCCGATGCTCTTGCCGTCGTTGATGGGCTCCGTTGCGGTCCACGTCTTGCCCCCATCCGCGCTGCGCTCAAAGTGGACGCGCCAGCCGTCGTGCTCGGTGCTGGTGGGGCAGAGGATCGTGCCGTCGGCGAGTTGCACCGGTTTGTTCTTGATCGGCCCGATGATCCCCTCCGGCAGACGGCGGGCTTCGCCCCAGGTCGTGCCGCTGTCGTCGCTGGTGCGGAGCATGCCCCACCATTTGCCGGGGCTGGGGCCGACTTTGTAGAAGAGCATGAGCGGGCCTGATATGGGGAGGAAGAGCACCGGGTTCCAGCAGGGATATCGCTTGCCGTCGCTCTGCACGCCGTCGGCCACCGAAACCGGCGCGGTCCACTTGCCGTCGACCAGGCGCGACGACCAGATGTTGACGTCGGGCTTGCTCTCCCCCGTGCCGCCAAACCACGCCGCCACGAACCCGGCCGGCGTTTGCGCGATGGTGGATGCGTGGCATTGCGGATACGGCGCGTTCTCGTAGATGAACTCGCTGGTGAGCACACTCGGCTCGGCCGCCAGCACACACCGGCCGACGAGTACCAGTAGCAGCGTAAATGTGGATCGCATGCCGACTACAATACCTCGCGATCCCGGCAGGTAAACAGAACCGGGGAGGGAAGTCCGGTTGATGGGCAGGGCGATTGCATGTAGCGGCATCGAAGAACTTGGATGGCCTCGGGGGGACAAGAATGTCCCCCACTCGGCCATCCAATGACAGGCAAGAATGCCTATCCTACCGAATTGTGCCTACGCGCGATTGCCCTGGGTTGATGGGCGTGCCCACAAATCCGGGAGGGCCGTGCTTCTGCACGACCGGGACCGCGATCGGCGATCGCGGCTACAGATGGCCGCGGGGGACTGCGGCCCTCCCGGGTCAGTCACACCACGGCGCTGACGGAGCAGTCACGGATCGAATATGCTCTTCCCGCCCGCGGGCCTGGTCCCCGTCGCCGGCCGCACCAGGGGATGCAGCCGGTCATTGAGCGCATCAAAATACCACGCAAGGCCCGGGTCTTTGGCCGTGCCAGCGCCGCCCAGGTCAAAGCGATTCCTCTTCAGGTCCATGCCGCCTTCGGTCCATCCCTGGAAGTGGGCCACCAGGTGGTCCCGCTCCGACCCCAGGTACTTGTCCATGGCCGCGTAGAACCGCCGTTTGTCGGGATCGCTCCAGGCGCCCTGGGTGTCGCGCCCGCCCGAATCGCGGCCGAAGAGACAGATGTTCACCGACGGCTTGTTCTGCGGAAACTTGGGCGGTTCGACGCCGGCCTCGCTGTGCAGGATCACCGTTGCCAGATCGCTGGCCGCCACGACCGCGTTCAGCGCGTGCTCGCTGCCGCCGCACCCGCGCGGCAGGTTGGGCGCGGCCGACGCCGCGGTTTCCAGACACGCCAGCGCATCCTCCGGCGTCCACTTGATGGGCGCGCTCAGCCAGTTCGCCCGTCCTGGTTCGTGGGCAATCGAGAGGATCACATTCGGGCAGTCCTTGAGTTGCGAGGCCACCAGCCGCGTGGCTTGGATGTAGGCCTCGCGCGAATCGAGCTTCGGATCCTGCCCGTCACTTCCCATCCGGCGGGGAAAGAACAATCCCGCGATCACCAGCATGTCCTTCGCTCTGGCGGCCTCGATGATCTTCAGCATCCGCTGGTGAACGCCGGGTTCGGCAAACGACTTGCCGTCGCCGGAGAATGTCTTGAGGCTCTGCCCGGTGGACCCCTGGTAGTAGACCACCAGCGCGTTGATGTCGTTCTTCTTGAGGGTCTCCAAGCTGTTGAGGAGTTCGGAGGTGTACTCCTCGCGATTTGCGGCACCGGCCACCCGCACGCCCCATAACCGCAGCGGCTTGCCGTTCACGACAAAACGCGTGCCATCAACCTTCAGGCTCTGCACCTGCCCCGAAGCAGACCAGCCTGCGGCCAGACACACCACCACACAGACCATTAGTCTATACGTCAACATGAGTTAAGCCTGTCTCGCCGGGATCTCACGCCCTGGCGGAGGGCGTGACCACAGGTTCGGGAGGGTCGTGCTTCTGCACGACCGCGGCCGCACGGAGCACGGCCCTCCGGGACGATGGTCACGCCTCTGGCGGATCGCGTCGTGCAGGATAGCGGCCAATGGCCGCTCGTCCAGACCAGAGTGACACTACCCCATCGAATCTTTCAGATTAAGGCTTTAATCCGACCCAGGACTTCGCGTATGCTGTTAGCGGTCGGATTTATCGGCTTTCGCGGCCAGACGCGCTCCCGAATGTGCAAATGCAAACGCACGATCGGCGCGGGCGTTGGTGGCCACGCGCCGCAACCGTGTATACCACCATGTTCGAGTCCTTAAACGTGTCGCCAGCACTATCCCGCCGCGAACAAGGCTGGTGGGCGCCGAGCACCGGCCAGGCGTGGCTCGACATCCTCATCTTCTTCTTCTGTTACTACCTCGCGGCCATCATCAGTCTCGCCCTGAGCACCGGACCCCAGCACGTCTCCGCCTGGTGGCTGCCCAACTCGCTCCTGCTGGCTGCGGTGCTGCTCTGGCCGACCGGCCGGATCGGCTTTGCACTGGCTGCGGGCCTGGCGGCCCAGATCCTCGCCGAGTCCGCCCACGGGATTCCCGCCGGGCTGTCCTGCACTTTTTACCTGGCGAATATCACGCAGGCCATCATTGCCGGGGGCGTGCTTCGCTTGATCACCAGGAGCGGTTGCTTCGACACGTTGCGCGGGACGGTGGCTTACATCGGCGTTGCAGCCGTCGCAGCGCCGGCCATCGCCGCGATCCCCGCTGCTTTCATGATACGGCACGCGGACCCGGTCGCCAGCTTCTGGACCGCGTGGAATAATTGGCGCATGTACGGCATGACCACGCACATCGCCGCGACCCCCCTGCTGCTCACCCTGCTGACGCCGGCCGCCCGCTTTCCCCGCAGAATTACCGGCAAGACGTTCGTCGAAGGCGGCGTGCTTGCCGCATCCGTCCTGGCGGTGGGGCTGGGCGTCTTCCGCCTGTCTGAACACATCATTTCCGGTTTTCCGCCCATCCTCTATGCGCCGCTGGCCGTCCTCATCTGGGCCGCCACGCGTTTCGGCCCGCGCGGCGCATCCGCGGCGATTTTCACGCTGAGTTCCGTCGCGCTGTGGAACACGCTCACGCTGCACGGGCCGTTTGCCAGCGAGACTCTTCCGCCGGATATCCTCTCGCTTCAGTATTCGTTGCTCTTCATGGCGCTCCCCGCGCTGCTCGTCGCCGCGCTGACGCTCCAGGGGCGACAGGCCAGCGCCGCCCTGGCCGACAACCGCCTGCGCCTGCAGATGATCCTCGACAACGCCCCCTTCGGCGTTCACACCTACACCCTCGAGCCCGACGGGCGCCTGATCTTCGCCGGCGGCAATCGCTCGGCGGAACGGATCCTGAACTTCGAGAACCGGCAGTTCGTCGGCAAGCCGCTGGAAGAGGCATTCCCTGCCCTGGCCGGCACGGACATCCCCAGGGAGTACCGCCGCGTGGCCACCACCGGGCATCCCTTCATGCTCGATCAGTTTTCCTACGACGCCGGCGGCATCTCCGGCGTTTTCGAAGTCAACGCCGTGCAGACGGCCCCCAACTGCGTCTCGGTCTTCTTCCGCGACATCTCGGAACGTAAGAAGGCCGAAGAGCAGAAGGCGGCCGTGGAACGTCAACTCCTCCAGGCGCAGAAGATCGACAGCCTGGGCAACCTCGCCGGCGGCATGGCACATGATTTCAACAACCTGCTCACCATCATCGGGGGTTTTGCGGAACTTGCCATGATGCAGATCGATCCCGGCTTGCCCCCCGCCGCGCCACTGCGGGAAGTCCTCACCGCCGTCGAACGCGCCCGCGATTTGACCCGCCGCATCCTGGCCTTCAGCCGCAACCAAGTCCTGGAGGTCCGGGTCCACAACCTCAACCGCGAAATCGAAATCTGGCGACGGCTGTTGACGCGCCTGATCGGAGAGCACATCGAGATCGTCCTGCGGCTTGAAGGCAATCTTGCCAACGTCCGCGCCGACGCCGGCCAGCTTCAACACGTCGTCTTCAACCTCGCCGTCAACGCCCGCGACGCCATGCCGACCGGCGGCAAGCTCACCATCGAAACCTCCAACCTCAGTGTGCCGCCCGCAAATTGCGGCCTGCCCCCGAGCCCCTGCGTTCTGCTTTCCGTCTCCGACACCGGCACGGGCATGACACCCGAAACGCTTCGGCATGCGTTCGAGCCTTTTTTCACCACCAAGCCCCCCGGCAAGGGAACCGGCCTGGGCCTCGCCACCGCCTTCGGAATCATCAAGCAGCACGGCGGACACATGGACGTCTTCAGTTCGCCGGGCAACGGAGCCACCTTCCGCATCTATCTCCCGGCCTGCGACGAAACCGAAACCGCTTCCTCCCCGCGCGTTTCCAGCCTCACCGAGGCCGTTCCCAACACCACGATTCTGGTCGCCGACGACGAAGCCATGGTCCGGGAATTGATCCGCAACATCCTCCGCGATGCCGGCTACCGGGTGATCGTGGCCACCTCGGCCTCCGACGCCCTCCGCATCGCCTCCGACCGCAGCCTGGAGATTCACCTCCTGCTTACCGACATGGTCATGCCCGAAATGAACGGCCGCGAACTGCACCGCCGCGTCTACGAGATGCGCCCGGGCCTGCCCGCCATCTTCATCTCCGGCTACGTCGAGGCCGACCTCGCCGCCTATGCCGGTTCGGTGGGTGACATTTCGATCCTGCAGAAGCCGTTCCGCATCCCGGCGCTGCTGGAGAAGGTCCGAGCGGCGCTGTCGCAGTCGTGATGGTCAGTGCGAAGTCACGTACATCAGCACGTTGACGCCGAGCTTGACCGCGTCGTCGTCGGCGTAGCCCACGTTGTAGGCGCGCGGGAGCTGTTCCCAGCCGGCGCTCATGCTCAGCCGAGAGTAGATCACCGGCAGCATCCCGTCGACTTCGACCACCTCGAGCCGCGGCTGGGCGATGTTGCCGAACAACGTCCTGGCCAGCGGGGCGAGCTGGACGCTGCGCGTGTCGTTGATGAAGTTGAACAGCGGATGATTGGCCGCAAGCTGCTTGAGCTGGCGGTCCTTGTAGATCTCCTTGATTTCGGCGCGGAAGGCGGTGTCGAATTCGCTGGAACCGACGGCGCAATCGACGAGCATCACGCCGCCGTTGTCGAGGTATTCACGCAGGCGCTTGCGGGTGGCGTCGTTGAACTGGAACTTGCGCTGGCCGGTCATGTAGAGCACGGGGAAGCTGAAGATGTCGCCTTTCTCGGGGTCGACGGCGATGCGCTTGAACTGCACGTGCAGCGTGGTGCTCTGGTCGATGTTCTTGAGCAGGTTGGGCAGGCCGTGGGGTGTCGGGTCCCAGTCGCCGTTGTGCATGATCTGCCCGAGCACGAGCTGGTCGCGGGTGGCGTCGGACGCCTGGTGATAGATCTTCTGGTTGGCGAAGAACCGGCCGTACTGATACTCAGCCAGGCAATAGGTCATGATGTTCGAGCCAAGCTTGAGCGCATCGTCCTGAGCATAGAGGATACCGCCCTCGATGGGGTGGGCGTTGGCGTCCCAGCCGCAGGAGAGGTCGATGGGAGAGAAGATCACGGCGGCGCGGGTGCCGATGTTGATGACTTCGAGATACGGAGGCACCTTCTGCCACGGTTCCTTGCCCTTGCGAACGCTCATTTCGGTGATCTTGTAGAA
>JBIOJL010000382.1:0-5944 GCA_044450885.1 Tepidisphaerales bacterium
CCCCGAAGAGCATCGGCCCGCCCCCCAGCACGCGCTGGGCGAACACCGGCAGCAGCCCCTGCAGCGGCGCTGCCAGGAACATGAAGACCAGGCCCATGATCGTCAGCCGCCGCGTACCGGGGCGCGTCCACACGAATCTCAGCCCCTCGCGGATTTCGTGGTGGATCGGACCGGTTGCCGTGCGCCGTGATGCCGGGATGCTGGGGATCGCGATCACCAGGGCCATCAGCAGCGGCAGGAACGTGGCGGCATTGAACGCGAAGGCCCCGGCCACGCCCATGGCGCCAATGATCAGCGCGGCGATCATCGGCCCGGTCAGCCGGTAAGGCAGTGTGAAAAAATAACCATCTCAATGTCGCGGGGTTTTCCGGCGTGGATGGATGGTGTAGTTCCATTCGCCGTGGAATGAAGCGGGGGTGATTTGCAGGGCGGCCATCTCCTCGTCGCTGACTTTCACGCCGGAGGGATACGACCGCATGTCCAGCCGGCAGGTCACGCGCAGCCCCGCGGCGGTCCGGGTCGAGGCGATCAGGTTCACAATGGCCGCGTGGCTCAGCAGGGGCTGGCCACGCCAGTTCTTGGTGATGAAGCTGAACAGCCGGTGCTCGATCTTGTTCCACTTGCTGGTGCCAGTCGGTAAATGGCAGACGCAGACCTCCAGGCCGGTCTCGTCGGCCAGCTTCTGCAATTCCCGTTTCCACAGCCGCACCCGATAACCATTGCTGCCCCCGCCGTCGGCGGTGATCAGCACCCGCCGGGCCTTGGGGTATGAACGCCGGCCGGCCGTTCTCCACCACCAGCGGATGCTCTCCACCGCGAACTCGGCCGTGTCGTGGTCGATGCCGACGTTCACCCAGCCGCGATTGGCCGCCAGATCGTACACGCCGTACGGCGCCACCTTGCCCAGTTCCTTGATGACAAAATCATGGACCCGAACCTGCGCCGGCCGGCCCTTGGGACGCCATTCCCGGCCGGAATTCTTGAAGTTTCCGACCGGCTCCTTCTTCTTGGTGTCGACCGAGATGACCGGATTGCCGGCCGACTGCTCTTCCCGCACGCGCCGGGCGATATGGCGAAACTGCCGGTCCCGGTCGGGATGGTCAGACCCCTCGGTGCTCTTGCGGTTGGATTGCAGACTGTAGCCCATGTCGTGCAGAATCGCGGCGACGGTGCGGTAGGAGACGGGATGCCCCCGCCGCGTCAGTTCCCCGGCCAGATTGCGGACGCTCTTGCAGGTCCACCGCAGGGGAGACATCGGATCGCCCCGCGTCGTCGGCTCCACCAGGCGGTCGAGGCTGTCCACCAGTCGCGGGTCGGCGTGCGTGAGCCGCTTGCGGCCTCCACCTTCCCGGCGGATACGCCCGTTGGCCAGCGCCCGCCGGTCTTCCAGTTCCAGCAGGCCGGCGGCGATGGCCCGCCGGGAAACACCCGTAGCGCGGGCGACGGAACTGACGCCGCCGCGACCGAGCGACCTGGCTTCCGCCGCAGCCCAGAGTCGCCGCGTCCGTTCGTTCAAGGCCGGATTCAGAAGCCGGAACCGCCGCCGAATGTCCTGTTCATCAGTCATCCGAAGTCTTATCGGACATCCGGAATTGATACGGTTATTATTTCACAATGCCTAACATTGTCCGTGCCCGCGCATCAGAGGTACGTGTGCGGGCTGTGCGCATTCGTTCCGCCCCGCCCCGATCGGCCCGCTCCGAAACAGTACCCGCGTGCCTGAAGGTGGAAGCAATGAAGACTACGACAATCTCCTGCGTATCGGCGGCGAACGGCATCGTTGCAGTTGCCTTGGTCTTGCTGTCGGCATCGTTGGCCCACGCGGCCAAGGCCGGAAACACTGACGACGACGCCCTGGTCAGGCTGGCAGGCCGGCCCGCCGATATTGCTTCGAGCGCGTACACTTATCGGGCCGGCCGCAAGGCCGAGGAGAATCCGCCGGAGAGTTGGCTCCTGCTGATGCAGTATGCAAACCTCCCGTTTGACAAACCGGTGGATGTGAATGCCCCGGCGGTCAAGAAGGTGCTGTGCGGGGCGCTGTGGGAAGAGGTGCGGCCGGTGCGACGGGTCGAGCTGTCGTGGCCGGCGGATGCCAGCAACCGGCCGTCGCCCGAGCAAGTGGTCCTATCCTATTTCGACGCCACGGATGGCACGGCGCATACCTGGTGGAACCCCCGGAGCATCAAGGAGGCGGGAAAGCCTGATGTGTCGGCGGACAGGCGCACGTATGTCTACTCGATCCCGGTGGATACCTGGGGCGTGGTGGCCGGCGTGCGCGGCGACAAGGATGCGTCCGCCTTCGCCGTTCCCGAATTGCGAGCGATCATCCCGGAAGTGTGGAAACGAATGGACCTGGAGATCGAATGGGGCTTTGACGACGCGACAGCCGGGCTCGCCTACGATGGACGCATTGAGGCATACGACGGGATCATCGGTGACGTCAAGCCGCTGGCCGGCGATGCGGCGACGGCGATGACCGGAGCGCGCGCCTGGCGCTCGGCCCGTAGCGGCGAAGCGCGCCGGGGTGTGCAGTTGAGCGTGCTGTACATGGGCACATCGCGCTGGCGGCGGGTGTGGCCGTATCACGCCCAACCTGAGGACGTGGCACGGACGATCCTGACGGTGTGGACCAAATCCGGCAGCTTCTCGTTCCAGGCGTCCGATTTGGAAATGGGCCCGATCCTCGCGCCCGAATTCGGCTTCTTCGTCCGCGCCACCGCAGGACCGCCGACAGCGACAGGGCCGGCAACGCCGAAGCTTTCCGTGCCCGCGACGCAGACGATGGACCAGAAGGTGGATGAACTCCCCGGAGTTCCCAAGGTCCGTGGCTGGGCGATCAACGGCATGCCCTGGTTCGGCGTCAACCCCACCAATGAATCCGGCACGGCCGGCAGTCTGACCGTGCCTGCCCGCAGCGTGGCGATGCACCCGGCGCCCGACCGGCATGTGGCCGTTGCCTGGCGCAGCCCGATCCAAGGCCGCGTCAGCATCAACGGCAAAGTGGCCATGGGCGACGCGAGAGGCGGCAACGGCATCGAGTGGTCGGTGGCGCAGGCGAGCGACGCAACTTGGCAGGTCCTGGCGAACGGAGCAATCAACACTGGCGGCTCCCAGTCGTTCCCGGCAGCCACAGACGTAAAGAAATTGTCCGATGTTGCAGTGGAACCCGGCGGGGCTCTGATGCTGGCCGTCGGCGCCAAGGGCGGCGATCACGCCTGCGACACCACGCTGATTGACTTGAAGATCACCGAAATCGGCGGCCAACGCCGAACCTGGGACCTGGCACACGACGCGGTGGACAGCATCCACGAAGGCAATCCACACGCCGACTCCCATGGCAATCCCGGCGTGTGGCGGTTCTGCTCAATCGCTGCCCAAGCGCCGCCGCCGGCACCGTCGGAGCCTCCCTTCAAGCTGGATTCGGTGGCCACGACTGCCAGGCAGTTCGTGAAGGAACGCCAGGCCAGGGGACTCAAGACGATACGGCAGTCCGTGCGCCAACATCCCGAGCAGACCTGGGAACAAGCGGTCGCCGCCATGCGCCCGGGCGAGGCGCTGCCGGCACATCCCGCGCCACAGTTTGCTCCGCCGATGCAGGTGGACGTGCCCGATGCCAGGCTGACAGCCCAGTGGAAACTCGGTGCCTGGCACATCCTGCGGAGATCCGCCAAAGACCCGGCCGGCAAATGGCACTTCAACGACTATCCCTTCGGTATCCTCTCGTCCGAGACGTACATGATCCTCCGCGCGTTGGACCTCCAGGGCATGCACAAGGAGGCGGCCGACGGCTTGGACCAGTGGCTGGGCTTGCCGATGCAGCCCAGGATCGTACCCGGGGCCGGTGGGCATCATCCGTGGGCGCTGGCCGACCGGCCGCTCGGACACTTTTCCGACGGCAACGGCTGCCTGACTCACGCCGAGGGCATTCCCGGCGCCGGCGGGCACATGGACGGCGTACACGCCATGGGTCCCGGCGCCATCATGTTCACCCTCATCGAGCACTTCCGACTGACCGGCGACATGGACTGGCTCAGGGCCAACGCCCCGCGCATGAAGGCCGACGCCCAGTGGATCCTGCGCCAGCGACAACTGCTCGCCGGCATCGTTCCCGGCGGACAGCGCCTCTGGAGCAACGGCCTTCAGCCGGCCCACGTCGTCACTCCGGACAGCGAACGCATGGAGATGCAATACTACGAATCCGAAGCCTACTACTGGCTGGCGGTCAAGCGCATGGCCGAACTGCTGGCCCTGATCGATCCGGCCGATGGCGCCAAGATGGCCGCCGAGGCTGAGGCATACCGCAAGGACCTTCTCGCGGCCGTCGATCGCTCCATCGCACTCACGCCCGTGGTGCCCGTTCGCGACGGAACCTACCACTCGTTCATCCCCTTCGCCCCCTACGTTCGCGGCTTCGCCTCGGGCACCTGGGGCTGGCGGCGCTGCCAGGGGCATGTCGGCGCCATCTACTGGGACACGGTGCAGTCGGCCGACCCGTTGATCAGCCCCAGCGGCCTGCTCTCGCCGCAGGACCGGCGCGTGCAGGGTCATCTGGATGTGCTGGAGGACCGGCTGCTGCTTGAAAACACCAAGGTCAACGCCCGGACGCCCGCCTTCGATCCGGAGAAGCACTGGTTCGCGCATGCCAGTTGGCAATATCAGTGCGGCCTGGAACGCCACGCCAATATCCACCTGGCGGCCGATGATCCTCCGAACTTCATCCGCTCGATGCTCAATCAATATGCCGTGGACATCATGCCCGGCGAGTACACCTTCCGCGAGCACACCACCGGCGGTCCGCCCGACAAGATCTACGAGGAATCATGCTTCCTGGAGCGGTTCCGGGGCATGCTGCTGCTGGAAGAAGGCAGCTCGCTCTGGCTGGCCAGAGCCACGCCGCGAAGCTGGCTGGAACAGGGCAGAAAAATATCGGTGACCAACGCGCCCACGCATTTCGGGATGGTCAGCTACGAGATCATCTCGGATGTGGACAACGGGAGAATCACGGCGACGGTAAAGATGCCGTCGCGCCAGCCGGATGCAACCGTGCTGCTGCGCTTGCGACATCCCCAGGCCCTGCCGATCAAGAGCGTCCGCGTGAATGGCAATCCGTGGAATGACTTCGATCCGGCCAAAGAAACTGTCCGCCTTCACGATGTCCGGGACAACGTGAGCATCGAAGCTGTCTACAGGTGATCGCACAAGCGGCGACGCCGACCTCAGCACGAACACCCCACGGTCCCAGGGCAATCGCGTGTAGCCACGGATCCGGTAGGACAGGCATTCTTGCCTGTCGTTGGTTGGCCGAGTGGGGGACATTCTTGTCCCCCCGAGGCCATCCAAGTTCGCCAATGTCCGTACACGCGTTTGCCCTGCCCACAGTCCCGGACCGCACGTGGCGGGCTATCGCCGGCCGGCGCGGGTCAATAGAATACGCACCGGCATGATCGGCGGATATCGGTACAGCTACAGGAGACCAGCGATGAGACAACTGCTTTGGCCTGCGTTGTTGGCGTGCTTCTTGTGCGTTTCGGTGTACGCCGATCTGGCGGGTTATGTGGCCGCCAAGGACCCGAGCTACGCCTGGTCGCGCATCGGCGGCAGCCCGGCCAACAGTCCGGTCCAGTACGATGAACTGTACCTGGTGTCGCAGACCTGGCGGGGGATCGCCTGGAAACACAAGCTCGTCATGGTGCGGCCGGCCGCGATGGAGAAGAACACGCTCGCCCTGCTCATCATCGGCGGCGGCTCGTGGCGCGAAGGGCGCGAGCGGGAACAACTCGACCCCAAATCCGGGGACTTGAGAATGGCCGCGATGGTGGCGACGTCGACGAAGATGCCGGTGGCGTTCCTGCAATGCGTGCCGTTTCAGCCGGTCTTCGGCGGCATGAAGGAAGACCAGATCATCGCCCACACGTTTGACCAGTACCTCAAGACCGGCGAGGAG
>JBIOJL010000383.1:0-5871 GCA_044450885.1 Tepidisphaerales bacterium
GCCGACAGGAAGAACGCCCGTCGCTGCGGCGACATGCCGATGTTGGCCGCCCCGGGCGCCATGTATACGATCGGCGTGCCCCAGGCATCGCGGATCGTCACTTCGTCATAAACCGACAGCGGCAGGTCGGCGAACACCTGGTCGCCCGTCTTCTGCCGCATGAACCGCACGAATGCCTGGCTGTTTTCCAGAGCATGCCGGCCCATCAACTGCTCGTCCGAGCCCGATTCGCCTTTGCCGATCAGCGGGGGCACCTGACGGGCGAGTTCGGGCTCCAGCGAGCGATACTGCCGGGCCACGTTCTCCAACTTCGCCAGCACCTGGCGGGTGAGTTTCTCGGAGGAGCGGTGCCGGACATAGCGTGCCAGCGACACCATCAGACCGAGCAGGATCACCAGCAGGGCGACCGCCGACAACGTCTCCACCAGCGTGAACCCGCGCCGATTCAACCAGGGCCGGCGTCCTCGCTGGCCTGGAATACAAAGTGGCTCACGATCTCGGAAGGCCAGCGAGGACGCTGGCCCTACTTTGGGCACCCCATCCGCCAGATGCCCAGGAAAGCAAGGTGTCACGGCGCGACCTTGCCAAATGAGACGATGTTGTCGTCCGTGCCGTAAATGCGGGCGGGGCCGGCCGCAATCAGCACGTAACCATCGGGCACGCGGGGCCGCGAAGGGTCGTTCGGCGAGGCCATGAATGTCGTGAGATTGTAGCGGTAGTTGGTGGGCCGGTTGGGCGGCACGCCGTAGGTGCCGGCGAGCTGCAGGCCGTGTCCCAGCGGGCGTGCCATGCCGAGGTTCATGGCCGCCGGACTTGCGACGTAGGCACTGTTCTGCCGCACATCGTACGGCGCCAGGATGTTGCTCGACGAATCACTGGCCACCCCCGGCGCGCTGCGGTGCGCCCGGTAGTAAAGGATGGGCATGGTTTCAGGATAGGTGTCGAGGAACTCGGGGATCATCGAGTCGGTGTTCAATGGCTGCTGGTTGCTGGCGATGACCAGGCCCCACCAGGCAGGATTCACCGGCGCGTAGGATGTGATCCGGTCGTTGGCGCCATAGAACGGGGCCATGATCTTGCTCGATCCCGCGTTGGCCAGAGTGCGCGGCCCGCGCCCGACAAACTCCGTGGAAAAGATGATGTTCTGCCCGCTGGAGTCGAAGCCCAGACCGCCGCACAGCCCGAGCACGAGGTTCTCAGACATGGTGGGTCGTTTGTTGCCAAGTCCCCCTGGCAGCCCGCTGTTGTCCAGCCCGCAAATGGTTTCATCCGAAATCGGCCCGGGATACGCCTTGAAGTTCTGGTAGTACGCCTCGATGGCGCCCTGGAGCGCCGCGATGGTGGCGGCCGTGCTCGAGCGGTAGGCCGCCTGTTTCACCTTCGAGACCACCCCGATCAGCAGGGCCATGAGCACCGCCGCGATCCCGAGGGCGACCAGCAGTTCCACCAGTGTGAACGCCCGAGGATGGGGCCGTAACCGGATCATTCATGCTCCTTCAGAACGGGATCACCACGGCTTCCCGAAATCGTTCGGGTGCCACGGTTTGTCTACTGCAAGCTGTGTTTCGCGGCCACCCAGACACGGCTTGCAGTAGACAAGCCGTGGCACCCGGAGTTCCGCATTTTGCCTTTTTCACTTTTCCTTTTTCCTTTGGCCTCCGGGCTTACTTCTTTCCCGATCCCGACACCGCGCCAATGAGGGCGATCATCGGCATGAACAACGCAATGACGATGAAGCCGACGATCAGGCCCAACACCACCACCATCACCGGTTCGAGAACGCTGATCAGCGAGCCCACCAGCACGTCCACGTCGTTGTCGTAGTTGTCGGCCACCTTCATCAGCATCTTGTCGAGGTCGCCGGTTTCTTCGCCGACGTCGACCATGTTGACCACGATCGCGTCGCAGACCTTGGTGGCCCGCAGCGGCTCGGCCATGCTTTCGCCTTCGCGGATGGCGTCGTGAACCTTCACCAGCGCCCGGGCGAAGACTTCGTTGCCGCAGGTTTCCTTGGTGATGTTGATCGCGTCGAGAATCGGCACGCCGGCCGAGATCAGGGTGCCCAGGGTGCGCGTGAAGCGGGCAATCGTGCCTTTGCCGACGATCGTGCCCAGGATGGGGATCTTGAGCTTGACCACGTCCACGGCGTAGCGGCCGCCCTCGCTCATCTTCGCCAGCTTGAGCATCAGCATCAGGGCGATCGGGCTGAAGAGGATGACCATCCAGCCGCCCGCCGCCAGGAATCGCGAGGCGCTGACCAGGAGCTTGGTCACGTCCGGCAGTTCCACTTTGAAGTCCGCGAAAATCTTCTCAAACTTGGGAACCACGAAGATCATGATCATGGAGACGATGCCCACGGCGATACAAATGACCACCGACGGGTAGATCATCGCCCCGACGACCTTCTTCTTCAGCTTCTGGGCTTTTTCCATGAAGTCGGCCAGGCGGGCCAGGATCAGGTCGAGTACGCCGCCCGCTTCGCCGGCGTTGACCATGTTCACATAGAGCTTGTCGAACGCCTTGGGATACTTGGCCATCGAGTCCGACAGCGAACTGCCGCCTTCGACGTCGTCGCCGACGGCGCCGATGATGGCCTTCATCAGGCCCGGTTTCTGCTGCTGTTCGAGAATCTGCAGGGAGCGCAGGATGGGCAGACCGGCGTCCTGAAGCGTGGAGAGCTGGCGGGTGAAGGCCGTCAGGGCCTTGGTCGAGACGCCGCCGATCGCGAACGGCAGTTTCCGGGCAGTGCCGCTGCCATCGGCCTCCTTCTTCTTGCCCACCTTCTTCTTGGCGGCCTTCTCCTTGACCTTGGTCGGGAAGAACCCCTTCTGGCGGATGAGCTTGATCGCCTCCTCCGACGACCCGGCCTCAACCTCGTCCTTGACCTCCTGCCCGGAGGAATTCATGGCTTCAAAGGCGTATGTTGGCATGTCTGCAACTCCTGTTCGTTCCAAGTATTCGGGGTGTCCGGCTTATGAAGGAAAAAGGAAAATGGAAAAAGGTAAAAGGGAAGAGCTTGGTTACTCTTCTTCCATAATCGTCTCCCTCACGATCTCTTCGATCGTGGTAATCCCGTCGTAGATCGCCATCAGGCCGCCCTGGCGGAGGGTGCGCATGCCGCGCTTGCGGGCTTCAACACGCAAGACCTGCGTGCTGGCATGCTGGATGATCTTGTCGCGCATGTCGTCATCCAGCGTCATGATCTCGTAAATGCCCATTCGGCCCCGGTAGCCGGTGTTGTTGCAGGCGTCGCACCCCCGGCCGAAGAAGAACTTGCGCCCGACCACATCTTCGCGCTTCAGTTCCAGTTCCATGAGCTGCTCGTCAGCGGGGTCGTAGGGCTCCTTGCAGTTCAGGCAGATCTTGCGCACAAGTCTTTGTGCCAGAATGCCTTCCAGCGTCGCCGTGACCAGGAACGGTTCCAGGCCAAGGTCCAGCAGACGCGCGATCGAACTCGGGGCGTCGTTGGTGTGCAGCGTACTGAAGACCAGATGACCCGTAAGTGAAGCCTGCACCGCGATTTCCGCCGTTTCCTTGTCGCGGATTTCGCCGACCAGGATGATGTCCGGATCCTGACGCAACATCGAACGGAGAATCCGCCCGAACGTCAGCTCGATGTCCGCCTTGATCTGGCACTGCACCACGCCGTCGATGTCGTATTCGACCGGGTCTTCGGCGGTGATCAGTTTGCTCGAGATATCGTTCAATTCGCGGAGGGCTGAGTAGAGCGTGGTCGTTTTACCGGACCCGGTCGGTCCGGTGACGATCACGATCCCGTTGGGCTTGTGAATGAGTTGGCGAATGGCAGTCAGGTCATCGTCGCGCATGCCGAGCTTGTCGAGGTCGAGGCTGACGTTGCTGCGGTCGAGCACGCGGAGGACGACGCTCTCGCCGAACATCGTGGGCAACACGCTGACGCGAAGGTCGATCGGCTGGTTGTTGACCGTCAACTCGATGCGGCCGTCTTGCGGCATCCGGCGTTCGGCGATGTCGAGGTTGGCCATGACCTTCAGACGCGAACTGATGGCCGGTGCGATGTGCGCCGGAGGCGGCATCATCTCGTAGAGGATGCCGTCGATGCGGTAGCGCATCTTGAACTCATCCTCGAACGGCTCGAAGTGGATGTCGGATGCCTTGTCCTTGATCGCCTGTAAGAGCACGAGGTTAATGAGTTTACGGACAGGGTTGGAGTCGGCGGCTTCCTTGAGAGTCTCAAGGTCGATCGACTCGCCGCGCTTTCCGAGGTCCTTGAGTGCATCATCGTTGGCAAGATCGGAAAGAATCTCGCCCATGCCTTCGGCCTGGGCGTGGTAGAGCTTGCCGATGAGCTTCTCGATAATATCGCCATCGGCCATCTTGACGACGACGGTGTAGCCCATGAGCGAGCGGAGGTCGTCAACGGCCCGGAAGTTCTCCGGGTTGGCCATGGCAACGACGAGTTTCTTGGTGGCCGGATCGAAGGAGAGAGGCAGGACCTTGTTGGTGGTGGCGATCTGGCTGGGCACCGCCTTGACGGCCTCGTCGGGGATTTTGACCCCGTCGAGGGAGATCGGCTCATAACCCTTTTGTGCAGCGAGAGCTAAGTTAAGATCGGATTCCTTGATGTAGCCGAGATCCACGAGGATGCGGCCAAGCGATCCGCCTTTGCTCTTCTGGAACGAGAGGGCTTCGACAAGCTGGTCGCGATTGATGCGGCCCATCTTGGTGAGGATGCGGCCGACGGGACGGCCTTGGAGTTGGTCGATGGGCGGCATTCCGCCGGCTGCGGACGGTGGGGCACCCGGGCTGGCCGGGCCACCGGGAGCACCCGGTGGGGTCGTGACGGGCGGCTTGCCCGACCCCGAGGGCGCTGCGCCGGCGGCGGCGGGTTTGGGAGTGGGCTCGGCTGCGGATGGTTTGGCGCTTCCATTTGGCGCCGGGACCGGCGTGCCCGCGGGTTTGCCGGGGGAATGTGAAACGGGCAGGCGGACACCGCCCGAAGCCGGGTTGGACGGCTTGTGCGCGGGGTGCGCGCTGCCGACTGGACGCACCGCGCCGCTGGTGGGCTTGTGATCCGGGTCGCTGGGACCGCCCGGGGGGGTCGGAGGCTGGGAGATTCCTTGGGACATACGTCATCCTCGTTTCGCAAGGCCGCCTGGAGCGCATCAGCGGGCCTGCACCTGCGCGGGCTTACTTCTTGGCGGCCGCGGCCTGCATGCGTTCGCGGTTGGCCGCGATTTGGGCCTGTTTTTCCTTCTCGCTCTGGGGTGTGCCCGGGCCCGGCGGGGGTTTGGGCTTGGCGCCCTCGCCACCCTCGCCGCCTTCGCCTTCCTCTTCTTCCATGACGATGTCGCCGCCACGTTCCATGCGGTCGACCATGGCGCCGGGGTTCTTGGACTTGTCGATGGCCTCTTCGCGGGCGATCTTGCCGGCCTTGTAATGCCGCCAGAGGTTGTCGTCGAGCAGTTCCATGCCGTAGCGCTTGCCGGTCTGGATGTCCGAGTCGATGCGGTAGGACTTGTTCTCGCGGATGAGGTTCTGGATGGCCGGCGTGCAGTACATGAATTCGTAGCCGGCCAGCATGCCTTCGGTGTCGATGCGCGGACAGAGCACCTGCGAGAGCACGGCGATGAGGTTGTTGGCGAGCTGGACGCGGACCTGTTCCTGCTGGTCGGTCGGGAAGGCGTCGATGATGCGGTTGATGGTGGATGCGGCACCGGAGGTGTGCAACGTGCCGAAGACCAGGTGCCCGGTTTCGGCGGCGGTGATGGCCGACTGGATGGTGGCCAGGTCGCGCATTTCGCCGACGAGCATGACGTCGGGATCCTGACGCAGGGCGCGCCGCAGGCCTTCGGAGAAGTTGGGGACGTCGACGCCGATTTCGCGCTGCAC
>JBIOJL010000384.1:0-5862 GCA_044450885.1 Tepidisphaerales bacterium
CGTCAACAGATTGCGATTGTGCTCGCGGATGCGAATCGTCATCTCGCCGATCCTGGCCTGCTCCGTCGCAAGTGCCGGTCGCAATTTCGCCCAAGACTCTGTCGGCTATGAACAAGCGAGGGGCGGCTTTGTTTTTCTCACGTTCGAGCGTCAGTTACCGCTGAACGTGGGGATGGCGGGCTGGAGGCCGGCCTTCGGCGATCCTGACCGGGATAAGGCGGCAGGTTGCACCACGGTGTCGCCACGCGGATGCGTGGATTCTTCAGGTCTGCCGAAAGACACGGCTGGGCGATCTTGCCTCAACGGCATTACTCCCAAACGGGTTACCGTGTTACCGTTTTTTGGCCACTCCGTGAGCCGGGTTATGCTTGACCTCGGCCTTGTGCAGCGGCTTTGGCGTCGGCTTCTTGGCAACAGGCTTTTTCGCCGCCAGCTTCGCCGCAGGCTTGGCGATGAGCGGGCTGGCGCTCGTCGCCGGATTTGCGAACAGTTGCGGCCCGGCAGCGAATGCCGCGCCGGCACCGAGATTGGCGGCGACCAAAGCCAAGTCATCCATCGTCACCACGCCGTCGTGGTTCAGATCGCCCTCGAAATAGGTGGCACCGACGCGGCCCATGTTGGCGATGACGTTGAGGTAGTCGGACTGGTCCACCTTGCCGTCCAGGTTCGTATCGCCGGCGTAGGTGCCTTTGAGGATCATCTGGCTGAAGTTCACACCGTCGGAAATCGTCGTCCCACCCCAGGTCGTCTGATGGATCATGTTGTTGTCGACGAGGCCGACCGTCGCCGGCAGCGCCGCAGTTCCGATCGAGGTGAGGATTCCGGTGCCCAGGAGCGCGCCGTTGTGTACCAGGTTGTTCAGGCCGGCGTACGGGGATGCGCCCGCATAGGCGAGAACCAGGCTGCTGCTGCCCAGGTCCAGGACCGCGTTGGGCGACATCAGCAGTCTGCCGGTTTGTACGACGGTCGATCCTCCTCCGGCCAGGTTGAGCCGGGCGGAATCGTTCAAGGTGATCCCGGCCAGTTGCTGCGACGAAGGCAGGCTGACGATCGCGGTGTTGTTCAGTGTCAGTGCGAGGTTGGCGCCGCCGACGCCCAGTGACGTGTTTATCGGCGTGTTGCCGCCGTTGACGATGAGAGAATTGTTGCCGCCGCCGACGTTGAGACCGAGCACGCCGAGGCCGGCCGCGCCGACTCCGGCCGGGGCGATGGTAATGGTGTCGTCGGCCGATCCCGGCACATCATTCGACGCCGTGTCGAGGATCAGGTTGGTGATGTTGAAGAAGCTCAGCGGCTCGATGGCGACGCCGCCGCTGGTGCCGGTGACCTGGCTCTGTCCCGGCGTCGGAGAGTCGATGGTGAGGTTGTCGCTGCCATTGGGCGTCACCAGGGAGAATGTCGCGAAACTGCTGGCGATCACCGGTGCGAGGTTACTGAAGGTGATCGAGCCACCGCCGATGGTGACCGTGCCGCTGCCGGGGGTGCTGCCGCTGGGCGTGTAGGTACCGCTGTCCGCGCCATTTCCGATGAGCGCCAGGCTGTCGCCGGCAGTGCCCCCGTCGGCCACGCCGTCGTAGGCGATGCCGCCCGACGGGATGGGGCTTCCGTTTGAGAAATCCACGGTCAAGAGATCAACGCCGCTGCTGCCGGTGACCTGGACACCGCCCAGGACATTGGCAATGACTGCGGTGCCATCCGGCGTAATGCTCCCGAGTGGATTGCTGGCGAACGCCGAGTTGCGGACCCACCAATCGAGGTTTCCCGTCCCGTCGCTCTCGATGTAGATGTAGGCGCCATTGATTCCGTTGGCGGTGATAACCAGGGGCGGGTACACCACGAGTTGGCAAGCGCCGATGTCGGGAGCGCCGGCAGGCCGCAAGACGCCGCGCTGGTCGAGGGTGATGGGGAGCGTGTCGGGGCCGTTGAAGATCGAGCTGGCGCCGATGGCCGGGCTGCCCGGCAGCAGCGCCATGGTCTGGGTGGGCCCGCCATTGCTGGCAAGCGGGGCGAAGAGCAACTGGGCGGGAGTTACGCCGACAATGTTGTTGTCGACGCCGTTGGAGAAACTGCCGGTGTTATCGACGCCGATCAGGTCGTAGCTGCCGGCCAAGGGGTTGCCCTCCAGGTCGTCCGCCGTACCCAGGGAGCCTGTATTGCCGACGATGATGGTCCCGTCAAGCGTACCGCCGCCAATGGAGTAGAGGCCCCCGCCAGAGACGGCCGAATTCCCGCTGATGGTGGAGTCTGTGACGATGAGGGTGCCGAGAGTGTCGATGCCGCCGCCGGCGGAGGCGGTGTTGCCGTTAAGCGTGGAGTTGATGACGATGAGGTTGCCTTCGCTGTCGATGGCCCCGCCATCGTTGCCGGTGTTCCCATAGAGGGTGCAATTGCGGAGCGTGAGAGTGGAGGTTGCGTCCTCGTAGGTGCCGCCGCCGATCGGAGCCGAGTTGCCGCTGAGCGTGGAATTGATGATGTCCGCGATGGCAGAGCCGACGATGGCGACTCCGCCACCATTGTTGGTCCCGGAGTTGCCGAGGATGGTGACGCCGCTGAGGGTGAGCGACGCGCCGGCAAAGGCGTAGATGCCGGCGCCGAAGGCCGCGCTATTGGCGGTGAAGATGCAGTTGCTGACGGCAAGGGATCCGCCATCGACGATCATGCCACCGCCCAAGCCGCTGTGGGCATCGCCGGTGCCATCGGCCTTGCCGCCGGTGATGGTGAAGCCCTGGAGAACGGTCGGGACATTGCCGCCGATGGCCGTCACCACATGGTAGCTGCTGAAGTTGTTGCCGACTCCGTCCAGCAGGGTCGGGTAGGCCGCTGGATTGGGGCCGCTGGCGCCGCCGGTGGCAAACCCACCCTGGAGGGTTATGCCTTCGATGAGCTGGAACGTGGCCATCGGGTCGCCACCCGGCAAGTAGTCGCCCTGGGCGACATCGATCGTATCGCCTGGCACGGCGACGGCGAGAGCGGACTGCAGGTTTGTATAGGCGTCGGGCCAGTCCTGGCCGTTGTTGCCCTGCACGGCATGCTGGTCCACATAGATCGTGGCCGGCGCGAGGATGTTGAAGCTGTTGGACGTGGCGACGGTGTCGCCGGCATCGTCGCTGGCGCCCAGCATGTAGGCTGTTCCGGGCTGGTTGATGTTGGCGGTGCTGAAGGTGGCGACTCCGTTTATGTCCTGGACGATGGTTGCCCCGTTCAGGCCGGCGCCCGCCGGGCCGCCGGCGAGAGAGAGCGACACGTTTGTGGAATTGTCGCTGGTGACAACATTGCCGAACCGGTCTTCCACGGCCACGGAGACGGGCGGTGCGAAGGGGAAGTTCGCCGCCGCGGTGCCGGGCTGCTGGTCGAAGCCCAGTTGGCTGGGAGCGGCGGCGGTGACCGTGAGGATTCCGGTTCCGCCGACCACACCGGCACCGGTACCACTGGCGCTGAGGCCATAAACGCCCGCCTTGTCGAGAGCAATGGTGCTGAAGGTGGCAATGCCGCCTGCAGCGGTTACGGTGGGGGTTGCCACCACGTTTCCCTGCGAGTCGGTGATGGTCAGAGTCACGTCGCCGGTGTAGCCGGGGTTAAAGTTGCGAATTCCATCCTGTGCGTCCACCGTGACAGTAGTGCTCGACCCGGCGGTGGTGTTGGGAGCTGACACGGAAAAATAGACTGTGGGGCCGGGGTTGACGATGAAGGAGTTGGAGATGGCCGGAATGTCGCTGGGATTGGTCACGTCGCTGGCTCTGAGTGTCGTTGGCCGTGCCCAGCCGAGGAAGAAGTAGCTGAATGTGGCTATGCCGTTGACCACCTGGCCGTCCAGAGCGCTGGCGTCGAAGTAAGGGGCGGCGCTGGGAATGGCAAGTGTGATTTCGATCTGGGAGTTGTCGCTGGTCAGGAGAGTGCCGTTTTGTTCGACCCACACCTGGAACGGCGGGAGCGGCACGTTTGGAGCGAGGGTGAAGGTGGGGATCGGGGAGGGGAAGACCAGCGTGGTCACCGCCGGCGTGGTGACGGTGAAGGTGATGTCGGTGGTAACGCCGGTGCTGTCTTCGCCCTGAAGCGTGTAGATGCCGGCCGGACTCAGCGTAATACCGCCAAACGTGGCCACGCCGCTGGCATTGGTGGTGGCGTTGGGATTGCCCGTCAAGGTGGCGCCGCTGGGGCCGCTGAACAGGGAGAGGGTCACGGGATCGTTGCCTACCGGCGCGCCGTTGTTCATCACGGTGACCGTGATCCCCGTGATGGGGGTGCCGGCCATCTGGGGCTGATTCGGCGAGAGCCCGCCGAACGTCAAGACGTTGGACTGGACTGCCGGATTGACGGTAATGAAGGATGTGACCGCAACCGCGCCGCTGACATAGTTGAGATCGTCGGCCTCGACCGGATACGGGGTGCCGCTGGGCGGAGGGGTCACCAGATTGAACGTGGCCACGCCACTTTGCGCGGTCACCGTGTAGGTGCTGCCATTGAACAAGAGCACCAGGGGATCGTTCACGCTCAAAGGGTTTCCGGCACTGTCGGTTATGTCCACCGTGACAGAAATCGTGGACTGTCCGGCCATGACGATGGAGGGAAAGGGTGAGGCGAAGAAGAGTTTCGGTAATCCCGGGGCGTTAACGGCAAAGTTCACGGAAAGCGATGTGTCAGTGCCGTCCGAAGCCGTACACGAATACGCTCCCGGTCCGAAGCCGGATCCGCTGAAGGAAATGTTGGGAAACGTGGCCTGACCGTTGCTATCCACGACGCTGGGGAGTGTTTCGAGCAAGCTGGAACTCTTGTAGATCTTGAGCGTCACGGTGGAGCCGTCCTTGATGACGACGCCGTTTTGTTCGGGGCTCACGACGACGGTGAGCGTGCTGGGCAGAGTCACCCCGCCTTGCGGCGGCCCTTGGATCAGAACCAGGTTGACCGGCCCGCTGTACTCGTACGCGCCCATGTCGACCGTGCCGCCGTGGGGCAAGATGCGCGGATTGCCGTCAATGTCCGTGGTGATGTTATAGGTGGCGAGAATCTGGTTGTTGCCCGCATTGATGCAAGGCGAATCTCCCTGCAATGACAGGGCCGCTAACGACAGGTTGCCGGCAAACATGGGATCGGCGTTGATGTTTTGCGTGCCGGGGTAGGCGCCGTTGGCGTAGGTTCCGGCCACGTCGCTGTAGTTGACGACCGAGGGCGCGCTGGCGAAGGAGCGGATTTCAGCCCCGTTCGAGGGAAGATCGTCCCAGACGATGCAATTGGTCAGCGTCGCCACCGAGGTGGCGTCGCTGTAGATGGTGCCACCCGTGCCGGCGCCAGTGACGACGTTGTTGGCAACGGTGCAGTTGATCAGGATGGGTTTGGAGACCAGGTCGCCGAAAAGTGCAGCGCCGAACGCCGCCGAGTTGCCGGCGATGACGCAGTTGATCAAAGTTGGCGAAGAGCCGACCAGGAACAGGCCCCCGCCCAACGCTCCCTGGCCGCTGGCCGAATTGCCGCTGATCGTGGTACCGGTGATCGTGGATGTGGTGGAAGCGTCATAGATGCCTCCGCCGCTCACAACCGCCGTGTTGTTGACGATCGCTGAATTGCTGACGGTCAGCGATCCACCGGACAGGGACTCGATGCCCCCGCCGCTTCCGATTGTGGAGTTATCGTTAACCGTGGATTGTTTCAGTGTCAGGGCGCCGAAATTGATGATGCCCCCATTGCCGGTGTTGCCGGTGACGAAAGAACCGGTGACGGTCATGTTGCCGTGATTGGTGATTCCGCCGCCGGCGCCCCCATCGACGGTGAGCCCGGACACAGTGGCGGTGGAGCCGGAGTCCATCGTGAACACCTTGGCATTCCCGTTTGCAAAGGTGGTTGGCGTCGCACCGGTGGCGTGTACAG
>JBIOJL010000385.1:0-5854 GCA_044450885.1 Tepidisphaerales bacterium
CAGCAACACCACGCGCGGATCTTCCGCCAGCCAGCGGGCCAGGATGACCTTCTGCTGGTTCCCGCCTGACAGCCGCGAGACGGGCTGCTGAATCGTCGGCGTCCTGATCGACAGCGTGTCGATGTACTGCCGGGCGTTGGCGTTTTCCCGGCCGTGATCCAGGAAGAAACCGAGAGGCGAGAAATGTCTACGAGCGGAGATGTTGATGTTCTCCCAGACCGGCCGGATGGCGACGACGCCTTCCTTCTTGCGGTCTTCCGGACAGAGCACGATTCCCTGGCGAATCGCCTGGCAGGGATGCGTGAAGCGGATCGGTTGCCCGGCGACCGAAATCCGGCCGTTCGAAGCCCGCTCGGCGCCGTAGATGAGTTTGAGCAGTTCGGTCCGGCCGGCGCCGACCAGGCCGAACAGGCCGACGATTTCGCCGGCTTTGACGTCGAACGAGACCGGTTCGGCCAGGCCGCGACCGAGCAGATTCTCGACCCGCAGCAGGACATCGCCGTGCGGCCGGGGCTGGTACTGGAAGACGTCGGCGATGGACCGGCCGACCATGGCGCCGACGAGTTGGTCGCGCGTCACGCCCGCAAGCGAATCCCATGTCCGCACATGTTTCCCATCGCGCAACACCGTGGCCGCATCACAGAGATCGAAGACCTCGTCCATGCGGTGCGTCACATACAGAATCACCCGGCCGTCGTCCCGGAGCTGGCGGATCACGGCGAACAGGCGATCCACCTCGCGGCTGGAGAGCGAACTGGTCGGCTCGTCAAAGGCGATGACGCCGGCGTTGTGGGTCAGGGCCTTGGCGATCTCGACCATCTGCCGCTGGGCGATGGGCAATTTATGCACCAGCGTGCGCGGGTCGATATCTTCGCCGAGAACATCGAGTTGTATTCGGGCGTTCTCCAGGAGTTGCGACCGGGCCACGAAACCAAAGCGGCTGGGCAGGTGCCCGAGGAACAGGTTGTCCGCGACGGACAGATGCGGGACGAGGTGAAGCTCCTGATAGATGACCGCCACGCCGGCGGCGTGTGCGGCCGACGGGCTGGTAAAAAGATGCGACTGGCCATTCAGGAGAATGTCGCCTGCGTCGGCCCGCTGAGCCCCGGAGAGGAATCTTCAGCAGCGTGCTCTTCCCGGCCCCATTTTCCCCCATCAGCGCGTGAATGGAACCAACCCGAACCGCGAACGACACCGCATCCAGGGCGCGCACGCCGGGGAAGGTCTTGGTGAGGGACTCAAACTGGAGCGATGCGCTGGGCATGGCGATTGCCGATGCTACCGGAAGAAGAGGGGGATTCCTATCGTCATCGTAATGACAGCAGTCGTGCTCTTATGGTGTTATCAATTTCGCTATCCATTCCGGATGCTCCTTCAGGAGCCGTTGGGCGAAGGTCCGGCCAGCGGGCGTCAGCCAGCATCCGGTGAAATGCGCCCCGGCGGGTGTAACCAGATTGCCGACGCCGTTGAGCAACCGTTCAGACTCGGGTTCGTGTCGCGTCAGTTCGATGAGTGTCGAGTACCAGAGTGTTACGACCGGGGACTGCGGGATGCCGTCATCGGTTCCATGAAAGGCGTCTTTGAACTCGTCCTGCCATAAGCCGGGTGCGGTAAGTGCGTGGCGGAGCAAGCGTGCGCAGTTCGCACAGATGCGGTTGTCAGCCCGCTGCGGGGGCGGCGGTGTATGGAATAGTGCGGAACAGAGAATGAGATTCTTGCGAAGTTGAGCGTCGGCGATGTCGGGGGCATTCATGGCTACGCAGCTTAGGAGAACGAATCGGCATTGGCCAGAATGGCGGCCGCACGAAGATGACTATTTTCGAGTTTGAGCACGCGGCGGAGTTCACGCTTTGCCTCGGATCGCTTGCCCAGACCAAGCTGCGCCAGGGCGATAAGATGTCGTCCATCGATCTGGTTACGCCTGGCCAGGTCATCCTCGAAGACGAGCATGTTGGGAAGCGAGATGGCGAAGTAGTCGATCTTCGCCGGGGCCTTGAGCCGGTCGTTGCCTGCCTGGAGCAGTTGCCCGAGCAGTTTGCGGGCCTCGGCTTTGCGGCCGAGCTTCTGCATGGCCAGTGCCTGAAACAGGCACGCATCGCCCAAGAGAATCTTCTGATCGGCGGCGGCCGCGAAGGCCTGCCCGGCGCGGCGCGGATCGCCCAGGTGGTCGTATACCCGGCCCAGCAGCCAGTTGGCCAGCGTGTCGGGCGTGTATGGCAGCTTGCCTTCGCCGAGGTTGTGCGGATAAGCCGTGGCCGCCTCGAGACCGGCAATCGCGGCGTCAAACTGGCGTCTACGAATGCAGGCAAGGGCCCGCAGGATGTGCGACATCACCCACTGCTCGGTGACTTTGCCTTCGCCTCCTTCCCACGGGCTGAACCGGCGCGAGGTCATGAGGTCGATCGCCTCGTCGTGCCGGCCGAGCAGGTTGAGCAGCGCGGCACGCTCAACGCAGAGGTCGTCGCGCTGTTCGACGAGCTGCGGGAATTTGTCAAACCGCTTGAGGCGCTGGGCCGGCGTCACGTTGGCCCGTTTCTCAAGCTGGTCGAGCTCGAACAACAGCCGTGCATCCTTGGGGTTGACCGCCAGTGCCCGCGACAGGGAACGTCGGGCTTTGTCGAGATCGTGCCGGCGGTTGTGATAGGCCAGGGCCAGGTTGCGATGGACAATGGAGAACGGGGAGTCGAGCTTGCGCGACTTCTCCCAAAGGCTGATCGCTTCGTCGTACTGGCGCTTGTCGTAGAGCAGGTTGCCGAGGTAGTAGGGGGCCTTGGCATCGGCGGGGTTGAGTGCGATTGCCTGCCGCAGGACGCCGATGGATTCCAGGCGGCTCGGGAAGCAGTAGTCCGATGACGCCTTGGCCGCTTGTTGCAGATACGCGTGCTGAGTTTGCGGCTTGCCGATTCGTCCGAAGAGGTCGGCCAGGTGGTAGTACACCAGCGGGGAAACGGTGGCGTTGTACACAGCTTCCGAGCAGGTCGATTCAAGTAGGGCCAGCGTCCTCGCGGGCCTTCCGGCGGCGCGAACCGTTTGGTTCTCCGGGCCAGCGAGGACGCTGGCCCTACTTGCAGAGCCGCCTCCGCCGGGGCGCTTCGAGATGCGGGACGGCATATTGCTGACGTGAAACTGAAGCAGTTCGATTGCGTCCTCAAGCAGACCTCCGGCGGCGTAATCGAGTGCCAGGTCCAGGTACGTGTCAGGCTGATTGCGGATGGAATCGACGAAGTCGTTGGAGGCGCCGAGCAGACGCAGCTCGTTGCGAGACAGAGCATCGAGCGCATCGAGCGGATCATCGTCGGCTGCGTGGGCTGCGAGCGGTGCAGCGCCTGTCGGACACCCGAGCCGCCGAACATACGCCGCCCTGAGCGCCCGCACCTTGGTATTGCGCGTTTCGCGGGCGAGCGATTCGTTGAGGAAATCCACGGCCGCCTGATACCGGCCGCGACGTCCCTCGATCATCGCCAGGTGGAAGAACGCGGCCGCCTGCCAAGCGTAGTTCCATGTTGCCTTGTAGAACGCGTCGTATGCCTCGTCGATCCGTTCCTGCATCAGCAGCGCCAGGCCTAGGTTGTAGTGAGACTCGCCATCGCGGGGGTTGGGGTTCCGCTGCGTCAGCGTGGCGATCGCCGTTCGGAAATGCCGTTCGGCCATCGGGAACTCGCCGCGACGGAGCAGAAGCAGTCCCATGGCGTTGTTGGCCCGGGCATCCCGCGGGTCGCGCCGCAGGGCCTCGGCGTAGTATGGGTCGGGGTCGCAGGTGGCGTGGCGATATTGCTCGATGTGCAGGCCGGTCAGGTAGAGCTGTTCGATGTTGTCGATGTCCGCGGGATCGGGTGCGGCCCGCGCGGGTTCCAGCGTCGGCGCCGGCGCGGGCTTGCGCGGGCGATAGCGGATCAACAGGCGGCGGTCGCTGGTGTAGACCGACAACTCAAGCTGGTGAGGGCGGAATCTGCGCGGCAACTTCACATCCGTGACCATGGTCTTCTCGGGCGAGCAGTCCACGCGGCGGCTGAGCAACGTCTGTTCATCCGCCTTCAGCACCACCGTCAATCCGTTCATCGGCGACGTGGTATACACGCCAACCTTGGCTTCCTCCCCCGACACTTCCAGATTTGCGGCCGCTTCAATATTCGCCATCTTCGCCGGTCCGATGTCGCGGAACGGATACCAGAACTGCCGGAACGTCCGCGTCTCATACGGCGCCAGCCACGAGAAATCCGGCTGATTGTCGGTGTACACGCCGGCCATCAACTCAATATACGGCCCATCATCATCCGTCAGATTGCGATCCCACGCCTGCCCGAAATCGCCGCTTCCCCAAGTCCACTGCTTCTTGCCGGGCGAAACATGGTGGCTGGCGATGTGGATGATCCCGGCCTGCTTGTTGTGGTCGTAGCCGCCAAAGAAATCGTGTTGCGATTTCACCACCATGTAGGACGTCGGCACGGGGATGTTCCTGTACCAGGCGATGTCCGTGCCCGGCGAATAGTCCACAAGGTAGTACGTCCCTTTGGCGACCGGGAACAGCGACATGCCGCGCTTGGCGTGGTCGGCCACGAAATCCACATCGTCCGGAAAGAACGACTGATACTGTTCGTGTACATGCACGGCCGGATTGGCCCACCAGAGAAACGTCTGATGTAACGGCGTGCGATTGAAAAGCTGCCCGCGCACCTCCACATACGACTTGCCGGGATGCAGCGTAATCCCCGCCATCCCCTTGGTTCGGTTCAGCGGCTCATGCTCGCCGACCCACACCGTCCGCGAACCATCGGCGTTCTCGACAAGCCGATAGTCCACCGGCGAGAACGTCGTTGGCCGGTGATGTTGCGGCCAGTTGAACTCGATGCCGCCGGAAATCCACGGCCCGCACAGCCCCACCAGTCGGGGCTTGATGACGCGGTTGCGATAGATGAAGTCGTAGTTGTTGGTCTTGTCCACCCCGACGTGAATCCGCCCGCCGATCTCCGGCAGCACGAGCAGTCGCACGTACTCGTTCTCCAGGTACACGCCCGTGTACGACCGCATGACCTTCTCGTGCGAAACGCGGTCGACGAACGGCAGGGGGTAGACCTTGCCGCTGCTGCCCTGGTAGACGCGCTTCTCGAAGAACATCGGGTTGAGATCCGCCGGCATGGCCGGGTAGGTCGGAAACTCGACCGGGGCCTCCCAGAGGCGGACGGAAGATGGGGCGGGTGTTGGTCGTTTCATGGGCCGCAATAATCATACCCGCAACGCGATGGCGAGCTGTCAGACGGAAGAATTGAAACACAGAGATCACAGAGGACACAGAGAATGCAGAGTGTTCAGAATACGGAATCTACGTCCGCGCCTTCTCCTCTCTGTGCTCTCATCCTTCTCTGTGTTTCAGAACTGCTCTTCCGGGCGCGGCCATCAAGGCAGCGTTAGCCCCTGCTGCTCATATACCTTTTTGTAGTTCTCTCGCGTGATGAGGATTCCGGAGGTGTATTCCACCTTGGGTGGTTCGATGCCTTCCTTGATCCACTTGTACATCCGTTCGGCGGTTTCATAGCCGTGCCGGCGCGAGCTCAGCAGGACCGAGGCATAAAACCCGTTGGCTTTCTCCTCGCGGAAGGCACCGATGGCCGTGTCGCCGTTGATGCCGATGCCGATGATGGACTCGGTCTTGAGGGGAACGCCGGCCATCGCCCGGATGCCGCCCAGCACGACGGCGTCGTTCATGCCGGCCACCAGCCACTGCTTGACGCCGGGTTGCGTGGTCAGCAGGGCATTGGTTGCCCCAAACGCGGATTCGGTGGTGCTGTTCTGATGCGACTGCTTGAAAATGCGGTCCTTGGGAAAACCGCCTTCGATCAGTGCCTCGATGGCGCCG
>JBIOJL010000386.1:0-5849 GCA_044450885.1 Tepidisphaerales bacterium
ACGCGGGCAACGGCGTATCGATCAACTTCGGCGCATCCAACGACACCATCGGCGGCAGCGACGCCGCGGACCGCAACCTCATCTCCGGCAACGCGGACGGCGTCCGTATCGCGACCAATGCAACCTCGTCGGGGATCCTGGTTCAGGGCAACTACATCGGCACCGACGCCGATGGCGCAACGGCGCTATCCAACGTGAGCAACGGCGTGACCGTGCAGGGATCCAACGTCAACATCATCGGCAACGTGCTTTCGGGCAACGGAGCATATGGCGCGCAACTCCTGGGCGACAGCAACACCGTCCAGGGCAACCTCATCGGCACGCAGGCGGATGGAATTGGCCCGCTGGGCAACCCGTACTTCGACGGAATCCTCATCGCCGGCTCCAACGACACGATCGGCGGAGTCCAGGCGGGACAGGGCAATACGATCGCGTTCAACTACGGAGACGGCGTGGCCGTCCAAAGCGGAACCGGCAACTCGATCCGGCGGAACTCGATCTATTCAAATTTCGTTCCCGACAATGTCTACGGCTATCCCGACATCGGCATCGACCTCGGCTACGACGGGGTCACCCTCAACAACTCGGTGGGCCACGGCGGCCCCAACCTCGACCAGAACTTCCCGGTGATCACCCGGGCCGTGATGATCTCGAACGGCGCGGCCACGGTCACGGGGACGCTGCAGAGCGATGCGCCTGGCCCGTACGCCATTGACCTGTTCTCGAACGCGGCCGCGGACCCCTCGGGTTACGGACAGGGGCAGACCTATCTGGATTCGATCACTCCCACGTTCAATTCGTTCTCCGGCCTGTGGGAGTTTACCCTGACCGTCGCCGGCGTATCCGCGGGAATGGTGATATCGGCCACTGCGACCGACGCGGCCGGCAACACTTCCGAATTCAGCAAGACGTCGGACCGGGGCGCTGTCGTTGTCGATGCGCCTTCGGTTGCGGCGTTCACGCGAGAAGTTTCGTTCTGCGGCAGTTTCAACTTCACTGCGGCCGATTTCTCCAGTTCCTTCTCCGACCCGGCTCCCGGGGATGCCATGGTGAAGATCATGGTGCCCACCCTGCCGTCGCACGGAACCCTCATGCTGGGCGGAGTCCCAATTGCCGCGGGCCAGGAATTGACGACGGCGCAGTTGAGTTCGCTGTCGTACGTGCCCGCCGTCGATTTCCTGGGCAACGATTCCTTCACCTGGACCGCTTCGGACGGATTCGCCTGGGCGGTCGCGCCCGCGGCCGTTCAGCTTTCGGTGGGCGCGGTGGCCGGCCAGTTGCGTGTTCCGGCCGGAGTCCACGCCATTGGTGTGGATCTGGGTACGTTGACGCCGGGTCTGACGCTGGATGTGCTGCCTGGGGCGGCGCTGACGCTGACTGTGGCGCAGCGGATCTCCGTGATCCACATCGAATCGGGCGCGAGCGCAAGACTGGCGGCCGGTGCGGGATTCGCGCGGACCGGCAATCTGTCGATCGACACCAGCGGGCAGCTCGATCTGTGCGACAACGACCTGATTCTGGACTACACCGGCCCGACTCCGCTCACCACGATACGCGGGTGGTTGCACAATGGCGCGGTGGGAACCGGGCCGTCCATCATCACGAGTACGGCGTCCCCGACGCCAGGCCATCCGACGGCCCTCGGGCTGGTGGATAATGCGCTGTTGCACCTGACGGCCTGGGACGGCCAGACACTGACCACAACCAACAACTTCGGCCAGTTGATCGTCAAGCACACCTACGCCGGCGACACCAACCTCGACGGCAAGGTCACCCAGGCCGACTACCTGAACATCCTGGCGAACATGGGCCGCACCGGCGCGCAGTGGTTCGAGGGCGACCTCGACCAAGATGGCATTGTGACCACGAACGACCTGGCCCTGGTCTCGGCCAATCTCGGCGTCGGCGACAACACCAGCCCCGGCCCGTTGCTCCCCGCGGCATCGCCTGCGCCGGCGAATGCACCCACTGCAGCCAAGCCGGCGAGCGCCGTCTCCCTGTCGACCAGGAAGCCTGCGGCCAAGACCGCCAAGACCGTGGTCCATCCGAAGAAACAAGCGCCGCATCAAAAAGTCTGCCTTGCACGACGGCCCCGAATTTGGATGCAGCCATGCCGCAGCCCGTGATATAATCGATCGGCGTGCAGAATGCCCTCGCCGGAGAACGCACTGTCATGACCCAATCGGATGTACCCCAAACCCTCACCTCCCTGCAACCGGCTTTCGACCGGCGCAGATGGACTGCCACCAACGTCAGGAATCCCGCACTGGCCCTGATCGATAAGCAGCAGCACTTGGGGATCATCCTTGCCCGGGACATGGAGGAAGACTCGCAGGGCATACACATGCGCAGTGTGACCTGGGTTCGGATACCGCAGGGCTGGGGACTGGCCGTGTTACGCTTCCGGGCGAGATTCAGGCCCGTGCGTCTTCCGGATGAGTGGCTGTTCAATGACCTGGTCCTGACGCAAGCCAGCGACGGCATGTACATCGCCCGCCTGGGCAGCGTCGCGCGCCACCCGCTCGTGCTCCCGACGCCGAGCCCCAAGCCGTACCCGGTCAAACCGCTCACCAGCGCACAGTATTGGTCACTTGCGGAGGTGCCGGGAAGACTGCTCAGGGCACGAGTCGTGGCGATGTTTCCGGCGCAGTTTGCACCCCTGAAGCACAAGCAGACATCCTCCGCAGCACCACGGTACCCGACCGGCCCAGCGTCATGGACCGTCTTCGGCGAATGACCGTTTGCAGTACAACCGCGAGCACCCAAACTGCTGGCTGCGGTATGGATGCCGGCGCCTCCGACGAAAAGGAAACGAACATGTTCCACGATCATCTGCAACTGCTGGCAGTGGCGTTCTGCCTGTTGAATGTTCTGCCCTCGGACAGTCTCGCGGCCGAAGATGCCGCCCGTGATGCACAGGCGATGGAGGGACTCTGGTCCGGGCCCTGGGGGCTCAGCATCGAACCGGATGGAATCGTGCATCAGCCCGTCATGGCCGAGTTGCTGATCAAGGGAGACCATGTCGAAATGCATGCCTTCCCCGACACACCTGGGCTGACGGGAACCATTCGCCTTGACACTCGGGCCAGGCAAATCCTCGTCACTCCGACCGTCGAGGCCGGCCGCCCGCCTGCGGAGGTGATCGTCTACGGATTTGTGATCACGGATGACAGCCTGAGGCTGACCGACAAAGACAAGCGATCGATCGATTTCCGCAGGCATGGCACTGTTGATGCTGCACTGGCCAATGCGGTGGTCGAGTTCGTTGTGGCGACGGGGATCAACGACGCGGGAGACCTGCTGGTGACGAAGTTCACCCGGCTGCAGGCGGGCCAGGCCGGGGAGACTTTTCTTGAACCCCGGGAGGACAAACTGAAGACCCGCCAGGCGAAGCTATTTCAGGTGGAAGAAACCGGAACAAAAGAGATCACCGTCGATGAAGCCCGCCGGCTGATTCGCGGATCGACGCCCGTGGTGGTTGCCTGGCGGCACGAGGAACGCCCCACAGGGGACCAGTTGTACAAGCTGTGGAAGGGCGCTGGGGAACCAGCGCCGGACAGTGGCGCGGTCCTGCGGACCTTCGCGCGGACCCTGCGGCCGGGAACGCTGGTCTTCATCCTGTCGGCGCGTGAGAACGTTCCCGTGCCCTGAGTCCAGGAGGAATACGGCTTATTCGTTCGGCCCGACGGGATCGCGGCTGAAGCACGGGTCCTCCTTCGACCTGGACTTCCACACCATGCCCTTCCATGGGGAAGAGGCCCTGGTGGAGAAGCACTTTGTCTCCAAGCGGAGCCGGCGGCAGAAGGGTATCCTGGCCTTCCTGGCCCAGGATGCCGACACCCACGTCTTCTGCTACGCGGATGCCGACCTGCGGAAAGACCAGCAGAACGACGCCATCCTCGACTTCGTCGAGTTCTGGCAGAAACGCACGGGCCGGCAGCCGGAGGATTCGAGCAGAAACAACTGCCGCGATTCGGCGGGCGGAACCTCCAACAGTTGTTGGTGCGCCGGTCCCAAGGAAGCCGCTGCGCGTCCGTTCGCCCGTTACGGTCCGATAACAAAATCTTCCATTATTTCATTGAGATGTGTGTGGCCCAGAGATAGCCTGATCCCTTGGTACGCCGGAGCGCTCGGTCGTGTGTTGGGCTCCCTGGTATCAAAGGAGGCTTGTCATGGGCGGACGACAAGCGGTTCTCGTGGTGGACGATGACCGCGTGGCCTTGGGGAGTGTCGTGTCGTGTCTGAATGCCGCAGGGTTCGATGTCACAGGCGCTGGCAGTGGTGCGGAGGGGTTGGAGTTCCTGCGCCAGCATCTGCCCGCCCTGGTTCTTGCGGACATCCACCTCCCTGACATGGCCGGAGTTGATTTCCTGTCCGGGATTCGCCGGACAACCGACCGCGTTCCCGTCTTGTTCTTTGCGGGACCGGACGAGGGGCGCGATCTGGCCGCGGTTGTGGATGCCGGCGCCGCGGGTTTCATCCTGAAGCCGGTCGGTGACATGGCTCTGCTCCGGCACGGCGTTCGCCAGGCCCTCGAGCATGCCCGGCTTTTCGCCGAGTGCGAGCGGCTCCGGGCGGAGGTTGCCGCCCGCGAGCAGTCGCATGCCGAACAACTGAAACTGCAGGAAAGGCTGTTCCAGGCCGAAAAGGAGACCGCCGTCGGCCGGCTTGCGTCCAGCATTTCGCACGATTTCAACAACGTGCTCACGGTCATGTCGGGATTCGCCCAGTGTCTGATGGCGACCGCGTCCCCCGATACGATTATCCACGATTACGCCGAGCGCATCGAGAACGCGGCGGACCGCGCCGGCGATCTGGTGCGGCAGCTATCCGAGTTCGGCCGCAGCAGGACCTCGGTCCAGGTTTCCACCGATCTCAACCGGATCGTGGGCGAAGTCGCGCAGCTCCTGTCACGGACCATCGACAAGCGGATCACGTTTCACGCGGTTTCCAGCGCCAGAAAGCCATGGGTGCTGGCCGATCCAACGCGGCTGCAACTGGCGTTGCTCAACCTCGGAGCGAGCGCCGGGAATGCCATGCCCGTCGGCGGGAACCTCACTTACGAGACCCGCGATATCCACGTCGATTCGGTCCCGGACGCGGCGGACATCAAGGCCCTGCCTCCGGGGGATTACCTCGAGGTCGCGATTCGCGACACCGGCGGAACCATGGATGAGAACGCCGCCCGCAAGACGCTCCAGCCTCTGTGCAACGGCAAGCCGCTGGGTTACGCCACGGAACTGGGTTTGTCAGGCGTGCAGAACTGCGTCCGCGAGCATCGCGGCCAGCTTTCCTTTCAGACCCGGCCGGGAGAGCATCGCGCCATCATCCTGCGGCTGCCGGTGGCCGACGTCGACGGCCCGGCTGACGGATCGGCGGGCGGGCCCGAGACTCCGCGCGCCAGCGGGCACATACTGCTTGCCGACGACGAGGAGATGATCCGCACGTTTGTCGAGCAGTCCCTGACGGGCATGGGCTACAACGTGACAGCATGTCCTGACGGTGCGGCGGCGGTCGAGTTCTATGCCCGCCATGCGGGTTCCATCGACCTGGTCATCCTGGATCAGAACATGCCGGGGCTTTCCGGCCCGGATGCGTTCAAGAAGATCCGGGAGATCAATCCGGCCGCCAGCGTGCTGCTCTGCACGGGCCTGGACGACACCGAGGCGGCGCGGCGGTTCACGGAGGCCGGCGGCGCGGGCGTGCTTTCCAAACCGTTTCGGCTGGCGCAGTTGTCGGGCACCGTGGCCCGGGCGATTGCCGCGGCCAAGTAGGGCCAGCGGCCACGCAGGGCCTCCACATAGCCAATGAGTTCCTCATTCCCAGATGGGCCAGCGAGGACGCGGGCC
>JBIOJL010000387.1:0-5848 GCA_044450885.1 Tepidisphaerales bacterium
CGAAGGGCGTGAGCGGCGCGAGCATGCCATTGTACAGAACGGTAGGAACCTGGAAGTCGTTATCCAGGCGGTGCGGGTAGGGAGGTAGTTTCGCCCGCGGGGTCGATTGCTGCAGCGACCTTTCGCCGCCCAGGGCGATCATCGCCGGCGGCTTGCTGCCGGCCAGCTCGATCTTGGATGCCGCGGACGGACCCTGATAGCCCTTGCTCCCCTGGGCCACGATGACGCGCACCGCGATGACGTTTCGCCCCGCCTTCACCAGCGCCCCCGGCACCTTCGATGTGCGGTTGACCCAGCCCTGATCGAACGCCCCGACCACCGTCCCGTTGAACCAGGTCGTATCCGGCTCCCAGAGGCCGGTCACGAACAGGCTCAAGTCCCGGCCGGCCCAGTTCGGCGGGATCTCCACTTCCTTGCGGAACCAGGCGATGCCGTCGAAGCGCGGCGGGTCGGCCAGCTTACCATCTTCCGCCAGCGTGAATTTCTTCCACCGGCTGGTGTCGCACTCGGGGTTGAACCAGCCCTCGCGCGTGCCCGCATCGTTGTCTTGCCACCACTGCTTAACCACCCCATCGAAATACGCTTGGCCGACCTTGTTCTCCCTGACCAGGGCCTTCAGCGCGGCCAGCGACTGGAGTTCGCCCTTGAGTTCCGGCATGGCCTCCAGCATGGGCAGCGCGCACCAGGAAGTGATCGAGGACCCGCCCACCGCAGCGCGGATCAGGCCAATCGGGACATCCACCTCCTTCTGCAAGTCGCGGGCAAAGAAATACGCGACCGCGGAATAACCGCCCACCGTCTGCGGCGAGCACACCTCCCACTTGGCGAATACCGTCTGCTGCGGCTCGGTGTGCATCACTTGCGGTTGGCCCGGGCGAAACCCGCACCACGGCACGCTGAAGAAACGTATCCGCGGATGCGTGGCGGCGGCAATCTCCTCCCTGGCGTTCATGGAGCCGCCCACCGACATCTGCATGTTCGATTGGCCCGCGCAGATCCACACGTCGCCCACCAGCACGTCTTTGATCTCGACGGTCTGTGGTCCGGCAACGGTCAGGGTGTGTGGGCCGCCGGCCGGGAGCGACTTCAGTTTGACCACCCACTTCCCCTGGGCGTCGGCGACGCCGGTTGCTGTCCGGTCGGCCAGCGTCACCTTGACGGCCTCGCCCGGCCACGTCCAACCCCAGACGGCAGTCCCCATGTCCCGTTGCAAGACCATGTGATCCGAGAACAGCGGGTGCATGAATGGCTTCTCGGCGGCCGCGTCCTGGGCGGCGAGACTCGACCTCACGGGTCCCAGGTGAAGCAAGAGCGATGCGATGACCATTGCCAGAACACGGCTGAGGGATGGTTTGTTCACATGAAACCTCTATCGGAGTTTACCGGGTAATGTCCCTGGTCGTTCGCGCTGCCTCAGCGCCGGATCCAGATGGCGACTGGTAACTCGCTTCGAGCTTGGATGCGGCGCGGAGGTTATAGCTGGTCCTAAGGGTTGTGGGCAGACCTGTCGCCGGTTGGTGGACCCAGGCAAGGGCAATTCCTGTTTCGAAGCCAAGCCATCGTGGCTGAGCTTCAATGGTTACTTGATCACTGGATGATCAGTTGATTCTGTGGCCTTGTTCTTCTTATCCATTTTTTATCGCGGCCGTCCTTTCTGGCCGCGATTTTTCCCCCTGGCCTGGCGAGAGCTCTATTCGAGGCTTTCCGCAGAAAACGCTCAGAATATGACAATTTCCCGCACCCGGGCGGCCCGATAACGGGCCGTCCCCATGGTGATTCCCATGAATTGCTCGAATTCGGCATTGAGTACCCCTGGCACCCCGCACGGGAAGCGGCCATCCGTGGTCACGAAGTAGATGATACCCGCCGCCCAGTCTTTGGCGTTGCCTTTGAGCGGTTCTTCGCTCGCGCGCAGCAGACGCAATGCCATGAGGGCTCGCTCGTGCATCGTGGCGTCTGGGCAGGTGGCGAAGAACCGGTCCAAGAGAGCCCGGCAGTCTGCCTCAAACTCGGGTGACATCGCGTCCACCGGTGTACTCCTATAAATGACCACGGACAGCATACACCATGTTCGTGCGATTCGGCGAGGTATTCTCAAGCGATCTGCGTGCCATCGCGTCCCAAGTTACGGCGAGCCCGCACGCCCTTGAGCAGGAATGGGAGCCATCGGACTTATCCCATTATCTTTCATCGCGGTTGTTCTGGGTCGCAACCAGCCACCGGCGCGATCGCTGCGGTTCGGCAACAGGAGGACTCATCGCTCGTTGGCGTGTTCTTGGACCAATCGCCCAGTCAAGCTCGGGACGCGTATACCTTCTCTTCGCCCGGCGCTGCGCACAAACTGACGTTGATCTCCCGCTTCAGTTGTGATCGCCGGTCGTTCAGACGGTAGACGGAACGGGCCAGCTCGATGAACCTGGCGTCAAAGGAACTTCGCTGTTCGCACAGCCGAAGCTCATCTTCCACGGCCCACAACTGTCTATTCACATCCGCCAGTTCCGCGGCCAGACGGGCGGTTTCCGGCGTCTGGCCGGGGATCGAGGCCCAGTTGCGCCGCAGGTCCGCCAACTCGTTCTGGGCATGGCGGAGGGCATCGCCCTCGGAGAGATGCCGGGCACGCAGGGCGGCGATGCTCATGCGGTCGGCCAACTCGCCGGGAAGGATCTTGATGGTGATGCTCAGCATGGCCCATGGCTCCGGAGTTCGCCGGCGATGCGCTGGAAGACGCCCGGCCAGTCGCCGGGGCGGTGCTGGCGGAAGAGACGCATGGTCGGATACCAGGGACAATCCTCCCGCTGCCGCAGCCAGCGCCAGTCGGCGTGGCTGTTGAGCGCCACCCATGTCGGCCGGGCCAGGGCGCCGGCCAGATGGGCGATGCTCGTGTCGCTGGTGACGATCATGTCCAGGTTCATCATGATGGCCGCCGTATCGAGGAAGGGCCCATCGGCATCCAGTTGCGGGCCGAGGTCGGCCACGCGGAACCTGGCGGCGCGAAGCTGGTGTTCGCCGTTGACCTTCTGCAGGCTGATCAGGCTGACGCCGGGGATGGCCGCCAGGGGCGCAAAGTGGTTTGCGGACAGGGAGCGGAACGGATCGCCTCCGTAGCGCGGATTGCCCTGCCAGGTGATGCCAATCTTCCGGCCGGGAACATTTGCCAGCCGCTCTCGCCATCGCTGCGTTCGCTCGGGCTGGGCGCTGAGGTAGGGCGTACGCGCTGGCACCGTGTCCACGGTCGTGCCCAGCGTGCCGGGGATGCTCATCAGGGGAATCGTGAAGTCGGCCTTGGGCAGCGGCGAGCCTCCGGGGATGACCTCGATCTTGGGATGGCAGCCCTTGAGCAGTGCGGCCAGCGGTCCCTGGCATTCCAGTACAACTGCTTCGGCCCGCTCCGCCAGCAACAGGGCGAAGCGTACGAACTGGATGGTGGCGCCCAGCCCCTGTTCGCAGCGGACCAGCAGTTTCCGGCCGGCGAGGTTCTCCCCCTTCCATCGCGGCACATCCGGCAGGTCCAGCGGCTGGTTGTTGGGGGCCTTGAGCCGGTGTTCATATTCCGGCCAGCCGCGCGCGAAGTCGCCGCAGGAAAGCAGGAACATGGCCCGTTGCAGGCGCAGGTCGGCGTTGTCGGGATAGCGCTGGGCGCACTGGGACCAGACGGTATCGGCCTCATCCAGTCGGCCGGTCTCGTTGAGGAGGCTGGCAAGCTGGATGTGGACTTCGGTCAGATCCGGGGCAAGCGAACAGGCTTTGCGGGCCGAGTCAATGGCCGCATCGAACTGGCCGAGCTTGGCCTGGACCTGGGCGCGGTGTGTCCAGGCCATGGCGAAGTCCGGACGCAGGCGCGTGGCCCGGTCGAGCGATTCGGCGGCCTCCTGCACCCGGCCCAGTTTCAGCAGCGACAGACCAAGGTTGTTGAGTGCCTCGGGATACTCGGACTTGAGGGCGATGGCTTTCTGAAATGCCTCCACCGCTTCCGCATGCCGGTCCAGGGCGGCCAGGACATTGCCCCGGTTGCTGTGGAACTCGGGGACATTGCCGGTGAGTTGGATGGAGCGGTTGACCAGTTCCAGGCCTTGCGTGCTCTGGCCGCTGCGGTGCAGGACCATGCCCAGGATGTGCAGGGCGGCGGGATTGTTGGGATCGTGGCGCAAGACCTGGTCGCAGGCGGCCTGAGCCTCGTCGTACTTGCCGGTGCGCCAGTGCTGGCGGGCGGTCTCAAGGAGTTGACGGACGGGCACTTGAGGTTCAGCAGGCGGTGGAGTTGGCGCAGTTTCGCCCGGCGGCCTGAAGGCCCAGCGGGTGACGGAAGAAGCAAGGTGCGCGAGAATGCCGCCGGGCAACTGATCGAGTTTGCCGCCTTTGCTGCGCGCCAGGTCAGCCAGCAGGAGGCCCAAGTACACATCCTCGATGCCGGCATCGGGAAAGCCGTGCTGGCGGAGCAGATTGGGACGGACCAGCACCAGTCCCGGCCCCACGGCCTGGCGGACGGGCTCACGTTTGTGAGCCAGCTCCGGCGAAAACCACGGCTGTCGCGCGGCGGCCACCCAGTAGTAGTCCGGGCAGCGCTCCTGGATCAGCGGCCCCGCAACGGGCGGTTGCGGCTGGCGGCCGGCATAGCCGCAGATGGAAGTCAACCAGCCATCCCGCAGATCGCACGATGGTCCGACGATGCACAGGTACCCCGAGTTCAACATGGGCAGCACCTGGGCCAAGATCATCGCCCAGGGCACGGTACCAGAGTGTTCGATCACCGCCGGGAGCGAGCGCTCGTCGCAGGCCGATCGGACAGCGTTCCGCAGGTCGGTGTCGGCGGCGCGCATGCCGACCACCCATGAAGTCTCCGGTGTGGCGGCAACCGCACGGGCCGTGGCCTGGAACATTTTGGTTCCCATCTGGCCGTAACGTCCGTCGCAGAGACACAGGACTGTCAACAGTTGCTGGCTCATCGTTGCACCACCCCGGAAATCGGGTCCGGCGAACCCGCGCGCTTCAACAAACGGACTGAGAATTCCGTCAAGGCACCCTCAATTGAAGACCCGCGGGATCAGTCACGGTGTGGACTCTACAGAATCGAACGTTGCTTTCCAACGCCCCACCAGCAGAGTTGTTCGCCCCGCGCGCTGACAGCCGCTGCTGCGAGATATCATAAAATACATTAAATTATCATATTTGTTTAATAATTAACGTTTCATTCTGATTTTGTGAATTTATCGAAGTTTAGTTGTAATTATTCTGACGGAATTGTAGCATCCCGACTCTGTAGTTGGTTGTGGGCTGGTTTCTGAGTCTCCGTGGGTCTCGCATTTCGAGGGAGAATCTCATGCCAAAGTATTCTCGCACACACGCGCTGGTTCGGGCGTTCTCACCGGTTCTTCGTGGATTTCGTCGATTGAGCGGTCTGCTGGATCGCCTCGCGGGCGTGTCCACCGACTCCTACAACCTGGAGAGTCTCGAGAACAGGCAGTTGCTCAGCGGAGCGGTGGTCACCATCAACGGCACGAGTGGCAATGATGCGTGGTATCTGCGGGTCAATCCCGACGACGCTGGTGAGACGCAGCTTTTCGCCGGCAACTTGGCCGACGGCAGCCCCTCCAGGATTCTTGACCGCAACAATCTGCATGAACTGGATTTCGACGCTATCGGTGGCGATGACACCCTCACGGTCGATCTGCGCTATGGCATGGTGTCGATGGACCAGCGGTTCCTTCTCAACTTCGCCGGCGGTAGCGGGACCAACAATCTGGTCATGACCGGCCGAGCCGACCTGCACGCCGTCTTCTCTCCCAGTGGGACGGCCGGGACCGGCGCCATGACGATCGGACTGCGGAGTTTCTCTTTCAGTGGTGTAACC
>JBIOJL010000388.1:0-5843 GCA_044450885.1 Tepidisphaerales bacterium
CTTCTTTCCGCCTCTCCCCAGCCTCAGTCGCAACACAAAGGCCCAGGGGTCAAAGCGTTATGACCCTTCCAGATTCCAATAACTTTGTTCTTGACATTAGTAAACAATATGTTAGCTTGCCAGAACAAGCTGGCCCGGCCGGCCGCAGTTGCTCTTTCAAAACCGAATATGTTCATCCGCCCCCGTCCGTGCCGACCGCCCGGCGCGGACCCAGCGGTGATCCGGAAGGACCCGTCGGGACACCTTGTGGACCTCCTTTGAACCCCTATTGGACCCGCTTCTTCAGCCGCTCGAAACGCCTAACTGATTGTGCCACAATTAGTTACGATTTCCATGCCTCGCGCAAACAACTTTCTTTTCTCCTTCCGCCTCATTCGCCTCCCAAAACCGCCCCGCTTCGCGCGCACCGCATTCCAGACACCCCGCCCATTGAACCCCGCCGCGAAGCGCCTAAAATGAGAGGTCCGGCGTGGAGCCACCGCCCCGCCGCAGGTGTCGGCACTGCGCCCTTTGTATGTCCGCAGACAATTTGGAGAAGACATGGCGGTAGCCAACGAAGTTGAGAAACGACAAGCAGTTAAGCCACCTTCACCCACCGCCGGAGCCGAAGAGCGCAGACGCCTGCGCCTCATGCTCCTGATCCGTCGCTTCGAGGAACGAACCTACCAGGAATACACCAAGCCCGGCCAGAAGATCGGCGGGTTCTGCCACCTCTATTCCGGCCAGGAAGCCGTGGCCACGGGCATTTCCGCCGTCTACCAGAAGGGCAAGGACTATCTGATCACGGCCTATCGCTGCCACGGGCATTCGCTGGCCCTGGGCATGAGCCCGCGGGCGGGAATGGCCGAGCTGTTCGGCAAAGCCACCGGCTGTTCCAAGGGCAAGGGCGGGTCGATGCACTTCTTCGACGCGGCCGCCGGAAACATGGGCGGGCACGGCATCGTCGGCGGGCATCTGCCTCTGGCGCTGGGCTTCGCCTTTGCCCAGAAATACAAGAGCAACGGAGGCGTCACGTTCTGCCTCTTTGGCGACGGCGCCGTCAACCAGGGGACGCACAACGAGGCCCTGAACATGGCCTCGCTCTACAAGGTCCCGTGCGTCTTCATCGTCGAGAACAACCAGATGGCCATGGGAACCCAGGTCGAGCGACACTCGGCCGAGCATGACCTGGCCAAACGTGCGGCCGGCTACAACATGCCTTTCGAGGACATCGACGGCAACGATGTGGATGCGGTCATCCGCGAGATCAGCAAAGCCGCCGAGCGCGGCCGCAAGGGCGAGGGCCCATCCTACATCGTCGCCAACACCTACCGCTTCCGCGGGCACTCCATGTCCGATGCGATGAAGTACCGCTCGAAGGAGGAACTGGACCGAGCCAAGCAGCGCGATCCGATTCTGATCTACGAAGCCCGGCTGCGCGAGAAGGGGCTGCTGAACGACGAGCAGATGCAGGAGATGCACGATGACGTCGCCCAGGTGATCGACCAGGCCGCGCGACAGGCCGACGCCGACCCCGAACCGGAACTGGACGACCGGTTCAGCGACATTCTTGCGGAAACCTATCCCCTGCAAAAGTAACTGACCCGGTATACTGGCAACTGGCAACTAACAACTGGCAACTAATTATGCCCCGCATGCAATTCCGAGAAGCGATCCGCTCCGCGATGATTGAGGAGATGGTGCGCGACGACAACGTCTTTCTCATGGGCGAGGAAGTTGCCGAATACAACGGCGCTTACAAGATTTCCGAGGGCATGCTGGCCCGATTCGGCGCGCGCCGGGTGGTGGACACGCCCATCTCCGAGGCCGGTTTTGCCGGGCTGGGAATCGGCGCCGCCCTGGTCGGCCTGCGCCCGATCATCGAATTCATGAGCTGGTCGTTCACGTTCGTCTGCATGGACCAGCTCATCAACAACGCCGCCAACGTGCGCTACATGTCCGGCGGGCAGTTCAAGGTTCCCGTCGTCTTCCGCGGCGGCAACGGCATCGCCCACCAGCTCGGCGCCACCCACTCGCACCGCATGGAAGCCGTCTATGCCCGCATTCCGGGGCTCATCGTTGTCGCCCCGTCCACGCCGGCCGAGGCCAAGGGCCTGCTGAAATCCTCCATCCGCTGCGACGACCCGGTGATCTTCCTGGAATCGGAGAAGGTGCTCAACGATGTCGGCGAAGTGCCCGACGGCGAATATCTGCTCCCGCTGGGCAAGGCCAAGATCGAGCGCGAAGGGTCGCAGGTGACCGTGGTTTCCTACGGCCGGCCGCTGCAGCGCTGCGTTCGCAACGCCGTCGACCGGCTGGCCAACGACTACCACATCGACGTGGAGCTGATCGACCTGCGCACGCTGCGCCCGCTCGACCTGCCGCTGCTGGTCGAATCCGTGAAGAAGACCGGCCGCTGCGTCGTCGTCGACGAGGACTGGGGCTACTGCGGCATGGGCGCCGGCATCGTTCAGAAGCTCTGCAAACCGTGCTTCGACTACCTCGACGCCCCGATCGAGTACGTCCACAGCGACGAAATCCCCGTGCCCTTCAACCATCACCTTGAGGAAGCCATGCTGCCGTCAGTGGACCGGGTGATCGAGGCGGTGAAGGAAGTTTGTTATGCCAGTTGAAATCACCATGCCGCAGTTGTCCGACACCATGACCGAGGGAACCCTCGTCAAATGGGTCAGGAAAGAAGGCGACAGGCTCCGGGCCGGGGAGATCCTCGCCGAAGTCGAAACCGACAAGGCCACCATGGAAATGGAATCCTTCGAGGGCGGCACGCTCGCGGTGCTGGCCGTCAAGGAAGGGGAGAAGGTCGCGGTCGGCGGGCTGATCGCCGTGCTGGCCGCCGCGGGCGAAGATCCGGCCGAGCTTCGCAAACAATATCCCAGGGGCACTGCCGCCAAAGCTCCCGCGGCGGCGGCGGCCGCCGCGGCCGGGCCTGCGGCACAGCCGGCGGCCACATCGGTCGCGGTTGCCGCCGGCGGCGACGGCAAGGAAACCACCCGAGTGAAAGTCTCCCCGCTGGCATCGCGCATGGCGGCCGAGCGCGGGATTGACGTGCGCAACCTTCGCGGTTCCGGTCCCGGTGGCCGCATCGTCCAGAAAGATATTCTCGCCGCAGCCAGCGGGCCGTCGATTCCCGCGCCGGCAGCCGCCGCACCGGCCGCATCGCTCGGCCCGATCGTCGGCTCGGGCGAGAAGAAGGTGGCCCAGATGACGAAGATGCGCTCGGCCATCGCGGCCGCCCTGCAGCGGTCCAAGCAGCAGGTGCCGCATTTCTACGAAACCATCGACATCGACCTGGAGAGCGTCGTCCACCTCCGCGAGCGCATCAACCCGCAACTCGAAAAGGAAAAGGTCCATCTCTCCATTTCCGATTTCGTATACAAGGCCGTCGCGGCGGCCCTGCACCGGCACCCGATCCTGAATTCGCGCTACAACCCCGAGAAGAACGAAATCACGACGTACGGCGACGTCAATCTCGGCATCGCCGTCGCAATCCCCGACGGCCTGATTGTCCCCGTGCTGCGCAGCATCGACAAGATGGGCCTGAAGGAAATCCGCCTCCGCTCGGTGGACCTGGTCGACCGGGCCCGTCAGCAGCGGCTCAAACGAGATGAGTCGTCCGAGGGGACCTTCTCCATCACCAGCCTCGGTGCCTATGGCATCCGCGAGTTCAGCGCCATCATCAACGCCCCCGAGGTCGCCATCCTCGCCGTCGGTGCGGCCGAGCAGCGCGCCGTCGTGCGCGATGGCCAGATCGTCCCGCGGACGATGTTGACCGTCACGCTGTCGTGCGATCACCGCGTCGTCGACGGCGCCGTCGCCGCGGCGTTCCTCAGCACGCTCAAGGGGCTGCTCGAGGAACCCGGGATGATACTTCTGTAGGCGTTGTTCTTTGTTCTTGGTTGTTTGTTCTTTGGAAGAGCGAACCAAGAACCAAGAACAAAGAACCAACAACAAAGAACAAAGAACAAAGAACAATGCCCACATCAACTCAAAAATCTACGCATACGTTCGACCTCATCGTCATCGGCGGCGGCCCCGCCGGCTACGCCGCCGCCATCCGTGCCGGCCAATTGGGCATGCGCGTCTTCTGCGTCGAGAAGGAGAACCTCGGCGGAATCTGCCTCAACTGGGGTTGCATCCCCACCAAGGCCCTGCTCGAAGATGGCGCCTTCATCCGCAAGCTGCGCAACGATGCCCCCGAGCACGGCGTCCTCGTCGACAATCTGCGCATCGACTTCAAGAAGATCGTCAATCGCTCGCGGGGCATCACGCTCAAACTCCAGCGCGGCGTCGGCTCGCTTTTTGCCAAATACAACGTCAAGCACGAAATGGGCGTCGGCCAGATTGTTGCTCCGCACAAAGTGAAGATCACCAACGCCGCGGAGACGAAAGAGATTTCCGCCGAGAACATCCTCATCGCCACCGGCGCCCGAGCTGCGCCGCTGCCCTTCGCCCCGTTCGACGGCCAGAAGATCATCTCCTACCGCGAGGCCATGACCCTGCCCAAACAGCCCAGGCGACTGGCCATCATCGGCGCGGGCGCCATCGGCTGCGAGTTCGCCGACTTCTACGAGGGCATCGGCACCGAGGTCTCCATCGTCGAGATGCTGCCCCACCTGCTGCCCAATGAGGACGACGACGTGTCCACGCTGCTGGAGCGGGCCTTCGTCAAACGCGGCCTCAAGCTCTTCCTCAAGACCCGTACCGAGAAGATCGAGAGCACCGCCGACGGCGTGCGCCTCTTCCTCAGTGGCGACGCCCTCACCACCATCGACGCCGACGCCGTTCTCGTCGCCGCGGGCGTCACCGGCAACACGGAGAACGTGGTTGCCTCTTCCGTCAATGTGGAGGTCCTCAAGAACCGCTTCAAGGTAGGCCCGGACTATCGCACCAGTGTCCCCAATATCTACGCCGCCGGCGACTGCATCGCCTTCGACTGGCCGTCCGGCCACCCGCAGGAAGGCGTGCGCCATCCGGACCTGGCCCACATCGCCCACCACGAGGCCGTCAGCATCGTCGAACACCTGGCCGGCCACGAAGCGCGCGAGATCGACTATGCCCATGCCCCCGCCTGCACCTACACACATCCGCAGGTGGCGTCGCTCGGCCCGTCCGAAAAGAAACTCCGCGAGCAGGGGAGGCAGATCCGCGTCGGCAAATTCCCCTTCTCCGCCTCCGGCCGGGCCCTGGCTGCCGGCGAGACCGACGGCTTCGTCAAGCTCATCTTCGATGCCAAATACGGCGAATTGCTCGGCGTCCACATGATCGGCGAGAACGTTACCGAGATGCTCTCCGAATTGGTGGTCGCCCGGAATCTCGAGGCCACCGAGGCCGAAATCATCGAGTCCATCCACCCGCATCCCACTATGTCCGAAGGCATCATGGAAGCCGCAGGCGTTTCCGTCAGCAAAGCAATACATTTGTAGGGCTTGGAGATTTGCGATTTGCGATTTGCGATTTGGAACCTGCAATCGCAAATCGCAAATCACAAATTCCCATCACCCCCCGACTTTCACCACGAATCCCGCCCCGGGCGACTGGGGATCTTCGGCCGGTTTGGTCGAATCGACGATGAGGCGGCCGGAGGCGTTGAGGGCAATGGGAAAGCGCTCGAGCGGCCGGAGCGACGGCCCGCGGACGATGCCGCCGGTGTCGTTGTAGCCGCTGTTGTGGCAGGGGCAGCGGAAGCCTTCCGGGACGGGTTGCACGATGCACTTCTCGTGCGTGCAGACGGCCGACAGGGCGAAGAGTTCGCTGCCCTTGCGGACGACGATGATCCCCCAGTTCTTGGCCAGGCGGTCGTAGGCGCCGTCTTTGGGGTAGTCGGCCGGGGCGCCGACGTCGAC
>JBIOJL010000389.1:0-5798 GCA_044450885.1 Tepidisphaerales bacterium
GGCTCGAGAAGCTGCTCTATGCCATGATCCTCCTTGGCACGGTCGGCCTGGCGATCACCGGCCTGGGCTCGGTCATCATCAAAGCCGAGCACGTCGAGGGCTGGGCCCTGATGCTGCACTGCACCGTGGCTCCGCTCTTCGCCATCGGCCTGGCGGGTTTTGCCCTGTCGGCCGCCGACCGGTTCGTCTGCCCGAGCGTCGGCGGCACCTGTTGCAGCAAGGAATGCGGCACGGACGGCAGTGCCTCGGGCAAGTGCTGCAGCGAGGCATCGAACGTCGGCTGCCCGATGTCGACCGTCTTCTTCTGGCTGGCAATGGTCGCTGGCGCGGTGCTGATGTTCTCGGCCGCCCTGCCCATGCTCCCGCTGTTCGGAACCCACGGCCAGGAACTGGTGCTCAAGACCCACCGCTATTCCAGCCTGGCGTTTGTGGCCCTGCTGCTCCCCCACGCGGCCAGGCTTTTCCGCGGTTTGTGAGCGCATGGATCTATCGATCGTCATCCCCGCCTACAACGAGGCCCGCAAAGTCGCCCGCGACATTGCGGCCGCCTCCGAGTTTCTGGCCGGCAACAACCTCAGCGGCGAAATCATCATCGCCAGCGACGGCAGCACCGACGACACCGCCGACGTCGCCGAAAAGACGCCGGCCGCGGGCGACATCCCCGTCGTCGTCCTCCGCCTGGCCCACGGCGGCAAGGGTTCGGCCCTGCGCCAGGGCATGGTCCAGAGCCGCGGCCAGTATGCCATGTTCGCCGACTCGGGCGTGTGCGTCCCGTTTGCCGACGCCCTGCGCGGCCTGGCCCTGCTGCAGGCCGGCGAATGCGACATCGCCAACGGCTCGCGGCGCCTCCCCGCCAGCGTCATCAACCGCCCGCAGAATTTCTACCGCCGCACGCTCTCCCGCGCGTTCCGCTGGACGACGCTCCGCTACATGGGCCTGCCCGGCCACCTCACCGACACCCAGTGCGGCTTCAAGCTCTACAAGGGCGAGGTCGCCCGCGAGCTTTACGGCCAGTGCAAGACCGACGGGTTCATGTTCGACATGGAGATCCTCATGCGGGCCGTGATCCGCAACTACCGCATCCGGGAGTTCCCCGTCGACTGGACCTGGGACACCGATTCCCGCCTCAAGCCCATGCGGATCCTCTGGAACACAATTCACGACCTGTACGTCGTCAAGAACCGGGTGCGGTCGGAAGCGCGATAGAGCACTGGAGTGCGCACCACGAGCCGCCCGCAACTGGCACATCCCGTCCTTCCCCGCTAAACTCTCCCGACGTATTCGGAGTTGCTGACATGACCACGACCAATCAGACCGTCTCCTATGCCCTTGCCCCCGGCGAACTTGACGACGACGTCGACGTCCAGTCCGAGGAAATGCTCGTCAACATGGGCCCGCAGCACCCGTCCACCCACGGCGTGCTCCGCATCGTCCTGCGCACCGACGGCGAAATGATCCTCGAAGCCGTCCCCCACATCGGCTACCTCCACCGCTCCAAGGAGAAGATCGGCGAGAATCTGGCCTACTTCCAGTACATCGGCTACACCGACCGCCTGGACTACCTGGCGGCCATGAACAACAACCACGCCTGGTCCATGGCCGTCGAAAAACTGGCCGGCATCGAGGTCCCCCTCCGGGCCGAGTACATCCGCGTCATCGCGGCCGAACTCAACCGCATCGCCTCCCACCTGGTTTCCTTCGGCACCTACGGCCTGGACCTCGGCGCCTTCACGCCGTTCCTCTACGCCTTCCGCGAGCGCGAGTACATCCTCGACCTCTTCGAACAACTCTGCGGCGCCCGCCTCACGCTGTCGTACATCAACGTCGGCGGCGTCACCTGGGACCTGCCGCCCAATTTCCTGGAAAAACTCACCGAGTTCCTCGACTACTTCGAGCCCAAGATCGACGAGTACAACGATCTCCTCAGCTACAACCACATCTTCATCAAGCGCACCGGCAAGGTCGGCGTCATCTCCAAGGATCTGGCCGTAACCTACGCCCTGACCGGCCCGGTCATCCGCGGTTCCGGCCTGCCGCTGGACCTCCGCCGCGACCGCCCCTACTCCATCTATCCCAAGCTCGACTTCGACGTCTGCGTCGGCGACGGCTCCCGCGGCCAGCTCGGCGACTGCTGGGACCGATATTTCGTCCGCATGGCCGAGATGAAGCAGTGCGTGAAGATTCTCCGCCAGTGCATCGCCCAGATGCCGGCCGGCGCATTCCGCGCCAAACTCCCCCGCGCCATGATGAAGGTTCCCCCCGGCGAGGTCTACGCCGAATACGAAAACCCCCGCGGCCACCTCGGCTTCTTCATCGAATCCCAGGGCGGCACCATCCCCTACCGCGTGAAAATCCGCGGCGCCTGCTTCGTCAACCTCGCTGTCACCGGCGAACTCTGCCGCAACGTCCTCCTGGCCGACGTCCCCGCCATTGTCGGCTCAATCGACGTGGTCATGGGCGAAGTGGATCGGTGAGGCATATGTGGAGTGCGGTGGCTTGACACCGCTTTTCCATCGACGTCACAGCCCACATCGTTCGCAAAGATGCGCCGCCGGCCAGCGGAGGCATTTTTCTCTTGGCAACTGTTGCCAATCCTGCGATAATGGGCTTATGCCAACGAAGAACGTTAATCTTTCCGAGCAGCAGGCCAGATTTGTCCGCCGGAGCATCGGCCAGGGGCGCTTCCGCAACGCCAGCGAGGTGGTGCGGGCCGGGCTTCGCCTGCTTGAGCAGCGGGACAAGGAGGAGAAGCTCAAACTGGCGGCACTGCGGCGGATAGCTGCGGGCGCTTTCGCCGAGATCGACCAAGGCAGGTTCGTGGAGGTCGATCCCGACCATCTCGACCAGTTTCTTGACGACGTTGACGCCAGGGCCATGGTCGCGAGGTCCGCATGAGGCTCCGCCTCCGGTTCTCAAGGCTGGCGGTCCAGGACATTGAAGATGTCCTCGCCTATACGCTGGCCCACTTTGGCCAGCGACGGCACGAGCAATACAAGATGCTCATTCGCCAGGCGCTTGCCGACATTGCCGCCCGGCCGCGTGCGCCGCCCGCCAAGCATCGTCCCGAAATCCACGCAGATGTCCGGACATTCCACATTGCCCGCACGGGCAAACATGCTCGGCACTTCTTCCTGTACCGTGTCATTGAGGGTCAGTCCATCGACATCGGCCGTCTGCTCCACGACTCGATGGACCTCCAGCGGCATCTGCCCGAAGGATTCGCCCCTGAAGACTGACAGAGCCCAATCGCGATGGCGAATAGTGGTGCCTGCTTCGCCAGTTGTGGCTGCTCTTGAAGGCTCAACGTTTCCGTCGAGTTCCCCATTCCGATATACTCGCAATCCCAATGCCCTCACCCGCGCTCACCACGCTTGACCGTCAGCGCCTCCACCGCGCCGTCTGGCGGCCCGCGTTGATCGCCGCCGTTCCACTGGCGATTGTCTGGGGTATGTACGTTTACAGCCTTGCCTTTCCATCCCATGGACGCACCACGCCCGATCCGAGCGAAACGGCTGCCACGTGGGGCATAGCCGTTGTCGTTTCCTTGCTGGTCATTCCGATCGCCCTGTTTCGGATCGTCACCATCCTGCGGTTGGCGCGAACCGGGCTGCCGGTCCTTGGCCGGCCACTGGTCATTTCGAGCATCCACAAGATGGGCAAGGTTCCTGTCACCTTCGGCTACGTCGTCGACGGCAAGGTCTATGTCCGCGCCACCGACGTCAGCGGGGATATCGCCGCTTCCTATACCGCGGCCACGCGCGTGCTCATCGTCTATCATCCGGGCGATCCGTGGATCTGGCATCTGCTCGATGCCGCCCACCAGGGCACCCGCGCCGCCAACCCGCGTGGCCTGCGTGAAGACCCGCTCCTGCGACAACTTCCCAAACACGCCAATCCCCACTACCCCCATCGCCCGGCCATCCTCGCCGGCGCTTTGATCGCCGGCATCACCCTGGCGCTGGGCGGAGTGCGCTATTTCGAGGACAATCCCGGGGCCGCCCATTCCGGCGCAGCCGTCAGTTGCGCCGCCGCTGTCGTGATTCTTCTCGACATGCTGCTCCAGAGATTCTGGAGCCCGCGTCGCCGCCCGCTGCACAGGCTTACGGCCCATTGGATCATGCTGATCCTGAGCGCCGGCATTGGATGGGCACTGGTGTTCCTCACCAACTGATGCCAACCCTTGAACTCTTGAACTCTTAAACCCTTGAACCTCCCCCCCGCCCCGACGCAAAACGAACCCACCACGGTAATCTGGGGTATCCACTATACACTAACCACTATCCACCACCCACTTTTCCACTTCAGCCCGCTGGCGAAGAACGCTAGAATATTACGGTCTCGTTGTGGCGTGGAACTGTTGCAGGAGGCTGTATGTCGGCTGAGAAGTCCTCGTCGGGCAAGAGCGGTTGGCTGCCGTCGAAGGACATTTCGTCCATGCTCCAGGGATGGGACTACGAACCGGGGACCATCAACGTCCGCAAGATCATCGGTTCCGACGGCCTGCCCAAACTGCAGATGCGCCTGGACCTGGGTCTGCTGCAGATGGAAACCGACGGCCGGCCCGATGGGCAGCGGCCGCACGGCTTCGAATCGCTGCTCGAGTTTCACGAAGACCGCCTCAAAGGCCACCGCGAACTCAACGGCACCGAACTCGGCTTTCACCTCACGCCGGTGCAATGCCAGCACCTGCGCGAAGAATCCCTGATGTACCACAACCGCTACCTCAGCCTGTTCGTGCTCGGCGAATATGCCGGCGTGGCCCGCGACACCGCCCGCAACCTCCGCGTGCTGGACCTGTGCGGGAAGTACGCCATCGACGACCACGACCGGCTCGTTCTCGAGCAATACCGGCCGTACATCATCATGATGTACACCCGGGCCACGGCATCGATCGAAATCGAGCAGGAGAGCTACCGGGAAGCGTTCACGATCGTGAAAAACGGGCTGAAGGAGATCAAGCAGTTCTTCTTCCGCTTCGATCAGCCGGACGCCTATCGCCAGGCGAGCGAAGTCCGGGCCCTCAAGAAGCTTCTGGGCGAAATCCGCACCCATCTGCCGCCCGATCCGGTGCGGCAACTGAAAAAGGACTTGCAACGGGCGCTGAAAGACGAAAGATACGAGGATGCGGCCCGCCTGCGCGATGAGATCGAGCGGCTGGAGTCGGCGTCCTGACAGGCGGCAAGTGACGGACGACGGACGACAGACAGGAATGTCTGTCCTGACATGACAGGCAAGAATGCCTGTCCTACTGACAGACAGGAATGTCTGTCCTACCAACGTGGGTTGTTCCCAGAGGGTTTCCATGCGTGTGATCATCACCGGGCAGGTTGGCGTCGATAAAGGTCCTTACCTCGAAGAGCTCGAGGCGCTGGCCGGGAAGAACGGCAAACCGCTCAAGGTCTTCCATGTGGGCAAAATGATGTACGAAGAGGCGCCGGACGTGCCGGCCGGGCGCATCCTCAACCTGCCGATCTCCCGGCTGAATACGCTCCGCCGGGCCGTGTTCAAGGAAATTCTCCGCCAGGCCGAGAACCACGAAAACGTGCTGGTCAACACCCACGCCACCTTCCGCTGGCGCCACGGGCTGTTCGCCGCCTTCGATTACGACCAGCTCAAGAGCTTCAACGCCGACACGTACCTGATGCTGCTGGACAACGCCGAAAGCGTCCACCAGCGGCTGGAGCAGGACCACGACATCGGCCATACGCTCAAGGACATCATGATGTGGCGCGAGGAGGAACTGCTGGCGACGGAAATCATCGCCACCATCACCCGCGGCTACGGGCACTTCTACATGA
>JBIOJL010000390.1:0-5791 GCA_044450885.1 Tepidisphaerales bacterium
CGCGGACCTGGGTGATGGGGATGTTCATCTCGCGCATGATCTCGAGGGCGTCGCGCATGCCGAAGGTCACGCCTTCGAGCAGGGCGCGGATCATCTGGTCGCGGGTCGAGCGGGCCGTCAGGCCGATCCAGCCGCCGCGGGCGCAGGGGTCGGGATGCGGGCAGCGCTCGCCAGTGAGATAGGGGAGGAAGAACAGCCCTTCGCTGCCGAGCGGGGCTGTGGCGGCCGCTTCAACGAGCAGTTGATAGGGATCGACCTTCTGCTTTTTCGCCAGCGCCATCTCGGGCTGGCCGAGCTGGTTGCGGAACCACTGGAACGAGCCGCCGGCCGCCAGCATGCAGCCGAAGACGCACCACTTGCCGGGGACGGCGTGGCACATGGTGTGGACCCGCCCGTTGGGGTCGCGCGTGGGCTGATCGCTGTGGGCGAAGACCACGCCGCTGGTGCCCAGCGTGGCGCTGACGATGCCGGACATGACGATGCCGTTGCCGACAGCGCCGGCTGCCTGGTCGCCGGCGCCACCCACCACGGGGATGCCTGGGACCAGACCCAGGCTGCCAGCAGCCTGGGCGTTGAGGGTTCCTGTGATCTCGGGGGACTCATACAGCTTGCCGAGCACGCCCTTGTCGATTTCGAGCAAGGAGAGCAGCTTGTCGGACCATTTGCGATTGACGACATCGAGGAGCAACATGCCGGAGGCATCGGAGACTTCGGTGGCATACTCGCCGGTCATGCGATAGCGGATGTAGTCTTTTGGCAACAGGATGTGCTTGATCTTCTCATAGACCTTGGGCTCGTGCTTGCGGACCCAGAGGATCTTGGGGGCGGTGAAGCCGGTGAGGGCGGGGTTGGCGACGAGTTCGATCAGCGCCTCGCGGCCGCCGGCTTTGGCTTCGATTTCGGTACACTCGGCGGCCGTGCGCTGATCGTTCCAGAGCAGGGCCGGCCGGAGGGCCTTGGGGCCATCGCCGAGGAAGACCGAGCCGTGCATCTGGCCGGAGAGACCGATGCCCTTCACGTCACCGGGCTTGACCTTCGCCTTTTTCAGCACGGCCTTGGTCGCGGTACACGATGCCTGCCACCAGTCTTCGGGATGTTGTTCGGACCAGCCGGGCTTGGGCGTCGAGATCGGATGCTCGGCCATGGCGGTGGCCAGGACTTTGCCGTCTTCGTCGCAGATGAGTGTCTTGGTGCCGCTGGTGCCGATGTCGATGCCGAGAAGGTATGCCATGGAAGCGTCTCCTGCGCGGTTATTAGTGGGGTGGGATGATACACGGGAAAGGGGATGTGCCCAAGTGGGGCCAAGGTGCAGGCCCGGTATCGCCAGGCGATTTCGGCCCCGGAGGGGCCGGCAGATTGTATGTTGGTTGGATCAGCCCGCCCCCAAGGGGCGGCGGAAATGTTCCGACACGCGGCAAATCCTTCGCCCCGCCGGGGCGAGGAGAGAATCGGACGCACTTTGTTCCACGGGTTGCGCGCCGCCCAGAGCGGCGTCGCTCCACCCGTGGCTACACGCTGCGGCCCCGCTGGGGCCGAAGACTCGCCCGCAGCAATGGCACGCGGGGTCAGCGGGATGCCGGCCTTCCTTTCCGTCCGCGTTATCTGGCGATACGCTGCCCCCATGCGATTCCTTTTCCCATTCATCGTGCTGGCATCGATCACCTCGGCCCAAACCGTCGTCCCGGCGGGGGGCGGGAGTTATCTGCGCGGGCTGCCGGCCGGGGTGAAAGGCCCGCCGCAGGAAGTGTGGGCCACCGAGAACATCAAAGGGCCGCTGCCGACCAACGACTGGTCCAGTTCGCTGCTGTGGATGCAATACTCCGAGCGGCAGTATCCGCATCCGCTGGCAGTGGCGGCCGAGAAGACGGGGTTGCGGATCAGCTATCCAGGCTGGAACATCACGGCCAACAAGGCGGCGATCTTCGCTTTTATGCCGCCGGGAAAGGATGACTTCGTGATCGGACACTCGGACGTGGCCGACTTTCCCGATGCGCGGCTGGATGCGTTCTCCGACTGGTTTGTCACGGCGTCGATGATGCGCGAGGGGCGGGGGATGAAGGTTTCTTATGGGCACGGCTCGCCGTTTGTCTATGCCATGTACACGGGCGGTAGCGCGAAGGTCATGTTTGCCAAGCCGCCGACGATCTGGGCCGGCGATGCGAAATCGGCGGTGCTTGGCGTGAGCGTCGGCAATCGGCATTACGGCCTGTTCGGCCCGGCTGGCTCCACCTGGGAAGGCATCGGCACCGCGACGCTGACCGGCCGCGCCGGCGGCAAGGCTCACTTTTCCGCCGCCGTGCTGCCGGACAATCAGCCCGCGACGCTGGCGCTGTTCGCCAGATACGCCCACAACCACGTGACCAATACGACCGTCACTTGGAAGTACGAGCCTAGGACCTCAACGGTCGTGACCGAGTATCGCATCACCACCGTCGCCAGCGAGGGCAGCGGAACCGGGACACTTACAGCGCTGTATCCGCACCAGTGGCGCAACACGGCCGACAAACTGCTGCCGCTGGAATACGCCAGCGTCCGCGGCAGGATGAAGCTGCTCGAAGGCGACCACTTCGCCACCACCATGACTTTCCCCGGCGTGCTGCCGGCGCTGCCGAATTCCGGGGCGGTGGATGTGGCGAAGATCCGGCCGCTCCTGGATCGCGAGGTCGCCGCGAAAGTCCCGGGCATCCGCGACACCTACGCCGAGGGCAAATGGCTCGGGCGCACGGCGACGCTGGCCGGCATCGCCGATGTCTACGGCGAGGCGACGTCGGCCACGGCTCTCCGCAAGCGCATCGCCGAGCGGCTGGGGCAGTGGCTGACGGCGGCCGATTCGGCCAGGCAACCCAAGCGCACCGGCCTCTTCGCCTACGAGCCCAAATGGGGCACGCTCATCGGCCTGCCGCCGTCTTTCGGCAGCAACGACGAACTCAACGACCACCACTTTCACTACGGTTATTTCCTCATCGCCGCCGCCGAGGCCATCCGCGCTGATGCCAGGTTCGCCTCGCCCGAGCAATTCGGGCCGATGCTCAAGCTGCTCGTGCGCGACATCGCCTCGGCCGACCGCTCCGACCCGCTGTTTCCGTTCCTGCGCAACTTCGACCCCTACGCCGGCCACTCCTGGGCATCCGGCCACGCGCGCTTTGGTGACGGCAACAACAATGAATCATCCTCCGAAGCCATGAACGCCTGGGCCGGGCTGATCCTGCTGGGTGCGTACACGAATGATGCCTTTCTTCGCGACCTGGGCATCTACCTCTACACCACCGAGATGAACGCGATCCAGGAATACTGGTTCAACGTCCACGGCGACAACTTCCCGGCGACCTATCCCGCGTCGGTGGTCACGATGGTCTGGGGCGGCAAGGGCGCCAACGGCACCTGGTTCAGCGGCAAACCGGAGATGGTCCACGGCATCAACTTCCTGCCCATCCAGGGCGGCTCGCTCTACCTGGGATTGTATCCCGAATATGTCACGAAAAACTACGGTGCCTTGCTCCAGGAAACCAGCGGCCGGTCGCTCGAAGACTGGGTCGATATTCTCTGGATGTTCCACGCGCTCGCCGAGCCGGCCGCGGCCATGAAGGACCTCGAAGCTTCCGGCGGCAACTACAAGTCCGAAGCCGGCAACTCGGCCGCCAACACGCTGCATTGGATCGCCACGCTCAATGCCTTGGGCACTCCCGACCGCGGCGTGACGGCCGACTGGCCGCTTTATGCGGTGCTTCGCAAAGGGCAGGCGAAGAAGCACGTCGTGTTCAATCCGACGCAGCGCGAGGTCCGCGTGCGGTTTTCGGATGGCGTAGATTTGCGGGTTGCGCCGGGGAAGACGACTGCGGACTAACCCCTCGTTTGTCCGGTTTCCGTTCGCAAAGGGCGGCTGCAATCTCTGTCTTGAAACATGCAGCCGAATCGAACCCTTACAGAGTCCGAATCTCTCAACTCTCAGGGGCGTCATTATCGGACGCCGGGTCGGAAAATAATTTGCTCAAGCCGCAACTAATGGTGTGACGGTCCGGCGGCCGATTCTACGGGTGCAAATTAAAGGAACGGCCGCCGGCGGAGTCCGGGGCTGGTGGAACCGGACAACATCAACCCAACAGGAGAGTGCCATGAACATGCTTGTCAAGGACTTCGGCCAGCAATTTTCCACCCGCACGGGTTTCGCGACGCGTCCCTCCAGCCGGCGCATTTCGATGCGGCGCACATTCCGCTCCGAGCCCTACACGCTGCCGCTGTTCCCGCTGGAACCGGCCGGGCCGGTGGCGCCGCCCGAGCGGCACGATGAGGACTGTGAACGGTGGGACGGGCTGTCGTGAGGCGGCTCATGCGCGGTGCGCAGCGAGCCAAGTGCGGGCATCGGCAAGACTTGTGAAGTCGATGAGGGCCTCGGCAAAGTCAGGAAGCTGGTTGGCGGAAAGGGCACGGATGTCCGCAGTGAGATCATCCGCCGCCACGCCGAAACGCCGGCGGAGTTGTCGCAGGAGACTCTGGCGCCATTCCTCGTTGGCCTTGACGATGCCCTTCTCGATGCCCTCTTCAATCCACTCGTTGGGCAGGTAGTCAACCGCCTCTTTTTCCTGTGCCGGGAGCATATTCAACTCCTCATTAAACGTCTGCCTCTCCGTCGGAGACAGCGGCAGATACGTCTCGACGAAACGCCAGATCAGGTGCCGCTGCGCTTGGCTCAATTCTAGCGAGGCCAACAGCCGAAGGCACGCCAATTTCGCCTTTGGACGCTCCTTGGCACCAATCCGCATCTTCGCCATCAGGGCGGCCGCCACCGGGTTGGGGCGGCGGGCGAACTCGCGCCAGTTCATACGGTTCAACTGCATGACCCGGAAGCCAAACCGCAGGATGCTGAATCCCGCGATGTCGATGGCATACGCCGAGGGCTCGTCGCGGTACGGCTGGTCGTAGGAGAAGAGCGCGATCGGATACACGGGCAGATCGAGCTTCAAGTGCAGGCCGGCGAAATAGGCGAACATACGCTTGGCGAAGTCGGCCTGCGCGGTCGACTGGAACTCAACATGCACGACGATGCATGCCGATTCGTTCCGCAAACGCACCTTGACCACGACATCGGCCTGCTGCCGATCACCGGCGGCCGTCCGGAAGAAGACCTCGGGATCGAGAAACTCCACGCTTGACCGCTCGATCTGAGCGGCAAGCTCCGGCGCGGCCAGATCCACCAGTTCAACAAAAAACTCATGCACCAGGGACTTGAATAACTGGTCGTGATCCATCTATTCTCACCCCGTCACTCCCAGCACTTTCGCCATCTCTTCACCGATCGTCGCCGGGCTCTCGGCCACGGCAATCCCGGCGGCCTTCAGCGCGGCGATCTTGGTTTCGGCGGAGCCTTCGCCGCCGCTGATGATGGCGCCGGCGTGGCCCATGCGGCGCCCGGGGGGGGCGGTCCGGCCGGCGATGAACGCCACAACCGGCTTCTTCACATATTGGTGGATGAACTCGGCCGCCTTTTCTTCGTCGCTGCCACCGATCTCGCCGATCATGATGATCGCGTCGGTGTCGCTGTCGCGATTGAACAGGTCCAGGGCATCGTTGAAGTTCAGGCCTTTCACCGGGTCGCCGCCAATGCCGACGCAGGTCGTCTGGCCGATGTTCCGCGTGGTGCATTGCCACACGGCCTCGTAGGTCAGCGTGCCCGAGCGGGAGATGATGCCGACCTTCTTGCCGCTGGTCGCTTCCTTGGCCGGCTTGTGGATGTAACCGGGCATGATCCCGATCTTGCATTCGCCGGGGGTGATGATGCCGGGGCAGTTGGGCC
>JBIOJL010000391.1:0-5779 GCA_044450885.1 Tepidisphaerales bacterium
GTGTTCGAGTTGATGACCGAACCAGGCGACGTGATCCGCTCGGACAAGGACATTCCCGACTCGGTATTGACCGAGATCCGCATCCGCGAGAAGAACCGGGGCCTGCTGACGGTGAACCAGATCGCCGGCCCGTTGCGCGTCGGCGTCGACCAGGCCCGCGACGGCGTGGCGGTGTGGAAGGAACCGATGATCGAGATGGGGCGGTTCAAGATATTCGTGGGCGGGCTGTCGGGCGAAGCCGCCATTCTCAAGGACGACAAGGGGGTGGACGTGCAGAAGACAACGGCCGATGGCAAGAAGGAGCCCGTGGTGCTCTGGAAGTCGTTCATGATGGAGTACCTGATGCTGGGCGACGACGTCCGCCCCGGCCACGATCCGCTGGAACTGGTTTCCGAAGATTGGGTCATGCGGTAATTGCGATGCTTCGCGGGCGGGGACCGCGATCAGCGATCGCGGCTCCGGCCGTGCAGAAGCACGGCCCTCCCGGGTTCCGGGTCGCGTCCGGCGTGGCTGCCCGGCGAAGGATGACCAACCCCTCAGTCAGAGGGAGAAAGGCGCTGCCATGGAAGGCGAAACGCGTCCCGAGCGGGCGAGTTCGTCCGATGCCCAAAGAGGAACGCTCCGCGAGGGAGTGGTTCGCGGCCTGGCTCTGTTCGTCGGGGGCATGTCCCTGCTCAATCTGCTGGGCGAGTTTGTGGTGCCGAACTTCGATGCCAACCAGTGGTGGATCGACTTGCGCCCGCTGAATCGCCACGCGGCCGACTGGCTGTTCGGAGGCATCGCCGTCGTCCTTTTGCTGAGAGTGTTCTGGCCGGCTGCCGTCGCACGGCTCCGCTTCACGGCCGGGTTGCTGGTGGCCGCTGCCTTTGTCGCCAGTGTGTTCAACGGTCTGGAATACCTCGACCTGCTTGGCGACGGGACGCTGGCCGGCGGCATCCCCGTCCCGTTTTCGTGGCTTGCGGCGGCCGCATTGCTGGTGCTGGTTCTCGCCGTCATCCGCCGCCAGCGCGTGCCGGCATCCGGCTGGCGATTTGGTGTCGGCGCGCTGGGCTCTCTGGCCGTCTGCTTCATTGGCATGCCCGTGGCCCAGATGCTCTGCTTCGGCAATACGGATTACCGCCGCCCGGCCGACGCTGTGGTCGTCTTCGGCGCCCGGGCCTACGCCGACGGAACTCTCTCCCAGGCGCTTGCCGACCGCGTCCGCACCGCCTCCGAGCTCTATCAGAAACGCCTGGTACACAAACTGGTGTTGTCCGGCGGGCCCGGCGACGGCGCCATCCACGAAACCGCCGCCATGAAACGTTTCGCCGTGAGTCTTGGTGTGCGGGCCGAGGACATTCTCGTCGACGAACAGGGCGTGAACACGGCCGCCACTGTGCGAGGCACCTTGCCGATGTTTCAGCAGCTTGGTGCCCGGCGCGTGCTGGCCGTCAGCCACTTCTACCACCTGCCCAGGGTGAAGATGGCCTACCAGCGGGCCGGCATCGACGTCTACACCGTCCCGGCCCGCCAGACCTACATTCTTACCGCCACCCCGTACCTCATGGCCCGCGAGGTGCTGGCGATCTGGTATTACTATGTGCAGCCACTGGTGATCTGGAAAGATGCTCACGCGAAGGAAGACCCATGAAGTCGCTCATCCAGGCAGGTTTGATTGTCACCGCGCTGGCGGCCGGCGTTTCGGCCGCCGACGCACCGCCCGTCGCGCCGATCCGCGTGGTCGTCGACGATTACCATGGCACGAAGATTGCCGATCCTTACCGTTACATGGAGAACCTCGCCGATCCCGAGGTCCAGATGTGGATCAAGGGCCAGGCCGAGTATGCCCAGCGCGTGCTCAAAGCCATTCCCGCCCGCGACCGGCTGCTGGACCGCATCCGCGAACTCGACGCCGGCGCGCCCTACCGCATCTCCATCCTGCGCCGCTGGCCCAACGGTGATCTGCACTACCTCAAGACGCTGGCCAGCGAGAACCTCGACAAGCTCTACTTCAAGGATGCCAAGACCGGCCAAGAACGCCTGCTGGTTGACCCGGAGAAGATGGCCGAAGGCGGCCGTCATTACGCGCTGGATTTCTGCACGCCATCGCCCGATGGGCGCTATGTTGCCTATGGCGTGGCCGCCGCCGGGTCGGAGCAGACCGTCCTGCACATCCTGGACACCACGACGGGCAAGGATCTGCCCGACGTCATCGACCGCATGGAGGCTGACTATACCCATCCATGCTGGCTGCCGGATGCCAGCGGGTTCGTCTACAGCCGCCGCCGGCAACTGCCGGCCGACGCGCCTCCCACCGAGGGCTACAAGCAGACGCGGGCTTACCTGCACAAGCTTGGCGGCGATCCGGCGAAGGACCGTCTCGTGTTCGCGATGAACACATCCCCGGCCGTGCCGATGGCCGAGGTCGATTTCCCCAGCATCGTTCTCACCAGCGGCTCGCGATTTGCGATTGGCAAGATCAAGCACGGCGACGCCAACGAACTGACGCTCTACGCCGCGCCGACATCGACTCTGGAAGAGAAACAGATACTCTGGAAAAAGATTTGCGACGCCAAGGATGAAGTTGAGGAATTCGCGGTCAACGGTGACGACGTCTACCTCCTGACCGCGGCCGGCGCCCCGCGCTATCGCGCGGTGAGGATACCGCTCGACGCCCCGGATTTCGCCGGGGCGCGAAGCGTCGTCCCGGCCGGCGAGGCGGTGATCACCGGTATCGCCGCCGCCAGGGATGCGCTCTATGTCGCCCTGCTTGACAACGGCGTGGCCAAGGTCGGCCGCGTGGCGTTCGAGCCGGGTGGCAAGCTGGAGATGATCGCTCTTCCACCCGAGGCATCAGATGGACATCCAATGGCCGTGAACACGGACGTTGACGGCGCGCTCGTCGCCACCGCCTCGTGGACCCGTGGCGGGCGCATTTACGCCTACGACCCGAAGACGCGCGCCCTGGCCGACACCAACCTCCGCCCGCGCGGCAAGTATGATGACGTGGAAGGCTACGAATCGGCCGAGGTGCTGGTGCCGAGCCACGACGGCGTGAAAGTTCCGCTCTCCATCCTCTACAAGAAGGGCATCAAACTCGATGGATCGCACCCCGCGCTCGTCTCCGGCTACGGCGGCTACGGCATGCGCAGTTCGGCTTACTTCAACCCGGTGCGACTGGCCTGGCTCGAGCGCGGCGGCGTGCTGGGCATCGCCCATGTGCGCGGCGGCGGCGAATATGGCAAGGAATGGCACATGGCCGGCCGGCAGCAGACCAAGCCCAACACCTGGAAAGACTTCATCGCCTGCTGCGAATACCTGGTGCAGAAGGGGTACACATCTACGCCCAAACTGGCCGGGCTGGGCGGCAGCGCCGGCGGCATCCTCATCGGCCGGGCCATTACCGAACGTCCCGACCTCTATGCCGCGGCCATCATCGAGGTCGGCTGCCTGGACATGCTGCGCTTCGAGACCACCACCAACGGCGTCCCCAATATCCCGGAACTCGGCAGCACCCGGACCAAAGAGGGCTTCGAATCGCTCCTGCGCATGAGTTCCTACCACCAGGTGAAGGATGGCACGAAATACCCGGCCGTGCTGCTGACCCACGGTATCAACGACCCGCGAGTCGAGCCATGGATGTCCGCCAAGATGACGGCCCGCCTGCAGGCCGCCACGGGCAGCCGCAAACCCGTGCTCTTCCGCGTGGACTACGACGCCGGCCACGGCATTGGTTCGACCAAGAAGCAGCGGCAGGAACAGACGGCGGACATTTGGGCGTTTCTATTGTGGCAGATGGGCGAAGAGGGATTTCAGCGGTAGTGCGGCAGAACGCCGCTCACGCCAGCAACCGGTCCCGCCGGAACAGCGCCCGGCCGACGGCCAGGCAGATCGCCGCCACCACGGCAAGCGCGGCAAGCACGGTCAGATACTGCGTCGCGAACCCCTGCGTGATCCAACTTCCGGCGGCGTGTCTTAACCACTGCCGCGCGCCCGGCAGACCGGCGACGGCCGGGAGGATGATCGTCGGCGTGAAGATGATCGCGCACATGATGGCGCCAAACACCTGGCTCGCGCCTTTGAGCGAATTGGTCTTTGCCGAGACCGCGGCGGCAACCGCCACCAGGATCAGGTTCGACAGCAGCACCGGTGGCACGCTCAGCACGAACACGTACAGCGGGAGATTGATCGGCACCGCCGCCAGTTCCGCCCGAAGCAGGAACATCGTCAGGGCGCCGGGAACGAGAAGGAACAGGTATCCCAGGACGGCCGATGGCAGGAGCACGCTGGCGCACTTCAGCAGGTAGAGTTTCGTGTCCTCAACAGGCGTGGCGAGAAGCACCTCCAGCGTGCCGTTGTCCTTCTCTCCGGCGAACGTCGCCAGAGCGGCCGCCAGGAGAAGGCCGAGCGAGACGAACAACCCGACGCCCATGCCGACCAGCACGGCCGCCCAGCGTACGGAGTTGACGTGGAGCGGCGGAAACGGCTGGTGCGCGAACTCGGCTCGCAGCGTTGTTGCCTGCGTCGCCGGCCGCGTCGTGGCGGACGCCTGCATCAGTGCCCGAAAGCGGCCGGCCCCGGTGCCCGCCAGGAACACCAGCACGAACAACAGGACCACCAGCCCCACGATCTGCTGGCGCTCGCGCAGGCTGGTGCGCACCTCTTTGACCACCATCGTCTTCAGCAGCGGATACCACCTCATGCGTCATCCTCCGTCTCGGACTCGGCAATCGCCGAGCGATACAGGCTTCGCAAGTCCCGTCCGTCCGGGGCGACTGTCATAACTTTGGCGCCGGCAGCCACGATCGCTCGCACGGCGTCCGGGATGATCGGCTCTGGCGCACCCGCCAGCCTGATCCGCAGCACCCTGCCTTCCACGGCCAGGCTCTGGATTCCCGCGACCTGCCGGAGCGCCTCCGCCGCCGCCACCGAGCCGTCGGCCAGTTCGATGCGGTACCGCCGTCGCCCTCCGCTGAGTTCCGCCAGCGTTCCTTCCACCAGCAGTCGCCGGCGCAGAATGCCGACCCGTCCACAGAGCTGCTCGACCTCTTCCAGGTGATGCGAGCAGAGAATCACGCTCAGTCCCAGTTCGGCCACGAGCGACCGCAGCATCGCCCAGACCGTCTCGCACACCTCCGGGTCCAGCCCGGCCGTCGGCTCGTCCAGCAGCAGCACGCTCGGCTCGTGCAGCATGGCCCGCACCAGATGAACCTTGCGCCGCATTCCCTTGGAGAAGGTGCCGAGCCGGTCGCCGGCGCGGTCGGCCAGACCCAGCCGGGCAATCCACGGCTCGCTGCGCCGTCGCACCGTGGCCCGGTCCAGCCCGTAGAACGCCCCGTGGTAGTCGAGCGACTCGCGCACGGTCAGGTTGCCGAGCTCGCCCGCCTCGCCCGGCACCAGACCGATCCGCGCCCGGGCTTCGTTGGGGCGGTCGGCCATGGAGATCCCGTCCACCCATGCCTCGCCGCTGCTGGGCCGGATCAGGCCGCAGATCATGCGCACGGTGGTGGTCTTGCCGGCGCCATTGGGCCCGAGCAGCCCGAAGATCTCGCCGGCGTTGACCGTGAGATCGAGGTTCTCCACCGCCACGATCTCGCGCTTCCGCGAGCGAAACGTCTTGCCCAGTTGGCGTACACGAATCATCGGTTTCCTCTTGGCCCGCGGTCGAGCGAGCCGCCATCTTACCGCAGCACGCCGCCGCCACGAAATGTGCCAAATGTGTTCGGAGTACCGCCCTCAGGCGGGGGTGCGGACCGCCAGAATGCGGGACTCCCAACAGCGGTAAAACGAACGGTCAGAA
>JBIOJL010000392.1:0-5770 GCA_044450885.1 Tepidisphaerales bacterium
GCCAGAACACTGGTCATGAGAGACGGCAGGACGCAGCCCGCCAATAGAACCAGACGCCGGGCTGCCGAAATCTCGGCAGGCATGTTCCGTGTCTCCCGGAGCTCAACCAACAGCTTGTCGAAGGCGGGAAACCTCCCAATCCGCGTCACGAGGCTTCGCGCATGCAGCGGCAGAGGAATCCTGGGAACATGATCTGTCAGGTCCGCGCCGGTGGGCATTCGACCCTCCAGGGCAGCAACGGCGACCTGCTTGAGGAAAGGTTGGGCGCCACCATCGTCGGGCGCCATCGGCGGCGGGCCACCTGGCGCGGGAGCCTCGCGTTCGCCGCCGACGCTGAGAGTTGCCGAGCCACCGGGTGCGGGAAAATCCAGCAGCTTCGCCCGGCCATCGGCCGTGATCCAGACCCGATCCGGTCCCAGCTTCACAGGCAACGTCTGGTCCTTGGTGGCCGCGTCCAGCTCCTCTGCCAGATCCGCCAGCCAGTAGCGTACGCGTTTCCACGGCTGGGCTTCATGCAGCAGCGCGGTCAGCGGCTGTCCTGTCAGCGCCTCGTAGGCATCCCAGTTCTCTCCTGTAGAGCGTTTGCCGCCCAGCCAGCGAAGCCGTCCATGGCGGGTCAGCATGCGCAATTGCGCCGGAATCTCCGTGGCACCGGGCGTCAGTTGCCGTATCCAGACTCGACGGAATAGACGCGCATCATAGCCGACGAGCAGTTCGGATGAGTCCGACCGCCCGAGTTGCGCCAGCACATGATAGGGCCCGACTCGGGGCGTTCCGTCCGTGGCGGCCACTGGTTCCGGCATCGGGGCCGCGGCTGACCGCATCTGCCAGGTGGGCTTGACGACCACGCGCGTCCCGCTTAGCAAGTCTTGCAGGGCCGCCGCGCCGTTCCGCCGACGCGCCGTCACGAACAGCAACATCAGGCATGCGTACGGCACGAAGAGGAATAACATGGGCAACACCGTGCTCGTCGAATGGATGGCCACCAGTGGGATGTAGCCGCAAATGAACGCCAAGAACACGATCACCGTACGCAGCACTGCCCGCAGGATCCCCGGCAACCGGCGTTTCACTCCCACGACGCGCAAGCCCAGTATCGCCTTGCCCAATGTGGCCCCCCACAACCCCTCTGGTATGACGAAGACCAGGATCGGCAACAGGTATGTGCCGACGCCGAACAGGACGAACCAGAACCAATGCACGCCGGTTCCGCCCTGGAAGACTCGCGGAAACACAACGAGCAAACCCGTCATCGTAAGGGACATCCATACGATGCCGTCCAGAAAGCCCGCGAGAACGCGGAGGCCGATGCTCGCCGGCGCGGGGGCGGCGGAGTTGAACGGCAACAAAGCCAGCCGCAGTTCCTCGTAGTTCCGAAACCGCTGCGCCGGTTGCTTGGCCAGGCAGCGCAAGATCACCGTGGCCAGTTCCATGGGTATGTCCGGGCGCAGCTTGCGGGGCGACTCGGCGGGACGTTCCAGCACCGTGGCCAGCAGACGCACCATGTTGTCGGCCGAAAACGGTGTGTGCGCGGTCAGGAGGTAATAAAGCGTCACGCCCACGGCATAGATGTCCGAACGCGAGTCGATTTCGTCGCCGCGCAACTGTTCCGGCGAGGCGTAGGCCGGCGTGCCCAGCATCGCGCCCGTAGTGGTGACGTTGGTTTCCCGGCGCGCCAGCGTGGAGATGGAGAGGCCGAAGTCGCCGACCTTCACCGTACCGTCACCATCGATGAAACAATTGGAGGGTTTCACATCGCGATGCAGGACCCCGCCGCCGGCCGCGGCCTCCAGCCCGGCGATGACTTGAAGGATCGCGTCCACGGCCTCGGCGATGGGCAAGGGACCTTTCCGCTTGACCAGTTCCTGGAGGGTGCCGCCGGAGGCCAGTTCCATGGTGATCACGGGCATGCCGTTGATCTCTTCGGTGCCGAACACATATACGCTGTTGGGATGGTTGACGGATGCCGCGAGCCGTCCCTCGCGGAAGAATCGCGCCCGCGCCTGTTCCGAATCGAGGGAATGGGAGAGGACCTTCAGGGCAAGCCGGCGCCCGCTGGCCTCCTCCTCAGCCTCGTACACCGTCCCCATCCCTCCCTTACCCAGCGGGCGGACGATGCGGTAGCCGCCGAACAGACGCGGGATGGGCGGCGCTTCCGGGGCGGCCGGCGCTTGCGCGGCACGAATCACCTCGGACGGCGAGAAATCGGCGGTCGGGTGCGGCTCGGCGCCGATCTCCGACATCAGTCCGGCGACAATCAGGCATTTGGGACATAGTTCCGCGGGCGCGTCGCTGGGAAGCATCGCCCCGCACTTGGCACATGTTGGCGTTTGAGTCATGGCCGGTCTCCGTTGAAGTCTCTGTCCAACTCTTACAGAAACATCTGCCGTGAAAGGTAACACGCGGACCGGTCAGCCCACGGCCGCAAAGAGATGATGGATTTCATCCTCGATGTCCTCGGCACTGGCCACCGTCTGCGCGATCTCGGCGCGCAGGACTTCACGATAGCGCCGTCGCAGACGCGAAACGGCCATCTTCACCGCGGCTTCACCCAGGCCGAGTTGCGCGCCCATGTCGGCATAGGCGGGGCCATTTTGGTCACCGGTGAGGTAGACCTTCAGCCGCTCGAACAGGGGCAGTTTGTCCGCAATCAGGAATTCCTGGCGCAGGTGGTTGATGGCCTGCTCGAGCAGCGTCATGGCCCAGCGGCGCTCGAACAATTTGTCCGGCGACAGATCGTGCCATGGCTCTTGAGCATAGCGGTGCTCGGCGGAGACCGGGTCAATGGAGACGATGATCCGTCCGCCGCCGCGCTTGAGACGGTTCGCCTTCTTCCGTTCATTGGCGAGAAAATGATCCAGCGAAGCGAGCAGGAAAGAGCGAAATCTGCCCTTTTCACGGCGAACGTCGGCCAAGTCGTGCCGCTGGAGGAGCAGAGCGAAGAACTCCTGGGTGAGATCCTGCGCGTCGTGAGCGGCATTGCCGCGCCGACGAATATACGCGTAGAGAGGATACCAGTAGGCGCGGCACAATCGCTGCATCGCCTCGACAGCCCGCGAAGATCCCTCTGATCCTGCGGCGAGCACGATGCTCCAATGAGTCGTCAGAAACCGCCGATCCGACGACGTTCGACTGCCGCCCGCGTTTGGTTTCATAGAATCGTCAGCCGCAATGCAAGGAGAACCAACGAACTTCGAAGTTCTTATCTGTTCGACATCGCCGTCGCCGGGCGGCGCAACGCGAGAATAATAGCGCCGTCCGTACGGATGTCCATCATTCTCGGGCACGGTCGAGTCAATCATCGTCGTCCTTGTCCCGATGCGGCGCGGCCACAGGCAGCGGCCCGCGCGGGGATGGAGGCATGACCGATCTCGGCCCTTTCACCGTCTTCCAGATTATCTGGTTCAGTTCGTCGGCCGGGGCGCGGTCGGCGACGCTGAAGTCCATGGCTTCGCTGCGCTCGGCCATCTCGCGCTGCTCGGGGCTGACATCTTTGGCCGGGTTCTTCTCGGGGTTGCGCTCGGCGATGAGTTTGCTGTCGGGCATGAGGGCGGTGTAGGGCCGGTCATTCGACGGCGATGAGTCCCAATCCATGATCGGGGACGCCACCGCGTCGTACTGGCACATCGGGGGCAGACCCAGCAGGCACTCCATGGTCTTGAGCACGCTGACCGTGTTGTGGAAGCGGCTGTCGATGCTCCGAGCCTTGATCCACGGGCTGACGACGTGGCAGGTCGAACGATGCACGTCGACATGGTCCGGGCCGTTCTGGGCGTCGTCCTCGATGATGAAGATGGCGGTCGATTTCCAGATCGGGCTGTGGCTGATGGCCTCGACAAGCTGGCCGACGGCGTAGTCGTTGTCGGCGAGCATCGACCGCGGAGTCGGCTTCGTGGGATTGGCGCCGATGGTGTGATCGGTGCAGAAACGGATCGTCATGAACGCGGGCACCGCGCCGCCGGACGGGTCGCGCGCGAGCATCATCTGGAACTCGCGGTTCCATTCGGATAAGCGGCTGGGGGCCGCAGCCTTGCCGAAGGCGGTCTTGCGGCGGAGGGCAGTGGGGTTGCCGGTCGCGGCAGCCACCATGGCCGGGGCGTCGCTGTCGGGGTAATCGAGATCGAAGCGGCGGAAGTCGAGGTCGGTGATGCCGTCGAGGTCATGCCCACCGGGTTGCAGGCCGGCGCTGGCGGGGTAGTTTCCCGGAACGATGGCCGGGTTGCCGGGTTTGGGGTCGTCGGTCATGTGGCAACCGTAGTTGCGGAATGACAACCCATGCCGGCGAACCAGATCCCAGATGTGTCCACCCGGCGCCTCGGCCACATCGGGGATGGGTTTGGCTCCGTTCTTGAAAGCCTCGGCCGTGGAAAGTGGTTTGCCGTCCGGGCCGTTGGCCGGGAACCCGCCGGTAGGGTATTCGTTGACCGTGCCCTCGTAGTCGAAGGCCCGGCCGCGCTTGCTGTACTGATACGGCACGTTCTTGATGACGTATTCGTTGGCGTGGCCCTGGGTCGTCCAGGTCCAGCCATCGCCGCTGACCTCGCCGCTGTCGTAGAAGTTGTCCATGAGGACGAACCGCTCGGCCAGGGCGTGCAGGTTCGGCGTGACCTCGCGCCCGAAGAGGCAGAGGTTCTTGTCCCCGTTTCCCTGGGGCATGTCGCCCAGCACCTGGTCGTAGGTGCGGTTTTCCTTGACGACGTAGATCACGTGCTTGATCCCGCCGGCCTGCAGGCCGATGGACTGCAGCGGATTGGCTGCCTTCACATATCGCGGCGTCAGCCGGTTGAGGCGCAGCACACGCTGGGTGAGTTCCTTGAGCTTGTCGGGCGACGGCGCGGCCACCGTGGTCACGTTGCCCTCGATGACGCGCAAGCTGTACTTTCGGCCTTCGTCGTGGGCGTCGGTCTTGGGATCATCGGCCGGGTAACGGCTGGCGTTGCCCTTGGCGTTGGCGACCAGCAGGTTCTTCCCATCCGGCGAAACGGCCACGCCCGTGGGATACCACCCGGCCGGCAGGTAGCCCAGCAGCGCCGCAGTCCGTGTGTCGATGACGCCGACCGCGTTCATGTCCCCCAGCGCCACATAGAGTGTCCGCTCATCCGGCGAGAGCGCCAAGCCGGTCGGCGTGGCCCCGGGCAGATCCTTGGCGATCTCCGGCCGCAGCAGCACCGTGGCCGCGACCGTGTCGTCGGTCGTCTTCACCACGGAGACGGTGTCGCTGTGGGCGTTGGCGATGTAGAGCCGGGACTGATCGCGGCTGAGCAGCAGGCCGGACGGATGCGAGCCGCTGGCGATCCTGCCGGCGAGCTTCGGGCTCTTTGGATCGGATGTATCCAAAACGTACACGCAAGCATCTCGTTGGCTGGCGACATAGAGCTTGGCGCCGCTGCGCATGACGGCCGCGGCCAGCGGGAAGTTCGACGTGCCGGCGATGGAGTCGGCGAAGACGTACCGGCCAACCTCACGGCCCGTGGCGGTATCGACAATCGCCACGCTGGCGGGAAGGCCGAAGATCGCCGCGCCCTTGTCGAGCGGATCGTTGTTGGTGACGTAGAGCAGCCCGCGGTCATCCAGCGCCAGCCCGGCCGGGAAATCACCGGCCCGCGTGGGCATTACGCCATGCGACGTGAGCGATCCATCGTCTTCGAGCTTCAGCACGGCGATGGCGTCGTGGGGCCCCCCGGGGGCGAAAAAAGAGGTGGAATGATTCAGAACCCCGCCCAAGGAAAAACCGCTGGGATTACTAAGACGCGATGCACCACGCGTTGGA
>JBIOJL010000393.1:0-5769 GCA_044450885.1 Tepidisphaerales bacterium
ATGGCGATCCCCGCCAGCGACATGATGTTGCTGGGGATGCCCAGGTGGTACATGAGGATGAACGACACCAGGATTGCCAGCGGCAGCGTGACGCAGACGACGAAGGCGCTGCGGAAGTGGGTGAGGATGAGCAGGATGGCGATGCTGGCGATGATGATTTCCTCGCGCAGCGTGCTGGTCAGCGTGTGAATGGCGCCTTCGATGAGGCGCGTGCGATCGTAAAACGGCACGATGCGAACGCCCTTGGGCAGGCCGGGCTGGAGCTGCTCGATACGGTCCTTGATTGCCTTGGTGACGGTCAGCGGGTTTTCGCCGTAGCGCATCATCACCACGCCGCCGACGGCTTCCTGGCCGTTCTTCTCGAGCATGGAACGGCGGAATTCCGGGCCGAGTTGCACGGCGGCGATGTTCTTCACGTAGATCGGCACGCCCTTGCGCTCGGCCAGGACGACGTTCTCGATGTCCTTCACCCCCTGCAACCAGCCGATGCCGCGGATCAGGTACTCGGCCTTGGCCTCGTAGAAGACCTTGCCGCCGACGGAGATGTTGCTGCGGGCCACGGCGTCGTAGACGGTGCCGAGCGAGAGATCAAACGCGCGGAGCTTGCCGGGATCGACGTCGATCTGGTATTCGCGTACGAACCCGCCGGCGCTGGCCACCTGGGCCACGCCGGGGACGTAAAGCTGGTAGCGCACGTACCAGTCCTGGATGGTGCGGAGTTGCTCGGGGCTGTAGCCGTCGCCCTCGACGGTGTACCAGAAGATCTGGCCAAGGGCCGTGGCGTCAGGGGCCATGTAGGGCACGACGCCGACGGGGAGGTAGGTGGCGGCCGTGTTCAGCCGTTCCTGCACGCGCGTGCGCGAGAAGTAGAAGTCGATGCTGTCGTCGAAGATGATGGTGATCATCGAGAAATTGAACTCGCTCGATGATCGCACGGACTTCACGCCGGCCAACCCCTGCAGGTTGACGGACAGGGGATAGGTGATCTGGTCGTCAATTTCCTTGGGGCTGCGGCCCATCCAATCGGTGAAGACGATGACCTGGTTCTCGGAAAGATCCGGGATGGCGTCGATGGGCGTCTTGAAGACGCAGTACACCCCCCAGACCGCCACCGCGGCCGTCAGCAGAATGACGATGAAGCGGTTGCGGACACAGTATTCGATGATCTTGGGAATCATTTTGTATAGTCAGTCGTCAGTGGTCCGTGGTCAGTAGCTTGCTGTCACTGGTCATTTGTCACCCGCCATGCGTGGCCGACTGTGGTGCTATTGTGGCACGGGCTTCGAGCCCGTGGCCGCGGTACTCCGCGGCATCAACTCTCCCTCTCCCTCCGGGAGAGGGCCGGGGTGAGGGCCTTCGGCGAATGTGTCGGAGTACCGACACCACGGGCTGGAAGCCCGTGCCACCGAAGACTGTTCGCCGATCACTTCTTCGGAGCAGCCGCGCCGAGATACTGGACGGCCGACGCGGGATTGAGGCGGTTTTCGGCGTCGACCAGGAACGCGCCCTGGGTGGCGACGACGTCGCCGGGCTTGAGGCCTTCGTAAACCGGGAAGAACTCGCCGGCGCGTTTGCCGACTTTCACCTCGACCATGTCGAACGTGCCGGTGCCGGAGTTGGTCTCGCGGTACACGACTTTGTGCGCGCCAGTGTCGATCACGGCCGACTCGGGCAGGGCCAGCACTTTCTCGATTCTTACGTACCTGGTTCCGAATTTCTCCACCGGGCAGTGTTCGGGCTTGTCGAACAGGCGGTCGGGTGTGACGGGGCAGTAGTAGCCGGTCACGAAGCGTGAATCGTCGCCCACGGCCGGAGCGGCGAGCGGGCCCGTGATGCTGCCACAGGTGAGCATGTCACTACCGGCGTAGGGATTGAGGATTTCCTTCTTGTCGGTGATCCAGTCGGCCTTGACCATCGGGCAGTGGGCCGTGAAGAGCGGCAGGTCCCTGGGCGGAGCAATCTGAAGCACCTTGATGAGCGCGTCGCTGACCAGTTTGAACGTCTCCCGCTGGGCGTCCAGCGGTTTGCCGGCCATGAGTTGCGTCTGGGCGGCCAGCTTTGCGACGCCGGCGAGATCGGGCGATGCCTTGGCCAGTTTCGCGGATTCATCGGTGAGCTTCGCCAGGGAGGCGTCGTCGGTCTTGTCACTGGCGAACGCGCCCGCCACCGCGAGGTAGGCACGGGCCAGTTCCCGTGTGTCGGCGGCGGACTCGACCGGTCTGGTCGTGGGCCCGCCGGGAATCTCGATGACCTTGCCGACCGACAGTCGAATCGAGGCGACCACGTACATACCGGGACGCAGCTTGTATTCGGGGTTGGCCACTTCCACGCGGGCGGAGATGGTGCGGGTGTCCGGGTCGACGGAGTAGGCGATGAAGGTGATCTTGCCCGCGAAGACCTCGTTGGGATAGGCGGTGGTAGTGACTTCGACGGCCGTGCCTTCCGCGATCCCCTTGATCTCGCTCTCGAAGATCTTGGCCTGCATCCAGACATTGCCCAGGTCGGCGATGGTGTAGAGGTCCTCGCCTTCCATGACGTATTTGCCCTCGAGAATCTTCTTTTCGGTGACAATTCCCGCGATCGGGGACAGGATGGTCATCTCGGTCTGTGGCGTGCCCTTTTTGATGACGTCGTCGATCTGCGGCTCGGTGAATCCCCAGAGGGCGAGTTTCTTGCGCGAGGCGTCGACCACGGCGCGGCTGGCCTCGGCGGCCGGCGAATTGTCCTTCTGCTCTTTGAGGCTGCGGCTGGCCGAGAGCAGTTCCTCCTGGGCGACCAGCAGATCCGGGCTGTAGATCTCGGCCAGGGCGTCGCCCTTTTTGACCTTCTGTCCCACAAAGTTCACCAGCAACCGGTCGAGCCGGCCTTTGATGCGCGAGGTGATGAAGGCGCGCCGGGTCTCGTCGTAGTCGACGATGCCCACGGAGCGGATCTCCCGCGTCAGCAGCCGATAGTCAACCGGCGACGTGCCGATTCGCCCCATCTCAACCTTCAGCGGCGTGAGTTGTACCTGCGCCAAGACGCCATCGGGCATGGCCGGCCGGCTGGTGGATTTGGCGCGCTTGGACAACGGCATGCCGCAGACGGGGCATTTGCCCGGCTCGTCGCGGATGATGTTGGGGTGCATCGCGCAGTAGTACTCGGACTCGCCGGAGTGGGCGACCTCGGCGGTTGTCGCGGGGCGCGTCCAGCGGTCGTAGTAGTTCATCATCGTCTCCCACTTGGCGGCGACGACGCCCACGATGACCATCAGCAGGATGAACCGGAGGCGGACGCTGACGATGTCGATGAACGTCACCAGTTTGGAACGATGCGGCGTCTTGGGCGTTTCTTCAGACATATGGATACCTTCGTTGTCTTGACATTCAATCATTGGTGGCACGGGCATCTTGCCCGTGTGCCGCGGTACTCCGCGGCATCCATTCTCCCTCTCCCTCCGGGAGAGGGCTGGGGTGAGGGTGTTCGTTCGATGTGCCGGATTACCGACACCACGGGCTGGAAGCCCGTGCCACGACGTTGTCATCACTTCTGGCTATCAAGTGCAGGCTGCGTCGTCGGCCTGCTCAGCGCTTCCACATCCACGCCCGCCAGTGTTTCCAGTTCCACCAGCCGTTTCTCGCGCGACATCCGGGCCTCGGCGATCAGGGACCGCACCTCCAGCAGCGTGCGCTGGCTGTCGATGAGATCGGCGAAGCCGATGTTCCCGCTCGCGTACGCCTTGTGTGAAGCGGCCAGCACCTGTCTGGCTCTCGGGAGGACGGAGTCGTTGAACAGCGCGATCTGCCGCTCGTTGTTCCGCAACGAGTAGAGCGTGGCCACGAAACTCGCTCCGCGCTCGCTGCGCACCTGCCGGGCCATGGCCTGGGTTGAGCGGAGCATCGCCCGCGATTCCTCGATGGCGCCTTTGATCCTGGGCAGATTGCTCGGCAGCGTGACCATCGTGCCCAGCATCTTCTCGATGTTTCCGGTGATGGAAAACTGCGGCGAGATGTCCGGGATGTACTGCATCCGCGCCAGTTCCAGGGCATCGGTCTTCCCCTGCACATCGTGCGCTAGCGCCGCCAGTTCCGGGTTGTTGTCGACAGCCACTGCGAGGAGCCGGGCATCGTCCACGGGTATCGTTCGCGCCGGCGGCAACTCGGCCGGAGGGTCGAGCGGCTCGCCGGCCGGCCGGCCAATCATTCCGTTGAGCATGGCCCGCGACATCTTCAGTTCGTTTTGCAGGTTGGCCAGTTCATTGCGGGCCAGTTCGTGCTCGGTCTGGGCCTTAAGCAGGTCCTGCTGCGGCGCGCCGGCGCGTACGCGCTGCGTGGCCGTTTCCACCAGCATGTTCAACAGGTCCACATTCTCCTGTTGAATGCGGATCTTCTCGCACAGCAGCGCCAGGTCGTACCAGCCGACAAGGACTTTCTGCTGCAACGCGAATTTGGCCGCCTCGAAGCGTTTGCCCTTTCCCAAGGCATCATCCAGCGCCACCCGTGCCGCCTGTTCGACCTTGCCCGGCCATTGCAGCGGCATGGCCGGGTCGAAGCCGGCGCCCAGCGTGGTGCGGTCCCACGACTTCATGCGTTCTTTGGAGAACAGATAGGAAAAGTTCAAAGAGACATTGGTATTCGGATACGCCCCGGCCTGCTGCACGCGGGCCATGGCCGCCTTCCAGTCGAAATAGGCGGCCTCGATGTCGCCGTTGGTCAGGAACGCGCGCTGCAAGACATCCGGCCATGACGGCGCGGCGGGCAGGGGGGCAATGGCCCGTCGGTCGATCTCCGGCTCGTATGCCTTCCCCGCCAGCTCGAGGCGATGCTGTTCATCCTTGGTTTCTTTCGGCGCCAGCACGCAGCCGCTTAGAAGGAGCATCGCCCCAACGGCCGCCCAGAGAAAAGTCATGCTGAATCGCGGGAGAACGTGCCCATCTTTGGTGGCATGGGCTTCCAGCCCGTGTGCCGCGGTACGCCGCGGCATCAACTCACCGTTCCCTTCCAAGTGAAGTTGCTTCGAATTCGTTACCAATCGCATAACCTGCACCATCCACGTACAGAACGAGTGAACGCCCCTCGAAAGTTCCATGCCCGCCATGCTATCATATCGACCATGAAATCCATTCGCGTCCACCAATTCGGCGAGCCCGATGTCCTGGTGCTCGAAGACGTTGCCGATCCGGTTGCCGGACCTGGCCAGATCGTCGTTGGCGTCCGCGCCATCGGCGTCAATCCCGTCGAGACCTACATCCGCAAGGGAATTGCCGGGCCGGTGCCGTTTCCCTACACCCCCGGCACGGACGCGGCCGGCGTGGTCGAGGCCATCGGCGACGGCGTCAAACGCTGCAAAGTTGGCGACCGCGTCTATCTCTCCGGCAGCCTCAGCGGCACCTATGCCCAGAAAGCCCTCTGCCTGGAGAAGCACGTCTTCCGCCTGCCCGATAACATCACGTTCCCCCAGGGCGCGGCCGTCGGCGTGCCCTACGTCACCGCGTACCGCGCCGTCCTGATTCGCGGCTCGGCCAGGCCCGGCCAGACGGTATTCATCCACGGCGCATCCGGCGGCGTCGGCATCGCCGCCGTCCAGATCGCCCGCGCGGCCGGTTGCACCGTCATCGGCACCGCCGGCACCGAGCAAGGCCGCAAATTGGTGCAGGAGCAGGGGGCGCACCATGTCGTGGATCACACCGGCCCCGACTACCTCAAACAGCTCATGGACCTCACGGCCGGCGCTGGCGCCAGCGTCATCATCGAGATGCTGGCCAACGTGAACCTCGGCAAAGATCTCACG
>JBIOJL010000394.1:0-5744 GCA_044450885.1 Tepidisphaerales bacterium
ACCGCCTTCAGGCGGCTCTTCAGACCGCCTAAAGGCGGTACTACGAACAAGCCGTGGCACCCCGAGCGGAACCTCCGACAGTTGTTGGTGTGCCGGTCCCTGCGACGCCACGACGGCCTGACCACTGGGAGACCTATGAGCGAATCACGACCCAACCTGGAACAGTCCGAAGGACCGCCCTCCGAGCAGAAACCGAAAGTGAAACCGGGCCGCCACAAACTGCTGAGGGTCCTCGGTATCGTCGTTGTGGTATTCGTGCTTCTGGTCATCTTGCTGCCCAGCATCATCAGCATGGGCTGGGTGCGCTCGATCGTTTTGTCGAAGGTCAACGCCCAGCTCAACGGCGAGGTCCGCATTGACGACTGGTCGTTCGGCTGGTTCAGCGGCACGAAGATCCACAACCTCCGCATCTTTCAGGACAACGCGCAGATTCTTGAAGCTGCGGAAGTTTCGACGGACTTGAACGTTCTCAACGTTCTCACCGGCAGGATGTTCAAGCTCGGCAAGACCACGGTCAAGGATGTCTCCTTCGTTTTCATCCGCTACCCGGATGGCTCGAACAATTTCGCCCGGCTCTCGAAGGCGCCTTCCGACCCGAACGCTCCGGCGTCCGAGCTGCCCGCCGGCCTGAGCATGCAGTTCGACGGTGACATCCGCGGCACCATCGAACAGAAATTCGCCAACGGCACGAGCCAGGTCGCCTACGTCGACAAGTCCACGGTCTCGGCCGCATTTGCCGACATCAACGGCAAGATCACCAGCAACCTCAATCTGGCCATCCGCGACGCCGAAGGCCGGACAGGCTCGATCACGGCCAGCGGCAACGTCCGGTTGTTTGAAAAAGGCCTGCTGGCGATCGAAAAGATCGAAGGCGATCATACGGTCGAGATCAAGTCCGTGCATCTCGGCGTCCTCGACGCGTTTCTGCCCCCCGGGTTTCCGCTGGACACCATCGCCGGCCAGGTTGACGGCAAGTTCACGGTCAAGGTCGCCGGCAAGGACTCCGTGGTGGCCGACGGCGGACTCACGATCACGGAATTCTCGGCGGCCGGGCCGGGGCTCAACGACGATGTCTACAAGAGCGCCAAAATCACCCTCACTCTGCCGCCCACGACCCTGAACCGCGCCGGCGCGCCGCGCCTGTGCATCGGCCAGCCGGGCAAGGGTGAGAAGCTCACCATCGCCCTGAACAAGCAGGACACGATCACCGTCACCGCCGATTGCCCGCTCGACGCGCTCATGAATCTCGCGGCCAACAAGGCCCCCGGCGATAGCGGCCAGGTCGCCATCCACCTCAACCTCGACCCCGCCGCCCTCGCCAACCAGCTTCCCCATGCCTTCCATCTTCGTGAAGGGCTCAAACTCACCGGCGGCACCTACGACGAACACGTCGAGCTGACCCTTGCCAGAGACAAGGCGTCCTTCAGCGAGAAGGCCAACCTCGCCGGCCTCACCGGCGAGGTCGATGGTAAGAAGATCGCCGCCCAGCCGGTTTCGCTGGCGATCTCGGCCGACGATCTCGGCGGCGGCGGGGCGCTGCCGGACCTTCGCAACATCGCGATCGACATGGAGTCGGCCTTCGGCAGCGCCAGGGGCGGCGGCGAGAATCTCTCCCGCCTCAAACTCAACGGCAACATCAAACTTGCCGAGTTCTCCGTCCAGCTTGGGCAGTTTGTCGACCTGGCCCAGATGGGCATTGCCTCGCTCGCCGGCGATGCCGACTTCAGCCTCGTTACCGCCACCGATCCCACCAAGCCGGCCAGTCCGACCACTCTCGATGCCAAACTGACCACCAGCAAGCTCACGGTGCAGCGCACCAATCCGGGTGGTCCGCCGCTGCCGCTGCTGAGCAACTACGACTCGGTCTGTGCCGCCTCCGCCGTCCTCTCGACCGACGCCGCGGCCGACGTCGTGAACATCACCGCCCTGAGCCTCACCAATTCGGCCGGACTGCCGGCCATCACCAAAGACCCCGCCACGCCGCTGGTCGTCACCCTCCCCGCCAAGGGGGCCCCCACGCTCACGGGCAGGCTCTCCATCAAGGGCAACATGGTGAGCATCGCCGACTTCGCCGCCGGCGTGCGCGGTCCCGCGGCGCATCCGCCCGTCGCCAAAATCACCGCCGGCACGCTCGACGCCACGCTGGATGTCTCCCGTTCCGCCGCCGGCACCAGGCTCACCCTCGACAGTCCGATCACCGGCCTTTCCATCACACTTCCGGGCCAGTCGATCCAGAACGAAGACCTCAAGCTCAATGTGGTCGCGACCGCCAACGACGCCTTCACCGCCATTTCCGTGCCCACGCTTGACCTCAAGAGCACGTTCGCCAACGCCGCGCTCGATCAGCCGATTGCCATCAAGCTCGGCGGCCCCGGCGGCATGGATGTATCCGGCGCCATCACCGCGAAGGGTCAACTCAAGCCGATCCTCGGCATCGCCGAAGCCCTGCAGATCGCCGCGCCCAATACGCTGGTGAATTACGGCGGCAACTTCGTCGTCATCCAGAAGTTCAGCACCAATGGCTCGCAACTCGTTGCCGACGGCCAGACCGTCGTCAGCGATTTCACCGTGGGCGACCCGGCCAAGCCGAGCTTCAAGGAAGCCTCGCTCAAGATCGCCAAATAACGTCCGGCTCGATCAGTCGGCCAAGCTGCTTGATATCCAGAACGTCTCGGTGGAGATGACGCAGACCAAGGCCGCCTCTATCGCCCTAAACGGCAGGGTTCAGCAGTACGACACGCAGGGTCGCTTCGATGGCATGATCCTCACGCTCGGCTACGACCTGGCGGCCGGGTACAAGGCCATTGTGCCGATCCTTCAGGCCGGCGCCACCACGCCCGAGCAACGGCAGCTCTTTGCAGACCTCAAGGTCGCCGGCGTCCGCAGGGACATCAAGATCTCCATCACCGGCCGCTATCCGCTGAACGACCCGGTCGCGCTGAAATACGTCGTCGCCCAGGCGGTGGTTGGTTTCGATCAGCTCGAATACCAGGGCATCGACATCCGCAACTACGATCTGCCGGTCTCGCTGGCCGACGGCAAGCTGCGTACGATCTACCCGGACAGGCAGGGCGACGCCCGCTTCGCCAAGCCCGGCCGGGCCAACGACGGCACGATCGACCTGTCCGGCTGGGAGATCTCGCTGGTGGACAAGCCGATGCGGCTCACCTGCATGCGCGAGAACTGTCCGGTGTTGAGCAAGGTCAACATCCAGGAGAAGACGCTGGCGCATTTCCTCGGCTCGATCTCCCCGATCTTCTACGGCACCAGCAAGGCCAAGGGCCTCATGAACGTCACGGTCGGCCAGGTGAAGAACGTGCCGCTGGATGCCAGCATCATGCAGAACCGCAACGACCCCAACGCGTTTGCCAAGGTCACCTTCGCCATCACCGACATGGGCATCAAGGCGCCGTTCATCGACCTTCTGGCCGCGCAACTCGGCCTCAAGACCCAGGACGGCATGGTCCCCATGCAGTTGCGCGACGGGGCCGCCGCACTAAGTAACGGCGTGGTCGATTCCGCCATGAAGCTCGATTTCGGTGGCCAGACCATCAGCGCCGAAAAGGCCGTGGTCAGCCTCGCCGACAAGAAGATACTCGCCATGTACCTGGGCATCCCCAAGGCCATGTTGCCCGCGGCCGCCCGCCAGGATTTCGTCAAGGACCCGATCGTCGTTCCCGTGGCCGGCACGCTCTCCTCGCCGAAATTCAACATTCTCGAAGCGGCCACCAAGTCCGTCGATCCCGCATCCCTGATCAATTCGGCCCTCGGCGGCAAGAAAGGCAAGGGCGGCGGCCTGCTGGGCAACCTCCTCGGCGGCGACAAAGAGCCCGCGAAACCGGCGCCAAAGCCCAACAAACCCCCGACGGACGTCTCCGACAAACCGTGACCGTTCGTTCGTCTCCAGACTCCCGCCGGCAGGCGGGAAGTGTTTTCCCGTCACCTGTTTGCCGGTTGCACATCCCACAACCGGATCGCCTTATCCTTGCTCCCGGACGCCAGCGTTCTGCCGTCCGGGCTGTATGCAACGCAATACACCGGGCCAGTGTGGCCCGTGTGCGTGCTGGTGTTCTTGCCGCTGGCGACATCCCAGATCTTGATCGTGTTGTCGGCACTTCCCGACGCCAGGGTCTTGCCGTCCGGGCTGAATGCCACGGATGCCACCGCGTTCGTGTGGCCCTTGAGCGTGGCCAGATTCTTGCCGGTGGCCGCATCCCAGAGCTTGATCGTCTTGTCGAAGCTTCCGGAGGCGAGGGCCTTTCCGTCCGGGCTGAAGCCCAGCGCAAGAACCCCGTCGCGGGCATCGAGGGTTGCAGTCTTCTTTCCAGTGGCAAGTTCCCACAGGATGATGATTCCGTCATTGCTTGACGAGGCGAGGGTCTTGCCATCAGGGCTGAACGCCACCGAAAAGATCAAGCCTGCATGCCCGGACAGACGGCTGGTGTTGGTGCCGGTGGCCACATCCCACAGCATGACGGTCTTGTCCCGGCTGCCCGAGGCCACGGTCTTGCCGTCCGGGCTGATCGCCACCGCGAGAACCACGTCGGCATGCCCCTTGAGCGTGAAGGTCTCTTTCGCGCTGGCGACGTCCCAGAGCTTGATCGTGGCGTCCCGGCTGCCCGAGGCCAGGATCTTCCCATCCGGCTTGAACGCGAGCGAAGCAACATCGTTGGTGTGACCTTTGAGAGTGGCGCTGCTCTTTCCGGTGGCGGTGTCCCAGAAGATGATCGTTCGGTCCTTGCTGCCCGACGCCAGCATCTTCCCGTCAGGGCTGAACGCAATGGAATACACGGAGTCGGTATGCCCCTGCAGGGCAACTCTTGCCTGTGGTTCGTCGGCCCGGCCAGCAGACGGGCTGAGGGCGATCGCAGCCACGAACAGGCAGGCGACACGGGCCAACACTCGGTGATTGAAGCGATCCATGTTCATTGATGCCTCCAGAATGTTCCGGGAAACTCCATCTCGATTTACTTGGGCGCCGGCGTGGACCAGGGCTTGGTGGTTTCGGTGCATAGGCATGTGTACACCGCGCAGAAATCGTCAAAGGACATTTCAAACCGGCCGTGGGAGGTGGGATAGCCATTGGCGAGGCTCGGCGGCCCTTTGGGGTGGAAGTCTCTTCCGTGCGGGTTCGAGATGCGAATGATGTCCTTCTTCTCGTCAAAGCCGATCACTGCGTAGGCGTGGTGAAAGACGATGCCGGGTGGCTTCAGGCTGGATGTTGGATCAGAGCGGGGGGTAGCGGCCGCCACCAACCGGCGTTCGGCGAGGGCCCGCACGAGCGTCGAGCGGACGCGGGCATCATCCCTCTTTTTGGCATTCCAGGAGATGTTGACGGCGTCGTGTCCGGTGACCAGCCGAAGGCCCAGCGCCATCTGGCCCCCGTGATCGATGATGTCGAGCTTCTCAGTGCTCTTGTTGGCAGAACTGTTCAGGGTGCTCATCAGCGTGGCAAAAGCGCCTTCCATGGCGGGGATGCACAGCGCGCCGTCGTCGGTATAGGACTGGAGCAACAACTCGGCGTCGGTCGGCATGGGGGAATGGATGGGCTGGCGGTGTCCGGCGAAGGTGATGCGCAATCCGCCCTGGGGATGCAACTCGATCATGGTCCCGATGGCGTCGCGGTTCCGGTTGATCATCGCGCCCAGTGAGGAAACGAAATAGCAATCGCCCATGTGCCCCTGATGGATGGTATCAATGGTGGGCAGTGGATGCGGCAGAAGCTCCCGGCCGCAGGAGGCGAG
>JBIOJL010000395.1:0-5740 GCA_044450885.1 Tepidisphaerales bacterium
CCCCACCCCCCCGGCCCGTCGGGCGCCCCCCCCCCCGCGCCCCCCGCCCCCCCCACCCCCGCGCCCCCCCCCCCGCCCCCCCCCCCACGCTGAAGCCCCCGATTCCCATTTGCTCGTTGCCTTCCCTGCTCGTTAGAATACCGGACAGGTGCGAAGCCCGTCCGGCTTCGCCGCGACATCTTCCGAGGAGACACCATGCCTGCCAGCGAATCTGTTGTCGAGAATGCCCAACTCGAACGTCCCGCCGCCCAGCCCGACATCCATGTTGAAGAACGTAAGCTCAATCTGACCGACTATCTCAAGACCGTCGTCAAATTCGGCGGCTCCGACCTGCACCTCCAGGCCGGCTCGGTGCCGATGATCCGCGTCGATGGCCGCCCGCGCTTTCTCGACGTGCCGCCCACGACCGATGCCGCCATCGTCGAGTACGTCAACGAGATCATCGCCTCCCAGGGCGAGCCGACCAAACGCCGTGAATCGCTCGAACACCGCGGGTCGGTGGACTGCGCCTACTCCATGGGCCCCGGCCAGCCGCGCTTCCGCACCAGCCTCTTCCACAGCCGCGAGCGTTTCGCCATCGTCATGCGCCGCATCATCACCAAGATCCCCAACTTCGACGAGCTGAACCTGCCGCCGATCTGCGAGAGTCTCGCCGACCACCAGCGCGGCATCGTCGTCGTCTCCGGCACCACCGGCTCCGGCAAGTCCACGACGCTGGCCGCCGTTATCGGCAAGATCAACCGCACCCGCTCCGAGCGCATCATCACCGTCGAGGATCCGGTCGAGTTCCATCACGACAACCTCAAGTCGATGGTCGCCCAGGTCGAGGTCGGCACCGACTCCGAAAGCTACGAGTACGCCCTGCGCTCGATGATGCGCCAGGACCCGGACGTCATCCTCATCGGCGAAATCCGCGACAGCTTTTCGCTCACCACCGCCCTGCGCGCCGCCGACACCGGCCACCTCGTCTTCACCACCGTCCACGCCACCAACGCCCCCATGACCGTCGAGCGCATGGTCTCCCTGTTCGACCCGGACCAGAAGGAACTGCAGCAGGCCCAGCTCGGCATGAACCTCATCGCCGTCTGCTGCCAGCGCCTGGCCAAACGCCGCGAGGGCAAGGGGCGCGTGCCGGTCGTGGAGATCATGATGAACACGCCGCTGGTGAAGAAATACATCCTCGACGGCGAATACGACAAGCTCAAGAGCTGCGTCGGCAACCGTGAGGCCGGCTGCCAGAGCTTCGACCAGCACCTGTCCGAACTGTTCCAGAGGCAGGTCATCGACGTCGCCGAGGCCCGCCGCCTGGCCACCAACGCCGACGCCCTCAACCTCGCCCTCCGCGGCATCAGCAACAGCGACACGCGAATTCGATGAACCAAGATCTGCTCTACGACATCTACCACATGCAGATCATGGAAGGCGACCTGATCGCCACCATCCGCGAATTCAAGGACTACATCGCGCACTATCACGCCGCCGGCAACCCCGGCCGCAACGAACTGGACGACAACCAGGAGATCGACTACGCGGCCGTGATGCGGGCCATCGTCGCCACCGGCTACACCGGCTATGTATCGCATGAATACAACCCCAAGGGCGACCCGGTCAAGGCCCTGATCCAGGCCGCCAAGGTGTGCGATGTGTAGCCGCGATCGCCGATCGCCGCCTCCCGCCACCGCGACCCGGCTGTAGCCGCGATCGCCGATCGCGGTTCCAGCAGGTGAAGCAATTCCGCGCCTTCCGTGTCGGTCCCACACCGGCGCTTTCGGCGAAACCGCCCTACCTGTGCCAAAGACAATGGCCGCGCCCTCGGAGGGTGAGCATTCTTCTTTTCTGTGGAATAGGCTGCCGTTACCCACATATAATCCACCTGCTGGCGGTCGATGACAAATCCCACGGCGTCTTGGAGGTGCATATATGCGGTGTCTGATTCCCCAACAGCGGGCGCTGGTGGCGGCGGTTGCCGTCGCGTGTGTAGCACTCCGGGCGAATGCGGACCGCCCGGCCTTCAGTTTCCAGTGGAACGGTCCCGACGGCGGTTCCTGGGCGCAGGCCACGAACTGGCAGGGAGGCGATCCCGTCAACTATCCATTGGCGTATCCGGGATCCGACCCGCCCGTGCTGGATTCGGCATCCTCCAATCAGGCCATCGCCCGCACGAGCCTGGATGCGGCCGTTCATATCAACTCCCTGTCCGGATTCGGCGCATCGTGGACTGTTGCCGATGGCGGCGGCCAGTTCACCGGCGGTCTATCCGCGCTGCAATTGGCGGCGGGTGTGTTGAGCATCGAGGCCGGTATCAGCGGCGGGGCTTCCCTCTATGCCACCGACGGCGCCACCCTGTTCATGAAGGGAAACCTGACCGGCATCGGCGACGTGACTCTCAGCGGCGCCGGGCAGGTGAACGTGACGGGCCTGACGAACGTGTTCGGGACTCTCACCACCAACGGGGCGCAAGCAACGCTGGCCGGGCTGGTCGGGGCGAACGTGGCGCAGATCCAGGTGAACGGTCAGACGGACCTGGAGTTGGGTTTCAGCTACGCGGGGCAGATCAAGGTCGGCCAGGCCGCCGGCGCGTCGGGGTTGTTGACGGTCAATGAAGACACCTTGCTCAGCACCATGCCGGGCGGGAACGATGTGATCCAGGGGCAAATCGTCTTCGGGAACAACGTGCAGTATTTGCGGCATGATTCGATTACGTTGGAGGACGAAGGGGGCATCGGGGGCCAGGCGGGCATCAACCGCTTCGCGGGGAACATCACGCTCAATGGATTCTTCCCCGGCTCGGCGCTGGGGGCAAGGCACAACTTCACGGTCGACCCCGGCGGCACGCTGACGCTGAGCGGGTCGATCTTCGAGTCGTTCGGGAAGATGAACGGGCTGAACAAGGAGGGCGACGGCACGCTGGTGCTTTCGGGGTTCAACAGTTTCACCGGGGCGATGTTCATTGACGCCGGCACGCTCAGCTTTTCCGACGCCGCAAACCTCGGCGGGGCGGGCGTGACCAACGTGATTCAGCTCAACGAGGCGACGCTTCAGTGCACGGGCATCACCAACCTGGCCCGGGAGATCCAGCCGACCACGATGCTCAGCAATATCGAAGTTACTGCGGGATCGGTGCTGACGCTCACCGGGCCGATGCTCGGCACGGCGCTGATCAAGACCGGGCCGGGAATCCTGCGGATGAACCACGCGGCGCAGAACTTCGCAGTGGGTGTGTACATCGACGAGGGGACGCTTCAGTGCGGCGTGTTCAACGCCCTGCCGGCGAGTTCCGTGGTCCACCTGGGCAATGGGCCGACCGATGGCGTGCTCGATCTGAACGGCAATGCGCTGACGATCGCCGGCCTGGTGGCGGATGGAGCTGGCGGAGGGAACCTGGCGACCAATTCGCTGGCCGGGCCGACGATGATCCTGACCATCGCCAACGGCATCGACCAGGTGTGCGATGCCCGCGTCGAGGGGAACCTGAGTTTCTACAAGGATGGTCCGGGAACGCTGACGGTGGCCGCCCCGCCGAAACTGTACGTCGGCGACACCGTGGCGCGCACGGGAACCATGAATGAAATTCGGGACGGCCAACGTCCTGCCGATCGGGACGAACCTCGTGGTCGGGTTCGGTGCGCAGACCGGGACGTTCGACCTCAACGGCTTCAGCCAGGAAGTCGCCGGGCTCTACATCAGCGGCCCGCCGGGAACGCCGGATTTCGTGACCAACTCGAGCTTCATGCCCGCGACGCTGACGGTCAACAGCGCAATTGAAGACCGCTTCGGCGGCCAGCTTCAGGGCTTGCTGCCGCTCGTGGTCAAGGGGCCGGCGCGGTTCGCCCTGCAGGGCGCCAACACCCAGATCGGCCCCATCACGGTGAAGGCCGGCGCCATGCTGAGTATTCCCGGCGATGGCCAGCTTGGCGACGCGGCCAACAACCTCACCCTCGACGGCGGCACGCTCGAAATCGCCGCGTTCTTCCCCGTGGGCACGCCGCCGCCGGTCTTCGCGACGGCGCGGCAGATCACGCTCACCGCATTGAACGGGACGATCACGATTCCCGATGTGGCCGGACAACTTAACGCCAATGGCAAGATCACCGGCCCCGGCCGGCTCATCAAGCAGGACCTGGGCACGCTGGTGCTCGGCAATCCGCTCAACGACTACGGCGGAGGCACGGATATCCAGGGCGGCGTGCTCTCGGTCAGTGCTGAAGGGAATCTGGGCGCGGCGGGAACCAATGTCCAGCTTTCGGGGGACAGCGCCACCCTCCGCGGTACGGCCAGCTTCGCCTCCTTCCGCAACATCTTGCTGGCGGATCCAAATACGTTTGTGGAGATCACGCCGGGAGCGGTGGTGACCTTCAACGGCACCGTCAATGGCCCTGCTCCGTTGCAGAAGATCGGTGGCGGAGAACTGGTGTTGGCCGCCGACAACTCGGCCGGTTACGACCAGACGTTCATCAATGCCGGCAAGCTGTCGATTGCGGCCGAGAACAACCTGGGTAGCGGCGCCGTGACCATCCAGGGCGGCACGCTCAAGACCACGGCCAACTTCTCGCTCTCGCGCGAAATCAAGCTGCCGATCATTCCCGGCGGGACCATCGAGGTAACGCCCAACGCCGCCGCCACCGTCACGGTGAACGGGCTCATCAGCGGCATCGGCCAGCTCATCAAGGATGGCCCGGGCACGCTGGTGCTCACGGCGAACAACAGTTACAACGCCGGGACGACGATCCAGGGCGGTGTTCTGTCGGTCGATGCCCCCGCGCGGCTCGGCAACCCCGCCGCGCCGCTCGTCTTCTTCAACGCCGGCACGCTGCGCGTCACTGGGACGAACTTTACAAACCTCGCCTGCAATTTCACCATGAACGCGCCCGGCGGCGGATCCATCGACATCAATTCGGCCGCCAACTATTTCACGCTGTCCGGATTCGTGGGCGGGCCCGATGCGCTGAGCAAGGCGGGCCTGGGCACGCTGGAACTGACTGGCGTCAATGCGTATGCCGGCCCGACCAACGTGAACGCCGGAACCCTGGTCGTGACGTCGGATGCGAATCTCGGATCGCCCGCCGGCGCGCTGAACCTGAACTCGGCGACACTGGAAGTGGCCGGGACTTTTGCCTCCGGCCGGGCGGTCAATCTCGACCCGGCCGGGTTCGGCACGGTGATGGTCGACGCGAACAACTCATGGACGGTGACTGGTCCGGTCAACGGCGGGTCGCTGGTGAAGGAAGGCATGGGCGAACTGGTGCTCAGCGGAGCCAACGGATACGCGGCAACGACCGTAAACCAGGGCACGCTGTCCGTTTCGGCCGACGGAAATCTCGGGGCGGGGCCGCTTGTCCTGGCAAACGGCTCCCGCCTGCAAGTCAACGGCAACGCGTTCGGAGCAACAGCGCGGGCCGTGTCGCTGCCGGATGCCGGCGGCGGCATCGTGCGGGTGATGGACCCGGCGGCCCTGGTGACCTTCAACGGCGTCGTCAGCGGTCCCGGCGGGCTGAGCAAGGATGGCCCCGGCGGGCTCTGGCTCAACACCGTCAACACCTACCAGGGCGGAACGGCCATCTACAACGGAATCGTCACCGCCGCCGCTGACTCGGCCCTGGGACGCGCCGACGGCCCCGTCAGCCTCCTCGGCGGCGGACTCCGCGTGATCGGCCAGACCTACACGTTGACCAACCGCCCGTTCCTGCTTGGCAATGCCGGCGGGATCATCGACGTCGCCGAAGCCGCCAACACCCTGCAG
>JBIOJL010000396.1:0-5684 GCA_044450885.1 Tepidisphaerales bacterium
CAGGAAATGGGTCTGGGCCGATGCCAGGATCGACGGCGACAACGTGCTCATCTCCTCGCCGCTGGTCAAGGAACCGAGATTCCTGCGCTACGACTACGTGGATGTCCCGCGCTACCACCTCTGGAACAAGGCCGACTTGCCTGCCGCGCCATTCGACGCCACGATCAGGCCGTGACCCGGCCGGTGGCAATGCCGCGGGAGCGAGGGCGAGGAGCGACCACCGCGGTTTCATCGACGAGCTGCCGGGGGGTGGTCCGGTTCCATAGGTGGTGCAAACGGGTCCGGGCACTTTGCGCTTGGCGGGGTCCGGTCAGGTGTCGGTGATCGTTCTCAGCACCCTCTGCCTCTCCTTGTCGTAGAGATGCAGCTTCCCGGGCGGCTCGGCCTCCGTCTTCTTGTGCGAGCCGTCGCACATCGGCCAATTCTGGCTCAGACCGCAGGCGCAGATCCACAGGCTGCCGGTCGACAGCTTGACCTCGGTGGGACCGGTGGCATCACAGCGAATAAGGCGGGCCATAACCCGTATATCGGAATGTCACGGGCTCCGGCTTCAGATACTGTCCACCGCCAGCCCGTTCTATCTGTGCCGTCGCAAGTTGGTTATGATCCCGGCCCACAACGAGAGGTTCAATCCGCCATGCCCGCACATATTATCGTTCGTCTGGAGTTGACACCCCCGCCCAAGCAGGCTCTTGACACGTTGACCGAGAAGCTGGGCATGACCCAAGTCGCCATGCTCTCGCGGCTCGTCGAATGGGTTGCCCGTCAGCCAACCAAGGTCCAGGCGTCGATCCTCGTCCAACTGCCGTCCGCGGTCAGTGTCGACACAGCCAGACTCATGCTTGAACAGAGTTCATCGATCTGGTGGTTTCTGTTTTCCTCATCTTTGGCCCTCCAAGATACCCATTTTCGCCACCGAGGGCACGCGTTCGGCCAGTCTCGTGGCTTTACCGAGGCCCGGGGACCGTCCCCGAGTCCGAGAGCAGTGTACCACCGGTCTCGGCGGCACGGCGATCCAGACGCTCCGCCGAGATCGACGAAGCCCGCGTCCGACGATTCTCGATCTGGGCACGGCACTTGGGCTGGCCCCGACGATTTTTGCCGCGGGCAAAAATGTTGCCGGGGTGTGTGGTATGCCCTGGTCTCCAGCCCAAGTCGTCCTCGAAACGACTGGGTGAAGTCTCAACCAGATTCGCTGGTGAGACTGGAAGCCGCCGTCAAATCGTCCCTGGTGGGGTCGCCACGTGGGTCAGTCTCAAAGTCGTGCAATTTTGCACCCCCGCCCTTCGGGCTGGTTGCCACAATGTTTGCCGTTGCATCAGCTTGCCACTCTTGATCTGCCGAGCCTCACTTGGTTCGGAGGTCTTTGAGGACCACAAGATCATCGACCGTGAATGCACAGGAGAAACGGTAGCCCGTGCCGACCTTGAGGGGACGCAGGTCTGGCAACTCCAGGTACGGATGATCGAAGATCTGGAGATAAGCCCTGCCCTTCCAAATCGGCGAGACTTGGACGTCACGGGACTTCAATTGCACCAGTTCATGAACGGCCGGGAGATCGTGCCGCCCGGCCACGAGTTCCGGGAAATGGCGCACATTGACCGCCCGTGCGAAACTCGGTGTCGGGAGTTGAGCGGTCTGCTCTTGGAGGGTGATGACTGCCTCCACCATGCGGCGATCCTTTACCGCCAGGGTGGCCCCGAACCTGCCGCCGGGGCCTGCGACCGGGGTCGCCTTCGAGGGCAGGTCATGGCTTCGAGTGATCCATGTGGAGCCGATCTGTTTGGGCCATCCCTGGGCAAGTCCTCGCATCAGGGAAACATCCTGGTCGACCCAGATGAAGGGGCAGTAGGCACATGGGTTCCCTTCGTACCTGGCTGAAATCAGAAAGATCGTCTCCCGGTACTGGCTGCGAACTGGATCGAGGTACTCTTCGCCGGACTCGCTGGCGTATTGCCATTCGGCAAAGTACACGGCGCATTGCGCCGAGTGGAACTCAAGGCCGGGCGGAAGAAACGAGGCCACGGCTTCAGGATCGGCTTCATATTCGACGGCCAGGCAATTGCCGACGTAGTGCCAAGGGGGCGTTGGAGCCAGACTGGACGTGCCTTTTGGAGTGCGCGGAAGAGTGTAACCCTTGAGCATTTGATCAGCCTTTCAGTGCGGATATCGGTTCATCAGGTTGGTGTCAGCGTAGCATCAGGATGTGCCCGGGTGAAGAAGCGTGGCGCGGAAGTCGGTGCCAGATACTCGCCGGGAATTATGGCGCGAAGTCGATTCCGTGCAGCGCCACGGCCCCCACAGGGGTAATCGCCTCGTGGAGACCTCTTTATGCGTATGTCCTCGATTCTGCAAAGCCATCTCGTTGCGTCATTGGTCATTCTGGCAGGACTTGTCCGTGCGGACGACGTGGCCAATCTCGTCTCCAATCCCTCATTCGAGAACGCAACGCCGAATAATCTGCCCGAGGGCTGGAGGGGCGATCGGGCGGTCTATTCGACGGATACGACCATCGCCCGCAACGGCAAGGTATCGCTCAAGTTCGCGGGCAACGATCCCAAGCGGTATGTGCTATGCACCCAGAAACTGTCGCTCCAGCCCGGGTGGAAGGTTCGCATCAGCGCCTGGGTAAGAACGAAAGACCTCATTGGCCCGGAATCCGGTGCGACCATCTGCCTGGAGTGGACGGACAGGAGCGGCAAGTGGCTGGGCGGTGTGTATCCCGGTGGCGTCCAGGGAACACGCGACTGGACGCGCGTCGAGGCTGTCACCCGCATCCCGGAGAACGCGGGGACCTTCAATCTTTGCTGTTACGCCCGGCGCGGAATGACCGGCGAGGCGTGGTTCGATGATGTCGAGGTGGTGCGGGTCATCGACCCGCCGATGACCAGCACGGTGCTCTGGCCGAACTATCGCGGCCAAATCCCAGCCGATTCATCGGGCAAGGTCATGACCCGAGTGCGCCTCAACCTGGTGGATCAGCCCTTCAAGCCCGACCAACTCCAGATCGAGGCGACAATCCGAAGAGCCGGCACGGCCAAGCCAGTCGCGCAGGAAACCGTCCGTCCCCGGCTATCGCCACAGCCCACGGACATGGCTCTTCCCATGTCCGGCCTTTCACCGGGGACCTATCAACTCACGCTGCGACTGCTGGACCCCGCGGGGAAGGAATTGCAGGCCGATCGTCATGAGCTGATCCAGCTCGCGCACGATGCCGCACTCACGAGCACCATCGACAAACACCATCGCCTGCTGATCGACGGCAAGCCGTTCTTCCCGCTGGGCATGTACTGGCACGCGATCAACGAGAAGGATCTCAAACTCTATGCCGACAGCAAGTTCAACTGCATCATGCCCTACGGATCGCCGACCCAGGAGCAATTGGATCTGGCACTGCAGCACAAGATGAAGGTGATCTACTCGGTAAAGGATTGGTATTTCGGCATCAAATCCTGCCCGACGTTCATCAAGTCGGCTGAGGACGAGGAGCCAGCCGTGCGCCAGCGCGTCCGGCAGTTCCGCGATCATCCGGCGGTGATCGCGTGGTATCTCAATGATGAACTCGGGGAGGAGTACATGCCGCGCCTTGAAGCCCACCAGCGCTGGGTGGCCCAGGAAGATCCAAACCATCCGACGTGGATCGTGCTGTACCAGGTGGATCAGGTCCGGGCCTATCTCAAGACGTTTGACGTGATCGGCACCGATCCGTATCCCATCGGCCGAAAGCCCGCATCGCTGGCGGCGCAGTGGACGGCCAGGACATTCGACCAGACCGAACGAAGCCGCCCGATGTGGCAGGTGCCGCAGGTGTTCAACTGGGGCAACTATGGGAAGAACGATGCGGACGCGGCCAACGGCCGCACGCCTACGCCGGCGGAGATGCGCAGCATGTCGTGGCAATGCATCTGCGAGGGAGCGACAGGGCTGGTGTTCTACTCGTGGTATGACCTCAAGCGCAACGCCGACGTGCCGTTTGAGAAACAATGGAATGCCCTGAAAACCATCGCCGCCGAGATCGACCGATTCGCGCCGATCGTGTTGTCGATTGAGCCGACGCCGAGTGTTTCCCTCGAAGGCGAGCGGCCTGCCTGGCTGCATTGGATCGTGCGCGGCAGCAGCGGCAAGGTCTACATCATCGCCGCCAACGACGGCGATGGCGAAGGCACGGTTTCGTTCAAACTGCCGCCCGGCTCCCGGAGCATTCGGGAGATGACTGGAGGCCGGGACATCTTCATTCGCGAGGCGGGCTTTGCGGACGAACTGCCGAAGCTGGCCGTGAGACTTTACGAGATCGCCCTGGATTGATCGCAAGGAGCGTTGCCCACCACCACCGTGCCCAGTGTGGCCGTGGACAAGAGAACCATGTCATCGGGGAGACTCAGTGGTTTTCACCTCTACCTGACCGGTCTGCGAATCCCCAGTCGCAGGCGTCTGCGGCGGCGAGTCGTCGTCGGCCGACCGCGACAGCTTGTCGTGATAGAGCACGTCGAGCATTCGGGATAACCACTCCGCGTCCGATGTTGCGCCGTTGCGCCGGGCCTGTGCGAGGAACTCCCGCAACAGCAGTCTGCCCGCAGGCCAACGAACCGTGAGAATCCTGGAAACGAGGCGCAGTTTCTGACGAATGCCCTCTCTGGTTATGCCGCATGCCGCCCCGAGGCTCTCCAGCGTCGCCCCGGTTTCGATGCGCACACGCGCCTGTTCCGCCAGCCAGGCGCTGGCATCGACCGTGACTTGGCGGAGGAGCGGTTCGAGAACCTCGCGTGCGATGCGGTCCCTGGTTGCGATGGCCGAATTCGTGGCGACATCATGGAAGAACGCCTCAGCCGGAGCGAGCTCGCGTGGAAGCAGTCTCACGGCCAGCGGTGAGTCGGGGGGCAGGGACGCAACCGCCTGGCGCACATCAGCCATTATCTGCATGATGTGCTTCGCCTTGTGGGGGCCGCATCCCCGCCGAACCAGGAACTCGGGCAGCGAGAGAGCGGCAAACTCCCCGAGTCTGGCACTCCAGTAGGGCATGGGCCGCCCGACGAGTCACGCCATGATCTGGGAGGACGCCGCCCGACATTCCCGCCCGATCCTGCTCACCCTGCACTACGATCTGCGGAGTTTCACGGACCCCGTGATCGTGACCGCGGCCAACGCGCTCGCCAACGCCTTCTTTGCCCTGTTCGGGACCAACCAATAGGCTGGCGGGCACCGGCCGCCCGAGGGAGATGTCTATGACCGACGACCGGTGGGAGGAACTGCTGCAACAGGTCGCGGGGCTTATCGGACACGATGACCTGGAGTGCGCCCACCGCATAGTCCAGGGCAGCAGATGCGCGAGTTGCCGGCGGGCGACCCGACGCTCGCCGGGACGCGGCTGGTTCTTTCCTGCGTGTGTGAAACGCGGGGGGAGCATGATGAGTCCCGGAGGCTGACTCCGGGGGCTGGTATCACGGTATCACCGATTTCAGGATGTGTCCCTCCCCCGGATGGTCGGCGGGGACAACCACTCCCACCCTCACTCTATGGTAATCATCCCCACGTCCACCACGTCCTTCGCTTTTTCCAGCCGCAGGGTGATGGCCTGGCGCTTTTCGTTGGGCCGGCCGAAGTTGGTGATTACCTCGGCCTGGAGCGTGGTCGGGCCGGAGAGGCTCTGCTGGCGCGAGCCGAAGAAGTTGGCCTGGATCTTGTAC
>JBIOJL010000397.1:0-5654 GCA_044450885.1 Tepidisphaerales bacterium
AAATACGTCTCGATCAAGGATTTCCACCTGGCGATGAAGTCCACCACCGAGCAGCGCAAGGAAACCGTCGCCAAATTCAAGGCCGCCGGCATCACCCCGCTCTCCGTCGGCGTGGTCACCTTTCCCAAAGACGAGGCCGTCTGCCGCGCCGCATTCGAATACGCCCGTGACTGCGGCGTCCCGGTGATCGTGGCCAATCCCGTGCCCGAGGCCCTGCCCGCCATCGAGAAACTGGTCAAGGAATTCGACATCCGCATCGCCATCCACAACCACGGCCCGGAAGACAAGCGCTGGCCCACGCCCAACTCCGCCATCGAGGCCATCAGGAACTTGGACCCGCGCATCGGCATCTGCATCGACGTCGGCCACACCGCCCGCGCCGGCGTGGACCCGGCCAAAGCCATGCTCGATTTCGCCGACCGTCTCTTCGACGTCCACATCAAGGACATTTCCGACCCCAAAGGCAAGGGCGCCTCGGCCGAGTTGGAAGTCGGCCGCGGCGTGCTCAACCAGAAGGCCATGCTCTCCGCGTTGCTGAAGATCAAGTTCGCCGGCCACCTCGGCCTCGAATACGAAAAAGACGCCGCCGACCCCCTGCCCGGCATCGGCGAATCCATCGGCTTCATCCGCGGCGTGGCGTCGACGCTGGAAGCGTAAATACAACCATGGACAGTCTTACACCCCGTCAGATCGTCGCGGAGCTGGACAAGTACATCGTCGGGCAGGCTGACGCCAAGCGGGCCGTGGCCGTGGCCATTCGCAACCGCTGGCGCCGGCAGCAACTGCCGGAGGCCATCAAGAAAGATGTGGCGCCGAAGAACATCCTCATGATCGGGCCGACGGGCGTGGGCAAGACGGAAATCGCCCGGCGGCTGGCGACGCTGGTCAACGCCCCGTTCATCAAGGTGGAGGCGACCAAGTACACCGAGATCGGCTACCACGGGCGCGATGTCGATGCCATCATCCGCGACCTGGTGGACTCGGCCATTCACATGGTCCGCACGGAAATGGCCGAGAAGGTGAAGGACCAGGCCGCTAAGACCGCGGAGGGCCGGCTGCTCGACAAACTGCTGCCGGTGGTCGGGCTGGCGGAGCCCGACGCCCAGCAGAAGCGCAGCCGGGAGAAACTGCGGCAGCGGCTGCGGGCCGGGAAACTGGATGAACAGGAGATCGAGATCTCCGTGGAAGAGCGGGCGGCGGCCGTGGGCGTGCTCGGCCCGGGCGGGATGGAAATGGATGTCGATTTCCAGTCGATGATCGAGAAGCTGATCCCGACGCGGCAGTCCACGCGGCGGATGAGCGTGGCCGACGCCCGGCGCGTGCTGCTGGCGCAGGAGCAGGATGCGATGCTGGACAAGGAGAAGGTCCAGCGCGAAGCCATCGGCCGGGTGGAACAGTCGGGCATCGTCTTCCTCGACGAGATCGACAAGATCTGCGGCCCCGACAGCAAGAACGGCCCGGATGTTTCGCGCCAGGGCGTGCAGCGCGATTTGCTGCCGATCGTCGAGGGATCGACGGTGGTCACGCGCTACGGACCGGTCAAGACGGACTACAGTCTGTTCATCGCGGCCGGAGCGTTCCACGTGAGCAAACCCGGCGACCTGATGCCGGAACTGCAGGGACGGTTCCCCATCCGCGTGGAACTGCAGGACCTGACCAGGGAGGATTTCGTGCGCATCCTCCGCGAGCCTCAAAACTCCCTGACGCGTCAGCAATCGGCCTTGCTGGCGGCCGAGGGGATCGAGGTGGACTTCGCCGAGGACGCGGTTGACGCGATGGCCCAGCTCGCTTTCGACCTGAACCGCAAGACCCAGAACATCGGCGCCCGGCGGCTTTACACGATCATGGAACGGGTCTTCGAGGAGATCAGCTTCGCCGGCCCGGACGCGAGCGAGAAGAAGGTGACCATCACCGCCGAGTACGTGCGCCTGCGGCTGGCGGAGGTGATGAAGGACGAGGACCTGGCGAAGTTCATCTTGTGACAACTTGGAGTCGTTCGCCTAGCCTTCGGTGCCGGAGCGTTGCCTTCCGCCCGGAGGAGGTTGGACAACGGGACCGAGGCGAAGACGCTCCGCGAGTCCTTCGGCAATGCGGTTCGTCTCGGCCACATGCGCCGCGAGGTCGCCGTCGTGCTGGCGCGCGATCTGCTCGCGAACACGGCGAACGTCGTCGACGCCGGTCTCTTCCTCGCGATGGGCAGGCTGGTTCGGGTTCATGATTTGTTCTCCACAATCATCAAATCGGGCGTCACGATCTGCGGTAGTAGATACCCCAGGCGAGCACAGACAACCAACAGATGGGTCCGCTTGTTGGGATTGGCCAGATGTTTCTGGTTCCAAGTCATCAGATACTCAATGCGGTGAACGATTGCCGCCGCCAGGTGTAATGCATCGCCTTCCACAGCGGGCCGCGGCATGACCTGTTCGGCAACAAGCAGTGACGCGACGCCGAGCACCTCACCGGTCAACTCAACCAGGGGCAGGCCCGATAGCATCGCCAGCGCCGGACCGCGTACCTCGTTCGGGAAGTCCGGGCTACTCAGTTCGCGGACGACCTCGTTGGAGATGAACAGCTCGAATCTGGCAGCGTGCGCTTCCCACCAGTTAAGGCTCGTAGCGCGGCGGCCCCGCGCGATCTCGCCCGTGCGAATCGTACAGCACTCGCTGAAGAAGCTCGTTTCAAGGTAGACACGGGCCATGGCTGGAGTTTACCACGAAGCCACGTCGGCTGCGCAGGAATTTCATTCCTGTATGCCCGCACCGGAACGCCCTGTCCGCCTGAGCGGACCCTGCCTCGGCGACGGACTCATCTCGTGATGACATAATAGATCGTCCCTTCTTCCAGCTTGATCTCCGCCGCGGAGCCGATGTCCTTTGCCTTGTACCCGTTGCCATCCAGCGCCGTCACTTTCATCTGCGCGGCGTCGGGGCGGGTGAATCTCACGCTGCCGGTCATGCCCTTGATCATCCACGGATCCCGGCCGAGGCTGACGATCTTTTGCGTGCCGGTGCCGGCCGGGTCGGCACGCCAGCCGGCGGGCTTTTCCTCGGACATCACCTGCAGCAATATCTTCGCCGACTGGGCCAGCGGCTTGCCGTCGAGACTCACGGCGATGATGTGCGCCAGGTCCATGTCGCAGGAGATGGACAGGTCGCGCAACTTCGTTTCGCCGGCTTCCTTGAGATTGCCGCTGACGCCCTGGGCGGCCGGGGCGTTGATCGTCAGCACGCCCATGCCATAGTCGAGCCTGAGCTGCTGCGTCAGGCTGGTGACAGTCTGGTTCTTGCGGTCGATGTATTTGGAAGTGTCGGTGAGCTTGTGCGGGCCGGTCGTCTTCGTAAACGTCACGGTCGTCCGGCCGACCAGGTGGACGAGCGGGTCGATGATGTTGCCGGGCTTGATCTCCATGCCCTTGGGCACATCCTTGAGGCGGAGTTCATCCAGCGCCGCCTCCTGCGGCATGGGCGTGCCCTTGAGCGCCTTGAGATCGTCGATGCCCAGGTTGAGTTCCACCACGTTCTGTGCCGTCTCGATGAGGCTCTGCCGGTAGATCATGGCGGCCGCGGGGAACTGGGCGACCTGCGAGGGCGCCATCAGCGTCCACGGCTGCATGAAGAACCCCGGCTTGACGGCCCAGCGGCTGGAATCGAGCGCGAAGTGGACGATGCAGCCCGAGTCCTGAAGCGCGCCGTAGCAGGCGTAGAACAGCGGGGCCTCGGAGCGATAGCGGTTGGGGCGGCAGAACGTGGTCTCGGAGATCATCGTCGGTTTGTTGTCGAAGATGCTGTCCATGGCCGGGTGGCCGAACGATTTCGGGCTGCCGGGTTTTTCGCCGTCGAAGCGCAGGGCGGATCGGTCGGACCAGGTGTGTCCTTCGCGCACCGACCACGCCGAGTTGTCGCCCTTCTGATCGCAGCCGAAATAGCCGTGGCGGTCGATGAAGTCGCCGACGTTGTAGGAATAGCGCTCGAGCGGGCCGAGAATTTCGGGCGAGGCGGTGTACCAGTTGGAGCAGGTGACCAGGCCCTTGAAACCCAGCGAACGCAGGTAGGCGATGGTGTCGGCGTAGAACTGCCGCTGGTCTTCCACCAGAAAAGCGGCCGTGTCCTGGTCGCGCAGCGTCTTCTCGTTGGCCATGTTCCAGAGCGGCCGCATGCCGAGACGTCCTTCGGCGACGTTGTCGCGCTTGCTGCTGAGATTGCGCCACGCCTTCAGGGCATCCGCCGGCGAACCGTACTTCTTCCTGCACCAGTCGGCGAACAGCGTCTCGACGATGCGAAGTTGCGGATCGGGGATGTTCGCCTCGGCAAAGGTCCAGAAGAAATAGGAATCCTCGTTGACCAGTTCGACGCTCATGAGCGCCGGTTCTTCGATGAGCTTCCGGCCGGTCCTGGCGTCGGGCGTGAGCAGCATCGCCTTCCACCACTCGCGGTACTGCTTCTGGAAATCGGGATTGAAATAAAGGGACGCGAATGGATGCTTCTGGCCGTCGTAGCCCTGGAGCCAGGGCGTGCCGGGTTTGGGATCGAGCCAGAGCGGGAAGTAGATCGACAGGTGCGAGTAGATGCCCTCCTGCTTCATGTTTCGCACGACGTCGAGACGATGCTGAACCTCCTCGGGCTTGAATACGCCGGCGGCGTCGTAGAGACCGCCGTGGATGCGGACGAGGTTGACGCCGCGCTTGGCGAGCATCCTGGCACACTCGCGCAGGTCGTCGCCCTTGAGCGAATGCGGCGGGCCGTTGACGGCCCAGAAGCGCAGGGGCTGGCCCGTCCGGCCGTGGATGAACTGGCTGCCCTTGACGCCGATGAAGCCGCCGTCGCCGGCCGATTTCTCGTTCAGGAACCGCAGGTCCATCAGCGCCGAGGCGTCGAACCTGTCGGCCGGCGGATCGAAGGCGACGAAGCCCTTCTCCAGCGCGGCCACTCGCTGGGCCTCCCTGTCGATCTCGCCCGGCTTGAGGATGCCGCGCGGCTTGAACGGGTCGTCCGCCAGCACGAAGCAGTCGAGCATGCCGTGGTTGTTGTTCTCACTGTGCATGCGGAAGGTGATGGCGTTGGCGCCCTTGTTCAGCTTGACTTTGCCGGCACTGGCCCAGCACACGAAGCGCAGGTCGACTTTACCGTCGGCGGCGATGTTGACCACGTCCCCGTTGTTCTTCTCCATGTCGATGGGAATCCAGTCGCCGGTGTTGAGTTTGTACGAAAGCCTGGTGCCCACCGGATTGGCCCGCACCCAGAGTTCGTATTCGCCGGCTTTGGCCGCGCTGACGCTGTATACGGCTTCCCCTGGTGTGTCCTTGCTCCAGTTGCTGATGAAGTCGCCGCCGGAAAGCTGGTCCCGTTTCACGCCGGCGTACCAGGGGTGGCGCGTCATGGTGGACTTGAGGGGCTTCTCACCTTCCGTCCAGATGACCTCGGCAAAAGCGCTGTGAATGGTAGCGGCGGAAACGACAAGGCCGAAAACAATGGCGGCGAACGAGCGCATGAAACCTCCTGGGTGCATGATGGAAACTACTCCATCGCGGCTCAAATGGCATTGCGGTTGTGGGGGGGGGGGGGGGGGGGGGGGACCACAAAAAAAACGCCCGGGGGGAAACAATATAAATGGCAAGGGGGGGGGGGGGGTGGGGGGGTGGGGGGGGGGGGGGGGGG
>JBIOJL010000398.1:0-5585 GCA_044450885.1 Tepidisphaerales bacterium
CTCAATATTCTCGCGGGCGGGCGCGTCAGCAATAAAAAGGGTGGGTCTGGAACCAGTACCAGCGGAGGCCTGGGGCGCAATTTGGGCTCATCAGGAACGGTTGTGGTTTCGGGACTTAATTCCGTGTGGGACAACCAGGACGGTTATCTGGTGGCGGGATTCAGCGGTCGCGGGGCTGTCACCGTCAGCGATCAAGGCCTGGTATTGAGCACTGGAGGCTTCGTCGGACGCAACCCCGGCTCCTCCGGCTCCGTCGTTGTGCAAGGAACCGGCTCGGAATGGAGAAGTCCCCTTGGCGACATCAGCGTCGGGCTTGGCCCCAACAGTTCGACGGGCGGAACCGGCGTGCTGACTGTCTCCAGTGGTGGCACCGTCACCACCAGCATGTTGCGACTCGGCTCGACCGGCACGCTCACTGGCAACGGGCAGATCGCCGGTCCCGTGCAAAACGGCGGTACGGTCTCGCCCGGCATCTCCACCGGGACGCAGGCGGCCAGCGGCAGCTATAGCCCACTGGCGACGGCCCCGCCCGGCAATTCCCCCCAGACGCTGGTGATCAACGGCAGCTATACCCAACTGACCAACGGCGTACTCAACATAGAACTCGGCGGCCACACCGCCGGCACGGACTACGATGTGCTTCAGGTCAGCGGAACGGCGTCGTTGGACGGGATCCTGCAGGTTTCACTGATTAATGGGTTTGTGCCAGGCGCGTCGGATGTCTTTCAGATTCTCACGGCCGGCGCCAGGCAGGGCCAGTTCCGTGTCGTCAACTCGACGGGAACCACGTTTAACACGATCTACACCGCGAGCGGAGTTTCCATCTCTCCGGTCAGTGTTGTCGTCCAGGCGCCCAAGGTCGTCCTGGATGTTCCGCTCGGCGATGGCACGACGGATGGCCAGACGAAGTCGCTCGATCTTGGCACGCTCATGAAAGGTTCCGTGGTTCTCAGCGGCATTCCGGTGAAGGACATCGGCAACTTGGCCGCCACAGCCCCGGACTTGGCGTACACGGCTGTTGGCACCGGCATGACGGTTACCGGTCCCAGCACAATCGGCATCGGCGCTAATGCGAGCGCATCCCTCACGACCAGCACATTGAACGCGGCCTATGGGGCCAATCTGTCGGGTACGGTGACCATTGCCGACGGCACGTCGGTCAACGAAATCGTGATGATAACCGGCAAGGTCGCAGATGCGCCGCAACCCGGGGTGCCAGTGAATTCGTCGGCCGTGACTCCCGGCCAGTCATACGCTGGGCTATCCTCGAAAGTCACTGGTGGCCTTGGTTCAGAAGCGGTCATCCTCGCCGGCAGCAACGGCGGCGCAACCGCCAAACCCGTGACCGAACAGTGGACGCTCCGCACGCATGATGAGGCCAGCGGTAACGTCCCCTTCGGTGGCAACCTCGGGCCAAAGCCCAAGATCATCAGCGAGGTGCTTGATCTGACCGGCACGGATTCGAACCTGATTGTGCTCCAGATGAGCTATTCCCAAGACGGCTTCGTCAACGCCCAAGCGGAGCTCGACGCCGCGATGAACGGCTGGATCCAGATCGTCAGTTGGGACAGCACGAACTCCAAGTGGGTTCCGACTGTAGATCTCAACTCGACGCCGGGCGGCAGCCTCCAACTGCCCCTCGGACCTTGGAACGGCGACCTGACCCTCGGTCATTTCGGCGTAGACATTGATGCGAACATCGCCTGGGCGGTGATCGACCACAACAGCAGGTTCGCGGTCGTCCCCGAACCGTCCATGCTCGGGATTTTGGCGTTGTCGACTCTAAGCCTCATCACTCGGCGTCACCGTCGTGTGGCCTGACCTTGGTCTGGGGGGTCGCGGCCCGCAGCGCGCAGCGACCCCTGTCAGGTTGCACCATCAAACGGCCCGTCGGCGGCGTCGGACGAAGAGGGACGGATTGCGAGCAATTGCCTCAAGCAACCGACAGGCCATAGGCGAGGGGGTGCGCGTCCCTGCCTCCCAAGCCTCGACCAGCTTGCGGGAAACGCCGAGGAGTTTGGCGAAGAGCCCCTGGGTCAGGCCAAGACGGTCCCGAAGTTTATGGACCGCAATCGCGCCAAAATGAGGCGGGTCGGGAATCTCGACGGTCTTCATCGTCAGCTTCCCGGGCCGGCCGCGAAGACCGTCGCGAACCTCGGTCAGGCTCTGCACGAGCAGGTCGCCGAGCGTGTCTTTCGTTGGTTTCTGCATGGTGACGTCCTTTCGCCTGCAACCTCATACCCTACAATGTGGGGCTGTCAAGCGAACACCGATAGAGATTCCTTCCGCGGATAAGTTCATTGCTGGCGACGAGACGCAGAGGTATATTGAACCCATGCTCCGACGTATTCCACTCATATTCTCCCCGCAGCCGGAAGGCGGGTTTACGGTGACGTCGCCGATCCTTCCGGAACTTGTGACAGAGGGCGATACGCTCGAAGAAGCGTATGCGAACGTGTCGGATGCGCTCGCGGCGGTGATCGAGCTATACGCCGAACAGGGACGGGCGTTGCCATCGGGCGTCGAGTTGCCTGGCGCAGGTCAGGTTGTGTGGTCCGACGCGCTGGTGGAGGTCGCGTGAAGTATCGTGAGGTCGCTCGCGACGGCGGTTGACCCGCCGGTTCACCGCTTCAACACGCCTCAACGGTTAACGGTGGTTGCGCCGCAGATGGAAAAGCGGCGTCGAGACCGCCGCACTCCAAAGTTGGCGAGTTTGCATCTCATCCCCGTGCCAGATCAACGACATACGCCTCCGGCACGCCCGCCGCCACGATCTCCCGCGCCAGGTTCAACCACCGCACGTCGCCGTCGAGGATCACGCTGTCGGCCGTGCAAACGATTTCCGTCGTTCGCAGCAGCACCGCGTCGGGGTTCTGGACGATCTCGACGGTCCATGGCCAGCCCTGCGCGGCCGCTTCTTCCTGGAGCAGTGCCTTCAGCCGGCCGCTGTTGGAGACGGGGGCGTCGAGGTACCAGATGCACGCACCGGCGCGGAGACCGGCCAGCGCCTGCCCGGCCAGGCGCATCGCGGGAACGGTTTCCTCGACCTTGCGATACGACCCGTGCATGCTGGCGACGTCGCGATAGCAGCCGTCGCGCGCGGCCAGGATCACGCCGCCGCTGAGCGCTGCCTCGATCGTCGTCAGGACGTTGTAGCCGTCGATGTGCAGCGCCCGGCCGGCGACGTCGGCCGCCGCAACACGCCGGGCGGTCCGGCCGGCCAGAGCCGCGTCGGTACACATGCTGCGGAGCACCGCCATTCGCTGCCGCGCATCCAGCCGATGCCGGTCTCCCACGAGTTTGACGGCCGACGGCTCCGCGTAGCCGCGCGTGATCAGCCAGGAAAGCTCCGCGACGGCCAGGCGCAACGCCGGCCACTGGTCGGGTGCGAACAGCCGCGCATCCTCCGGGTGCATTCCGCGATGGCTGCGTTTGTCAGGCAAGGGCGACTCCGGGTTGGCGTGACCGTTCTATCGGGAGGGCCGCAGTCCCTGCGGCCGTCTGTAGCCGCGATCGCCGATCGCGGTCCCGGCCGTGCAGGAGCACGGCCCTCCCGAGTTCGTGGTCACGCCCCTCTACGTTGGTGAAAACCTCCGCAGCATGTTACCCTGAGATGGTTGCCGCAGGGACTGGCTCGGGTAGGGACGGCTCGCCGAGCCGTCCGTGTCGCACGCCACGAACGGCGGTTTCGGCGAAACCGCCCTTCCCTTGGCGTTGCTGCCAACAACAGCCGCCATACCCGCGGCAGCGGCCGGTGCCGGCGTACCGACACCACGGGCTGGAAGCCCGTGCCACGATCATTCCTGACCGCCACTGGCGCAACGCGTGCGAGGCTCCGTGACAGAAGGAAAAAGGAAAAAGGAAAAAGGGAAAAAAGATCCTGGCGCGGACTGGTTCGCGCGCGGGTCGGGGATGGCTCTCTGGACCGTGATCGGCGTCTGCTGTGTCGCCCCACTGATCTGGCTCCTTCTCGAAATGTCGTCGTGGGATTTCTGGCGCAACGTGCAGTGGGATGGATTCCGCTGGAGGCTGCTGGCGCGGACGCTGCTCTACAACGGCGGGGCGGCCGTCGTCGCGGTGCTGATGGGACTGCCGGCGGCCGTCGTCGTCGGCCGCGGGCGCGGCGTGGCCGCCAAACTGCTGATGTTCCTGCTGCCGCTGGGACTGGTGATGCCTTCGGTGGCGTATACCTATGGCTGGGAGCACGTTCTTTTGTTGAGCGGGATCAAGCTGGTGCCGGCGTCCGTCCCGGATGTGCTGCGGTGCGTGTGGACGCTGGCGGCCTGGCTGTGGGCGCTGCCGGCACTGGTGATTGGCATGTCGTTGCGCGGTTTGGATTCGCAGGTGCAACAGGCGGCCATGCTCGACGGCGCGCTCTGGCGCGTCACGGGGCGGCTGCTGGCCGGGCCGATCACCGCCTCGCTGGCGATGACCATGGCGCTGGCCGTGCAGGAATTCGCGGTCTACGAACGCACCGGCATCGTTGTCATCTCCACGGAAGTGCGCACGGTTTTCGAGAGCGGCATCGGTTCCGGCGACAGCCCGGCCAACGTCGCGGGCGTCGTCGGGGGGAGCGGGCGAGGGGCCGACAACCAGGCCCGCCGGGCCGGCGCCGCCCTGGCCACGTCGCTGCCGATGATCCTGCTGGCGGCCGGGCTCACCGGGACAGCGCTGATCATCCTCCGCCGCAGCCGCTTCGCCGAATCGCTCGAGGCCGGCGGCTTTCCACAATGTGTCGAGGCACGCTGGCTGCCAAAACTGATCACCGCGGCGCTCTGGACGCTGACCGTGGCCGTGCCCGTCGCCGCCATGGTGCTTTGCATCTCGCCATACCGCTGGAAGACCGACAGCGCCGGCCACGGCATCGTCATGCGCACCTGGCTCTGGGCAGGCAATGACATCCTGGGCACGCTCTTCTATGGCGCGCTGGCCGGCGGCGCAACCCTTGTGCTGGCATTGCTCGCGGCCGTGCGTCTGCGGCCGGTGCTGTTGCTCATGGCTCTGGCGGCGTTTCTCATCGGCGGCGAGATCCTCGCCATCGCCGACATTCGCCTGTTCAACCGCGAGGGCGGCTTCTGGCAATTGATCTACAACGGCCCGGCCATCATGGTCATCACCTGCGTCGGCCGCTTCGGCTGGATCGGACTGGTCGCGGGTTTCACCACCACCGGCGGCGCCTGGCACGCCTTGCGCGACACCGCCGCCGTCGACGGCGCCGGCACCTGGCAGAGCATGCGTCGGCTCGTCTGGCCGCTCGCCTGGCCGGTCTTGCTGGGATCGGCGGTGCTGGTCATGATCCTGACCATGACCGAGGTGTCGGCGGCCGTGCTGGTCTCGCCGCTGCGGCCGACGATGCTCGTGCCCCGGCTGATGGGCTGGGTCCATACGCTGCGCTACGACGACATGCTCGAAGGCACGCTGCTGCTGGCCGGCCTGGCCGCGGCGCTCGGGGCCGGCGCGGTCGGCCTCATCTGGCTCGGCCGGCGGGCGCGCGTACGATCGGAGCGTTGGGGAGTGTACCAAATAGAGTTTGATTAGGTTAAAACAAACAAACCCAAACGAAAATGGAAAAGACAAAGACTAAA
>JBIOJL010000399.1:0-5579 GCA_044450885.1 Tepidisphaerales bacterium
CGGGCGTGACCATTCTTCCGGGAGGGCCGCAGTCCTCTGCGGCCGTTTCGCGGCGCGACCATCCCGGCCGTGCAGAAGCACGGCCCTCCCGAATCTGTGGGCACGCCCCATGCGACTCGATGGCGAAATGGCTAAACACCCACTCGGCAGTCCGGTATGCTTTACGTCGGAGCCTTCGGCTCCAGGCTGGCGGTTTACCATGTTGTCGGGTCGCGCGCAGGCAGTCGGGATCGTCCTTTTCGCCGTGGTCGGCGCCATCGCGTCGGCGGCCGCACCGCAGGAGCCGGTGTCGCCCGGCCGGGCAGCCAACCGGATCGACGAACTGTGCCAGGCGAAATGGAAGGAAACAGGGCTCGCACCATCCGATCTCTGCTCCGACGAAGTCTTCCTCCGCCGGGTGTATCTCGACACCATCGGAGTTCTGCCGGCACCGGACGAGGCCAAGGCGTTCCTGGCCGACAAGAGCGCCGATAGACGGGCCAAACTGATTGACCGCCTGCTCCAGCGGGATGAGTTCACCGACCTCTGGACGCTCAAGTGGGGCGACCTGCTGCGGATCAAGAGCGAATACCCCGTGAAGATCTGGCCTAAGGCCGTCCAGGCGTACTACCGCTGGCTGCATGAGAGCATCGCCGAGAACAAACCCTACGACAAGTTTGCTGCCGAGATACTGGTTTCCACCGGCAGCAACTTCCGCGACGGACCATGCAATTTCTACAGGGCGGTGCCGAACAAGGACCCGCAGAGCTTTGCCGAGTCGGCATCGCAGGTCTTCATGGGCGTGCGCATCAGTTGTGCCCGCTGCCACCCGCGCCCGGCCGAGAAATGGACGCTCGACGATGCTCTGGGTATGGCCGCGTTCTTTGCGCAGGTGAAGTTCAAAGCGACAGGCGAATGGAAGGAAGAGATCGTCTACGTCGATACGGACGCGGTGCTGAAGGATGCGAAGACCAAGCTGGCCATCAAGCCGCGTTTCCTGGGCGGCCAGCCGATCGACCTCAAACCGGGCGAGGACGCCCGCCAGCGGTTCGCCGCCTGGCTGACAGCGCCCGAGAACCCGTATTTCTCGCGGGCGATCTCCAACCGCATCTGGTTCTGGCTGATGGGCCGGGGGATCGTTCACGAGGCCGACGACCTGCGGCCGAGCAATCCTCCCAGCAATCCGGCGCTGCTGGATTACCTTGCCAGGGAACTGGTCGATCACAAGTACGACCTCAAGTACATCTACCGGATCATCCTCAACTCGCGCGTGTATCAGCTTTCCAGCAAATCGACGGCCGCAAATGAGAAGGACGGGGTGTACTTCTCGCATTACATCTCCCGCCGGCTGCAGGCCGAGCAACTGCTGGATGCGATCTCCCAGGTGACGGAAACCAGCGAGACGTTCGCCAGCATCATCCCGGAACCGTACACCAAGCTGAGCGATTTCCACGCGATCTGGCTGTCGGACGGCAGCATCGGCTCGCCGTTCCTGGAACTGTTCGGGCGGCCGCCGCGGGATACGCCGTTTGAGTCCGAGCGCTGTGATCGGCCGTCGATGCGACAGGCGCTGCAGTTGTTGAACTCCAACGACATCGACCGCAAAGTGGCGGCCAGCGGGCGCACGAAGCGGCTTCTGGCCGATGCCAAGATAACAGATGGGCAGATCGTCGAAGAGATCTACCTGGCGGCGTTTTCGCGGTTCCCGACGGATGCGGAGAAGACGAAGGTGCTTGGGCTGATGAAGGACCGCAAGCCGCGCCAGCAGGCCGTCGGCGATCTGCTCTGGGCGGTGCTCAATGCGAAGGAGTTTCTGTTCAATCATTAGAGGCGTCGCCATTCTTTCGGGAGGGCCGCACTCCGTGCGGCCGCGGTCGTGCGGAAGCACGACCCTCCCAACCGTGGTTCCGCCCGTTGTGAGAGGCTCGCCATGAACAACATCATTCCAAGCCGGCGGGATATGCTTCGAATCGGCGCGTTGACCTTCGGCGGATTCTCGCTGGCCGAGCTGCTGCAGATGCAGGCCCTGGGCCAGACCACGCGCCCCACGACGCAACCGACGACCCGGCCGGTCGTCATCAAGGCCAAGGCGAAGGCGGTGATCCAGCTCTGGATGGCCGGCGGGCCGCCGCATACCGATACGTTCGATCCCAAGCCCGAGTCGGGCGAGGAATACTGCGGCCCGCTGCGCAAGCCGATTGCGACCAACGTGCCGGGAATCCGCATCGGCGAACTGCTGCCGCTGCTGGCCAAACAGGCGGACAAGTATTCGATCATCCGCAGCTATACGCACGGCAACGACGGCCACGAAACCGCGACCTATATCGTGCAGACGGGCACGATGCCGTCGAAGGATTTGGTCTATCCGTCGATGGGCGCGGTGCTGGCGTACAAGCGGCAGACGGAGGGTGGATACAAGAGCGTGTTGCCGCCGTACATCTGCGTGACGCATGCCCTGGGACGGTTCTCCGAAGCGGGATTCCTCGGGCCGAACTATCAGGCGTATTCGACCGGCGGCGATCCGGCCGCGAAGGAATTCAGCCCGCAGGGGCTGGCGCCGCCGAAAGGCGTGAGCGAGCAGCGGATCAACGAGCGGCGGTCGATGCTGGAAGCGGTCGACACCCTCGGCCGGGAGATGGGCAAGGAAGGCGCCATCGGCGAAATGAACGAGTTCCAGCAGCGCGGCTACGAGCTGCTGCTCGGGCAGGCCCGCAAGGCGTTTGACATGTCCGCGGAAACGCCCGAGCTCCGCGCGAAATACGGGCAACACAAGTTCGGGCAGTCGTGCCTGCTGGCCCGGCGGCTGGTGGAGAACGGCGTCCCCTTTATCACCGTCCATTACGGCGGCTGGGACACGCACAAGGACCATTTCCCGGCCATGAAGACGCTGCTCCCGACTCTCGACTCCGGCTTCTCCGCGCTGCTGGAAGACCTGGCCCAGCGCGGGTTGCTCGACAGCACCATCGTCATGTGGACCGGCGAATTCGGGCGCACGCCCAAGATCGCCAACGAGCCGCCCTGGTACGGCGGCCGGCACCACTACGGCAAAGTGTTCTCGACCGTCGTCGCCGGCGGCGGATTCAAGGGCGGGCAGGTCGTCGGCTCCAGCGACGCCCGCGGCGAAACGGTCAAGGACCGGCCGGTCTATCCGTGGGATCTGTCGGCCACCATGTACCGCCTGCTGGGCATCGACCCGGACAGCCGCCTGCCCCACCCGCAAGGCTGCGTCGCCCGCGTAACTCCCGCTCCCGGCCCGGAATACAAGAGCGGCGGCTTGCTGACGGAAATTGTCTGAGTAGGGCCAGCGTCCTCGCTGGCCTTTGCAGGGCCAGAAAGGCCGTTGCTTCTGGTAGCCTTGGCCGTGAGCCCACGGAGAACTGACGGAGACTGTTCAAGTAGGGCCAGCGTCCTCGCTGGCCTCTGGAAGGCCTGAAAGGCCGTTACCTCCGGTAGCCGTGGCCGTGAGGCCACGGAAAGCAACGCCCGATGATTTGAGGCCCGAAGGGCCGGCACTATCGGCGAGGGATGTATAGGATGAAGCTGTTTCGCCTGACCATCGTCGCGGTTGTCATCGCGGTTGTGCCGTACTTGGCCAGCGCGGAAACGCCCCAGCCGTTCCTGGGATACTGCTACCCCGCCGGCGGCCAGCGGGGGACCACCGTCGAAGCCACGCTCATGGGCCAGAACCTGCAGGGCGCAACCGAAATCCACATCTCCGGCAAAGGGGTCACGGCCAAGATCCTCAAGACCGACCCCAAGGCCGGGCCGCCGCCGGCATCGTCGCAGGCGCTGGCCTTCACGGCCTCGGCCACCGTCGCCTTCACCATCGCGCCCGACGCCGAGCCGGGACTGCGCGACGTCCGCATCATGACCCCCGGCGGAATGTCCAACCGCCTGCGCTTTGATGTTGGACAACTTCCGGAAGTGATGGAGAAGGAACCCAACAACACGCGGCAGCAGGCGCAGGCCGTTTCCATGCCCGTGACCATCAACGGCCAGATCATGGAAGGCGACCGCGACTGTTTCCGTTTCACCGCCAAAGCCGGCCAGAAGCTGGTCTGCCGGGTGCAGGCGCGGGTGCTGATTCCATTCATCGCCGACGCGGTGCCGGGCTGGAACGACGCGGTCCTGACCCTGATGGATGCCAGCGGGCACGAGCTCAAGACCGTTGACGACTTCCGCTTCCAGCCGGACCCGGTGCTGATGTTCGACGTGCCGAGAGACGGGGAGTACATCCTGGAAATCCACGATGTGCTGATGCGCGGCCGGGGGGATTTCGTCTACCGGCTGAGCATCGGCGAGCTGCCGTTCATCACCCACGTCTTCCCGCTCGGCGGACAGCGCGGCACGACCACCCATGTGAATGTCTTCGGCGTACACCTGCCGGCGTCCACAATGGATGTCGCCCTGCCGGCCGATGCGCCCGCGAAGACGCAACTGTGGCTGGCGGCCGGCGGCATCAACTCAAACTCCGTCCCCTTTTTCGCCGACGATCTGAAACAGGTGATGGAGACCGAACCCAACGACACCCCCGCGACGGCCAATCGCGTGGAGACGCCTGTGACCATCAACGGCCGGATCGACAAGCCGGGCGACGTGGACCATTTTGTCTTCGCCGCCAAAGCCGGCGAGAAGCTGGTCATGGACGTCCGGGCCCGGCGTCTGGAATCGCCGCTGGATTCGATGCTCACGCTGTTCGGGCCCAAGGGCCAGAAACTCGCCGAGAACGACGACACGCCCGACCCGGAAGAGGGGATGATCACCCACCAGGCCGACTCCAAAATCATCTACACCATTCCCGCCGCCGGCGACTACACGCTGCGCATCCGCGACATGCAGGGCAAGGGCGGCAGCGAGTATTCCTATCGGCTGACCATCGCGCCGCAGCGGCCGGACTTCGCGTTGCGGATCACGCCCGACAACCCGCGGGCGGCGCGGTCGGACTGCGCCGTGCTGACGGTCTACGCGGTGCGCAAGGATGGATTCGCCGAGCCGATCCGATTGACCGTCGATGGGTTGCCCAAAGGATGCGTGGTCAGCCCGGCCGAGATCCCGGCGAAACAGGACCGGACCTCGTTCACTGTGCTCATGCCCGCCGACGCCCCGCTGGGCGTGCTGTCGCCGGGTGTCACCGGCACGGCCATGGTCGGCGGCAAGGAAGTGACGCGGCGGGCGCTCCCGGCCGAGGAACTCATGCAGGCATTCAGCTACAAACATATACTTCCCACGGGCGAAGTGGCGATGACCGTGGTGGATGGAGGCGGCATGGCCGTGGCGCTGGAGAAACCGGTGACCGCGCCCATCGAGGTGGCGCCGGGCGCGCAATTTGACCTGCCGGTCAAGGTCACGCGCCCGGCCGGCCAGAAGGGCGCCGTCGCGTTCAAGCTGGTCAACGCCGGCCAGGGCGTCTCCATCCGCGCTGGCTTCATCCCGGCCGACAAGGACGAGGGCGTGGTGACGCTGGGCGGCTCGCGCGCGGCGGCCGCCGGGATGGTGGTGAACGCGATCGTGACCGCCTCGATGCGCAGCGGCAAGGACACCTTCGATCGGACCCTGCCCGCTATCCCCGTGAAGATCGTCGCCGCCGCCCCGACGACGCA
>JBIOJL010000400.1:0-5548 GCA_044450885.1 Tepidisphaerales bacterium
CCGCGTTGCCTGGGGCCGCGTTTCCATGCCTCTGAATCAGTGGCAGCCCGACGAAAATGCCGATCCCGTCCAGGCGGCCGGGGCGGGCCAGCTGAACAACAACGTCCGCCAGGCCATGGAAATGGCGCAAACGCTGGCAAAGAAGAAGATACCTTTTGTCGTCAGCGCATGGCAAGCGCCTCGTTGGGCTCTGGCTGCGAACAACGCCGCGCCCGGGACACGCGGTGCGGGCAAGGCGCGCATCAACGCCGGGAAATGGGATGGCTTGAGCAAAGCGATCGGCTCGTACATCGAGTACATGAAGCAGAACTACGGCGCGGAGCCGGCGCTCTTCTCGTTCAACGAGTCCGACGGGGGCTACGATGTGCTCCAGAGCCCGCAGGAACATGCGGAAACCATCTAGCGGATGGGCGCGTATTTCGCCTCCCGGGGGCTGGCATCGCGGCTGCTCCTGGGTGATACGGCCAATCCAACCGGCACCAATTTCATCAACGTGGCCTTGCAGGATCCCGAGGCCGTGAAATACATCGGCGCCGTGTCGTTCCATTCGTGGAACGGCGGCACCGTCGAGCAGTACACCCGCTGGAGCCAGGCGGCCAGACAGTTGAACCTGCCCCTGCTGGTCGCCGAGGGAGGCACCGATCCCCAGGCGTACCGCGCCCGGGCGATCTTCCTCGAGCCGTGGTACGCGCTCGATGAAATACGCCAATATGTCGAGATTTGCCGGATCGCCGAGCCGCTTTCCATCCTCCACTGGCAATATACCAACGACTTCTCCATCCTCGCCGGCGGCCGCGGCCAGCCGCTCCGGCCGGCCCAGCGTTTCTGGCAGATCAAACAGCTTGGCATGACTGCCCCCGACTCGTTGGCCGTGCCCATAACCTGCGACACGCCGGCCGTTGTCTCCTGCGCCTTCGTCGATCACGGAAGCTACGTTGTCCACATAGTCAACAACGGCGCTGCCCGCCCGGCGACCCTCTCCGGCATTCCCGACAACATCAAGGAACTCCGCGTCTATGTCACCGACAGCCAGCGCGGCATGAAAGAAACGGGACGCGTGCCGGTCGCCGCCGGTGTGGCCCGACTGGCGCTGGACAGCACGAGTTTCACGAGCGTCATGGGCAGCCCCTGAGCCGGACTGCAAGGGCGGTCTGCCGGTCTGCCGCGACGGACTACCCTTCCACCATGCTCATCGCTTGCGTGTAATCCAACGGCAGTCTCACCTCGCGGCCTCCGAGAGCGGCTGACACGCGGGCGGCCCAGCCAAGTTCGCCGATCAGGCGGCTGTTGGCAAAACTCAGGGGGCTCCTGGTCCCGGATTTGACGCAGTCGATGAAATGGCCGACGCAAGCGGCGGTCTGGTGCGCGACGACGTTGCCGCTGTCGGGGGTAGTGGTATCGGGTGGCCAGGGCTCCTGGCCTTGCGCCTGGCAGCGAGGTACGTCGAGGGGCCAGAGCCATTTGCCGGCGGTAGCCTCCGCGGACCAGTAGCGCACCTTGGCCGGGCGCTCCTGGCCGCTGTCAAAGATGAAGGCGCCGTGCGTGCCAGAAATGTTGTGGTACGCATCGTAGCCGTTGTTGTAGTCGATGTTGCCCAGGCAGACGCCGCAGGCGCCGGTGTCGAAACGGATGAAGATGTTCCACACGGGGTCGGCCTCAAAACCGCGGACGTGGGCGTTGTGGCTGCTCGCCGTGACGCCGACCGGGCGGGCGCCGTTGGCTTCCATGATCCAGAGCATGGCGGAGAGGGCGTGGTTGATGCCCATGACGATGGCGTCGCCCATGATTTCCTGCTTGAGCTTCCAGGTCTTGTCGCCGGCAATGTTCACGGGGTGGCGATAGTTGATCTGGATCTGACTGATCTGGCCGAGCAGCCCATCGGCAACCATCCTTCGCAGGCGCTGTTCCATGGAGTCGAAGTAGAGGATGTAGTCGACGAAGGTTATCAGAGACGGGCTGGCTTCCTCGAGCTCGATTTCACGTAGAAAGTCCGGCAATCGGGTGGCGGCCGGTTTCTCGCAGAAAACGTGCCTGCCCGCCTGCATGGCGGCGATGGCCTGCGGGGCGTGAAAGCCGTTGGGGCTGACCAGCCAGACGGCATCGACGCGCGGATCGGCCAGAAGCTGGTCGTACGACTGGGCGAGGGCGGTGGCGGTCAGGCCGGCTTTGTCGAGGGCCTCGCGCGCCCGCTGGGCGTTGGGCTCGAGGAGATAGAGCACCTCGACATCCTGCCGGGCGGCCAAGCGCTGAAGCTGCACCGCGCCCATCCAGCCGGCGCCGACGAAACCGATGCGGACTTTGTCCATATGAAACCTCTGAGCCCCGGAGGGGCGGCAGACATTAGCCCACGACGTCAGTCGTGGGTGTTGGAACGAGCAGTAACAAACAGCCCCAGGGGCGACAGAACATCTGTTTCGCCCCTTCCGGGGCTGGATCTCCTTATCGCCCTATCTTCCCAACGGCTTACGCGCTTACGCCGTGGGCTATCATGTGTCGCCTCTACGGGGCTGGCGAGTTGTCGATGCCTCGTTTCCCCCATGGCTTACGCCATGGGCTAACTTATGCCGCCCCTACGGGGCTGAATGCAGCGGCCTCCTGTTGTCCCAATTCCTGCGACAACAATTCGTCGACATCTATCTCGACGCCGAAGGTGGCACCCGACGCTTGTTTCTGGCCGGCCGCCAGACTGCGGTCGGCGGCCTGAAGGATGACCGTCGTCCAGAAACCCAGCGCGATCGGGTCGAGCATCGCCTGGCGCTGGTCTTGCGACAGTTCGCCGCGCCGGGCCTTGAGAAGTTTCTGGTACAGCCGGCCGGGGTGGCTGATGCCGTAGCCGCTGACCGATCCATCGGGCTCGAAGTTGCGGAAGAGAGGGTTGCGCTCGGCGATGCCTTCGACGGTCAGCTCGTGGAATCCGGAGGTGTCCAAGCCAAGGTCGAGCAGCCCATCCGTGCAGATGATCCGGGCCGACTGCACGGTCGTCGCGTGGGCCGCGTTGGGCAGGTGCCAGCCGGTGATGATGTGCGCCAGGCCTCCTTCGGCGAAGCGCACCTCGGTGTCAACCATGTCATAGCCCGCGACGGCAATGGGCGTCAAGCTCGGCAGCTTCTGGCTCCAGGCGGTGGCGCGGACTGTGAGCGGCTTCTGGCGGATGATGCCGAGGAGTGCATCGGCCATGTGAACCGTCAGAAACGATATCGGGCTGTTGCGGCTGGCGAAGTCGGGCGAGGCGAAGAATCGCGGTGAGTAGTTCGGGTCGGCGACCATCAGCTTGTCGAGCATGTAGAACACGGCTGCCTGGAAACGCCCGTACTGGCCCGACTGATAGCGCGAGGCGGCTTCCTTGAGACGCGGGTCGTCGCGCTTGTGGTAGTCGACGGCCAGCACGCGACCGGTGCGCCGGGCAGCGCAGATCATGTTGTGCGCGGAACGGATGGTGTCGGACAGAGGCTTGGGGAGTATGACCTCGAGGCCGGCTTCGAGGGCGAAGATTGTGGGTGCTTCGTGCAGGCTGTCGGGCGTGTTCACCTGGACCGCGTCGAGTTGCACTTTGGCGATCATCTCCTGGTAGCTGGCGAAGCGTCGCTGGGGCGGGATGTTGTAGCGGTCGCAGAAGCCGGCCAGGGCCTTTTCGTTCGGATCGGCCGCCGCTTCGATGGAGAGGATCGGCGAGTACTCGCTGTGAAAGTAGAGGTGCTGGTAGATTTCGCGCACCACGGCGCCGGTTCCGATGATGCCAAGCCGCAAAGGGGACATAGTGACTCCGTGGATGCGTCTACAGCGTCTGGTCGAGGATAAATCGGGACAGGAACCCGGTGAAACACGACAGCTCGTCGAGGTCGATCTGCTCGTCGTCGGCGTGGGCGTGGATGAGATGGCCGGGGCCCGTGGTGAGGACGGTCAGGTCCGGATACTCGCAGGCGAAAATGCGGGCATCGCAGGAGACATCCCAGCCGCGGATGGCCTGGTCGTCTTTCCAGATGCCGGCGGCTTTCGCGGCCGAGATGGCGCTCTGCATCGCCGGGGAGTGCGGGTCGCCGGCGAAGGATGCATTGTGCAGTTTGTCGAAGGTGACGGCGAAAGCGCTGGTGGGGTCGATGTCGGGGCGCCCGACCAGGGCGAGGTGGCGCCGGACCCCGCGCCAGACCGCCTGGCGGAGGCGGTCCATGATCTGGGACATGGGATGGGTCGGGAGGAAACCCTGTCCCCCTTCCATGAGCAGATGCGATGCGTCGGGCCAGTTGTGCAGGGTGAAACGGGCGCGGCCGCCGGCGGCGCGCTCGATCGCGTCGCGGCTGGTGACGAGCGCCCGCATCATGGAGGCCATCTTGGTGATGGCGCCGTCGTTCTGGAGGATCGCGCCCATGTGGCCGCTGGCGCCGTGGACACGAACGACGAGTTCACGGGCCATGGTTTCAACTTCGTAATGCCGGGCCACCTTCGGTTTGCCCGTGGCCGGGTCGATGGTCTTGGTCTTGTCGCCGTAGACGGCGATGTACTGGGCCAGCCCATCGTCGAGGATGTCGTGGATCAGGGGCAAGGCGCTGGCGAGGTTCGTGGCTGAATCCGCCGGTTGAATGAGGAAATCGACCCGACCGCAGATGCGGCTGGGATGTTCGCCGAAGTTGCCGAGAATACCGTGGCAGGTTTGCGCGGGGCGGTGGGGAAACAGCTCGTGGCGGCTCTCGGCGCGGATGGCGCGGCCTTCGCGTTCCATTTCTTCGATGATGAAGGCGGCCGTCTCGAAGAGGTTCACGCCGTCGATGCACGCCTCGACCTTGTACCACACCGCGCCGCGGTTGGCGGGGTAGATGTTGCTCGAGCAGCACTCCAGCACAACCTGCGTGTCGTAGCGGGAGCGCAATGAGAGATCCATGGCGAGCGACAGCGAACCGTTGCCGCCCATTTCCTCCTCGATGACGAACATCAGCGTGAGCGGCTTGGTCAGCCGCCGCCCGGCGCGCTTGAGGTGTTGGGACACAAGGCGGACGGCGCCGACGATCGACACCAGCGGTCCTTTGTCGTCGCAGGCGCCCCGCCCGAAAAGAATGTTGCCTTCCCTTCGCGGGGCAATGTATGGCTTGACCACGTCGATGTGTGCATCCAGCGCCAGGCCGCCGGTGTTCCCGGCCGTGCCGTCGAGCGTGACCACGAGGTTACACCGGCCGGCGTAGGTTTCGCCTGCGGACTTCTCCTGCGGATGATCGGACGTAATCGTGTGGTAGGGTCGCGAATAGAACGCGTGTTGCTGAATGTCGGGATTGATGGGCACTCGCGACAGAGTCAAGCCGGGCAGGTCCAGGCATTTCAGGCGAGCCTCGATGGCGTCGAATACCCGGCGCTCGGCATCGGCGAATTGCCTGAGGTCGCTTCGCGGCGTGGTGTCGATGGCGCACAGTTCCAGCAGCGTCTCTGCCAGGTACTGGCGAAACTCCGGGGAGAGGACAACCTTGTCAACGTCGGCGTGAAACATCGGCATTCCAACTCCGGGTTGTTCGTAGTACCGCCGTCAGGCGGTGTGAAGAACCGCCTGTAGGCGGGACTAACA
>JBIOJL010000401.1:0-5534 GCA_044450885.1 Tepidisphaerales bacterium
ACCCGTGGCTGCTGGTGCTGCAGATGACCCCGGTCATCGTGCTGACGCCCCTCATCGTGCTCTGGGCGGGAACGGGCCGGCCGGGCATCATCACTGTCACGTTTCTCATCAGCTTCTTCCCCATCGTGGTGAACATGACCCAGGGGCTGCGCTCGGTGGACACGAACCTGGTGGACCTCTTCCGCATGAGCAACGCCACGCGCCTGCAGGAGCTGTGGCTGCTTCGCGTCCCGGCCGCCATGCCGTACTTCCTCGCCGGGCTCCGCATCGCGGCGACGCTCGCCCCCATCGGCGCCATTTTCGGCGAATACCTCGTGGGCAACTCGGCCGGCGGCTCGGGTGGGCTCGGCTTCCTCGTCTACAGCTACAACACCCAGATCAAGATCCCGGCCCTCTTCGCCACCGCGCTGACCAGCTGCCTGCTCGGCTTCGCCTTCGTCGCCGCCGTGTCGTGGCTGAACTGGGCCGTCCTCCACCACTGGCACGATTCGTTCGAAAGGGAGGATCGATAAGGAATTCACCCTCGGAGGGTGAATTCCTGAAGGGCGGGATGTTTTCCAATCTTTCTCTTAATCTTTCTCGTTCTCTTTCTCTCGCCGGCGTTTCCCTCTGGTCGGACCGAGATTAAGAGAAAGATGAAGAGAACGAGAAAGAGAACCGACCCGGAGCTCACGGCTGATCGAATCACTCCCAGCCTGTACACTGTCTCCATCCGTGGTAATAAAATGCCTTGGTTTGATTTCCGGCCCGATGTTCTCAGAGTGGTCCGCATGAAGGCTTCTGTCCCACGCTGGCCTCTGCTCGCTTCCTTGTCGCTCCTCGCTGCCCTGGCCGGTTGTGCGAAGAAATCCGCGGCCCCGGAGGCCGGCTCCGGCCTCGTGAAGGTCCGGCTCCAGACCGACTGGTACCCGCAACCGGAGCACGGCGGTTACTACCAGGCCCTGGCCAAGGGGTTTTACCGGGAAGAGGGGCTCGACGTGGAGATTGTCCCCGGCGGGCCCAACGCCCAGGTCATGGCCCGCACCGCCACCGGACGGGCGGAGTTCGGCATGACCAACGGCGACGATGTCATCACCGCCATCGCCCGCGGCGTGCCGCTCAAGATAGTGGCGGCGGAAATGCAGCGCGACGCCCAGGGCGTGCTCTTCCATGCCGAACACCCGTTGCGGGACCTGCGCGACCTCGACGGCCGGACGATCATGGCCGGGGCCGGCTCGATCTGGCTGCAACTCGTGCAGAAGGAATACGGCATCAAGTTCAACCTCCTGCCGCTCGCGGGAGACCTGGCCCGCTTCATGAACGACCCCGCCTTCATCCAGCAATGCTTCGTCACCAACGAGCCGTATTTCGCCCGTCTGCGCGGCGCCAGGGTCGGCGCCATCCTCGTCGCCCATCCGGGTTACGAGCCCTACCGCGTCGTGTTCACCAGTCGCGACTACCTGGCGCAGAATCCCGAGATCGTGCGAAAATTCGTGCGGGCGACCTTGCGCGGTTGGACGGACTACCTGACCGGCGATCCCGGCCCGGCCAACGCGCTGCTGCAGAAACTGCGGCCCGATCTCACGCCGGAATTCTGCGCGTACAGCATCCAGGCGATGAAGGATTACCAGCTCGTGCTTGGCGACCCGAAGCGCGGCGAATCCATGGGCCAGCTCACGGCGCCGCGGCTGCAGACCCAGATCAAGCTCCTCCAGAACCTCGGCGTCCTCGAAAAATCGGTCAGCGTGGACGACGTGGCCACCTTCGAGTTTCTGTCGGAGGAAACCGCGCTCCAGTCCCAGTACTGACAAGTTTATCACCTGTATCGTAAGTAGATATAGGGCTGGACATAGCATGCTAACCGGTTAGCTTGCTTACGATGGATCATCGAGCGTTCAGTCGTATGGGTGGCAGGGCGAGGTCGCCGGCCAAGACGGAGGCCAATCGAGCCAAGGCCCGGGCTTACTGGATTGGCGTACGCGCAGGCACACTGCCGGCACCCCGGCGTCAGCGCACTCCGCCCGATCCTGAGGTGATTGGCCGGCTGTTGTCCGATTATTGCCGGACGCACGGCATCATCCGGTTGGAAGTGTTCGGCTCGGCGGCGCGTGGGGAGACGAAGTCTGGCAGCGACGTGGATTTGCTGGCCACATTCGGCACCACTCCCGGCCTTGGCTTTTATGCGATGGAGGCCGAGATGGCCAAGCTGCTGGGCGTACCGGTGCATCTGCTGACTCGTGAGTCCGTGGACCAAATGACCAACCCGTTCCGTCGCGAGTCAATCCTTGCCGACCTGAAGACCGTTTATGGCTAAGGCCGCACCCAAGACGCAGGATGCCTACCTGCACGACATGCTGGAGGCGGCGCAGTTGATCCGAGGCTATGTCCGCGGCGTGGATTTCGAGGCGTTCTGGGAGAATAGCGAAAAACGCGATGCCGTGGCCATGCGGCTGACGGTGGTCGGCGAGGCTGCTGCGAAAATCGACACGAGCACCGAGGCGGCACTGCCGGGCATCCCCTTCAAAAGCATCCGGGGACTGCGCAACCGCATCGCCCACGATTACGGGGCGGTGGATTATCGCATCATGTGGGTCGTCACCCAACAGGACCTCCCGTCGCTGATCACCGCGTTGGAAGCCCATTTCGATAGGCGGATCGGAGGCTGATTTGCCGGGGCGCAGAATGCCGACTCATTCCCGGGCGATTACAGATCTAGATCAAGCTTCTCCGCAACATCGGCGTCATCGAGAAACACGTCGCTGTGGAGGACGTGGCGACATTCGAGTTCCCGCCGAGAGAGGCGAAATGATGTCGAAGCGTCAATTTTTAGGAATTACTTTTGCTAACTCGGTTGAGATTGACCGAACAAACACGCGGCGTTGATTGGCAACTTGAGCTGGTATATCAAAAACAATTGTTGTCGCAGAATTTAGGACGAGTGAGGCATGCCCACCCAGTATTTTTGCATTCTCTGGGAGCATCAGGAACTCAATCTGGACATACTCAGCTTTTGCTAAAGAGCTGACGAGTGTTCCGAAACCGGCGCCTGATCGATCCAACGAAAACACACTGCGGTACGAAACCCTATCGCCGCCAATTTGGTTACCGTTGGATTGAGTGGAACTAGTTACCAATAGCGCTTGATCAGCACGACACAGAGCACAGTAACCACCTCGATCCATAAAATTTGCGGAGACCTTCTCTGATGAGGCGATAACGACTTCTACTGTAGCTGATGCGGACAGGATCGGTTGCCGTAGCGGATCAGACTCGATAATTTTCCGTTCTAAGACCGCGGCTTTGGAGGCCACGGCAGACAATTCGGCTTGAAGCTTATCCAAAGCCTCCTTGGCTGACGCTTCTGGGAAACGACGCTTTGCGAGTTCCTCAAAGGGGGTGAGTCTGTCCTTTAACTCGGAGTTTCCGCGCAGAAGCTACTCTATTTGTGAGGTCAGCTTAGTCCTAGCCTCAGTCTCGATCCTCTTCTCTTTGCTAGCCTCAGTATCACGGCTTTGATCTATCGCGTTTTGGAAATAAAACGCGCCCCATGTACCAGCGGCAGTCAATGCCAGTTCGATAACGATGATATAGTTTGATATAGATTTTCAGACTACAGGATCGCTCATATTAGAGCTTCCGGATCAGGATCTTCGAGTTGCGGCCGGAGTCGTCGTAGGCCTTGAGGCGGGACTCGGGCAGCACGTCCTTGTCGGCCTCGGCGAAGCCGCAGACGGAGGTGAAGAAGGAGTAGGCCTGGGTCGAGAGGGCGATGACATTTTCGCAGCCGCGCTGCTTGGCCACCATGCAGGCGTAGTCCACCATCTTCCGGCCGATGCCGCGGTCGTGGTAGAAGGGCATGACGTAGAGCGAACCGAGCTCGGCGGCCTTCGGGTTCTCCGCGTAGACGGTGAGCGAAACGCAGGCGATGATGTTCTCGTCGATTTCAAAGACGTGGAAGGAGTCGATGTTCTTCTCGATGACCAGCTGGGTGCGGTAGAGCAGCTCCTCGCGCTTCACGGCGGAGCGCGTCAGGTTGTAGATGGCCCGGCCGTCGCGCCGGGTGGCGTGCCGGATCTGCTGGTACTCGTTGCCGTGGACGAGCGTGCCGACGCCCTCGTTGGAGAAGATCTCCGTCAGCAGGCCGTCCATCACCCGGCCGTCGATGAGGTGGACGCGCGGCGTGCCCGCCTCGATGGCCTTGACCGCGTGCGCGGCCTTCGAGCGCATCGGCTCGTTGATGGACTCCGGCTTGGTGGCGAGGATTTCACGCAGGGCGTCCACCGAGATCTGGTGCTGGAATTTGTCGCCGATCGTCACGCCCTCGCAGGGGGTGAAGAAGATGATCTTGCTGGCCTGCAGCGTCTCGGCCAGCTCGGCGGCGAGCAGGTCGGAATTGATGCGGAGCGGGCGGCCGTCGCGGTCATAGGCGACGGGGTTGATCACGGGCACGACGCCCGTGTTGATGAGCTGGGAGAGGAATTCCTTGTCGATGCGGTCGACCTTGCCGGTGAGGAGGTGGTCGACGCCGCGCAGGATGCCCAGGGGGGCGGAGCGCACGGCGTTGGTCAGCGCGGCCTTGAGGTTGTTCTGGGTCAGGTCCTCGATCACGAGGTGGGTGACGCGGCCGGAGGCGCGGATGGCGAGGTCGAGGGTAGCGGCGTCGGTCACGCCCGTGCCGGCCGAGTCCGTGATGGCGATCTTGCGGCTGACGGAGAGTTCCTCGATCTGGCGGCCGATGCCATGGACGATGACCACCTTGATGCCGAGCGAACGCAGCACCGCGATGTCGGTGATGAGATTCTGGAAGTTCTCGTCGGCGACGATGCTGCCATCAATGGCGATGACAAAGATCTGGCCCTGGAAACGCGGGACGTATTTCAGAATGCCGCGCAGGTCGGTCGGGTTGATGTCGGTGTCGTTGGTCATGTCCGTGCGCGCTTTTCATCGGGCATCGCGCCGCGCTCGTCAATTCAGGAACCTGCGAATCCGCAGGTTCCTCACCTCACCGTCAGCGTCCACTGCGCGGCGGCGCCGCGTGCGATCAGACGCACCTGATAGCGGCCGGGCGGAAGGGCGGAGGTCGGGAAGCTGACCCCGTAGTTGGCATCGGCCCAGCGGCTGAGCAGGCGGGTGCCGGGCAGATGTTCGCTGGTCGGGATGAGCACGATCTCGTTGCCATGCTGGTAGAGCACGACGTCGCCGAGCTGGAGCTGCTGGTCGGGCACGCTGGCGGTGAAATAGACGGTGCAGGCCTCGCCGCCCGCGACCTCGCGCGGGGCGGCGACGCGGTCGATGCTGGCCAGCAGGGGGGGCTTTTCCACGAAGCAATCGCCCAGTCCGGGGCCGATCCCGGCGGCGCCGCGGGTGATGGCGGCCTCGCCGGCGGCCGGCTTTTCGGCGGGGCGGCGCAGATCGACCGGCAGGCGGCGCCAGCCGCCGGCCAAGAGCCGGGCGGTGGTGGTCCGGTTGACCATCTCCTCGTAGGGCCGGTGCGGGGGGGCGGGCTTGCGGTAGTAGATGTTCACCACCGTGTAGAGCACGATAAAGACGACGAT
>JBIOJL010000402.1:0-5518 GCA_044450885.1 Tepidisphaerales bacterium
CTCAATCCGACGATTGCGACTTTGGATCTTGAGACGCGGAGTCACGACCGGATATTTGTGGGTCAGCGTACGGCGCAGGGGAAGGCGATGACGCTGGAACTTTCCCAGCAATCGGAGGGCTTCAGGCGTTTCCTGGCCCATCTGCTCGCCCTGTACCAGATTCCGAGCAAGCCGACGCTGATCTTTGAAGAGGCGGAAAAGGGCATCTATCCTGGAGCGCTGGCCGCACTGGCCGATCACTTCAAATCGGTCGCCGAACAGGGAATGTCACAGGTGATTATCACCACGCACAGCCCGCAGTTGTTGGATCATTTCCCGGTGGACGCCATCCGCGTTGTGGAAATGGAAGACTACCAGACAAAGGTGGGACCGTTGGCACCCGAGCAGGTCGAAGCGGTTCGGCAGAATCTTCTGTGTGCCGGTGAACTTCTGACCGCAGACCCGGCACGAACTGCAGAGCAGGTTTGACTCATGGCCGAAGCGGGACCCAAGCGACTGGTGTTGCTCGTTGAGGGCCACGGCGATGTGCAGGCCGTCCCGGCGCTGGTGGACCGCCTGCTCAAAGAGCGACAACCGTGGGACCAATTGTTCTTGGACCGGAACGCGATCCGAATCGGCGGTGTTGAAACACTCGTGGGTAGCGACAAGAACCGTGGCGAATGGCTTCGCTGGCTCGGGGTCGCCGCCCTGCGGCGCCGAATCGGTGCCGTATTGGCGATTTTGGATGGAGATGCGGGCGCAGTTGAAGGCAGGGTGTTTTGTGCCGCTCTTGTTGCCAAGGTGCTGGCCGAGCGATCGCGCGCAGCCCGGGGCGGAGAGTTGTTCTCGGTAGCATGTGTCTTCGCGCGCCAGGAATTCGAGTCATGGCTGATCGCCGGCGTAGATTCGCTCGCCGGACGGGCGCTGCCGGACGGCCGCCAGGGCATCCGGGCGGGAACCAGCAGTGCGGATCTCGACACCGAAACTGCACCTCGCGATGCCAAACGCTGGTTGTCCAAACGTATGGTGAATGGATACAAACCAACGCAGGATCAGGCGATGCTGGCAGAAATCGTGGACCTCAATGCGATTCGCGCACGCAATCTGAGATCCTTTCGCAGGCTGGAGAGTGCGCTGGACACCCTGATAGACGCCGTGCGTAACGGACAGCCGGTAATCTCGCCAAGGTAATCCACGGTTTGGAAGCGACGACGGCCCGCTTCCGCGACGACCTCGGAGTGGACGAAGTGCCCGTCCTTGTCGGTCAGGACCACTTCCTGAGAAATCCACGAATCCCCGTCCTATCATTCCCGCAACAAGAAGCGATGGCGGACCTGTGTCCGTCGAAGGAACACTACGCATGAAAGTATTCGTGCCCAATCAAACCAGTGCCGGCGAAACACGCGTGGCACTCGTACCCGCCGTAGTCAAAAAACTCGCCGGGCCGACGGTGGAAGTTCTCGTCGAATCGTCGGCCGGAGTCATGTCGTCGCACAGCGACGACGCCTATCGCGCGGCCGGGGCGCAGATCGTCGAAGCCGACGGCTGGCCGCAGGCCGATATCGCCCTCGTCGTTCACGCCCCATCGGCCGAGCAGGTGAAGCAGATGCGCAGCGGCGCAGTGCTGGCCGGCATGCTCGCGCCACAACGAAACATGGAACTGATACAGACCCTCGCCCAGCAGGGTGTGGCGGCCATGGCGCTGGAGTATCTGCCGCGCATCACCCGCGCCCAGGCAATGGATGTGCTCAGTTCCCAGGCGAATATCGCAGGCTACAAAGCGGTCATCCTGGCGGCAGAGCGCTGCCCCAAGATATTCCCCATGCTCATGACCGCGGCCGGGACACTTCAGCCCGTGAAGGCGTTCATCATCGGCGCCGGCGTGGCGGGATTGCAGGCGATCGCCACCGCCAAACGGCTCGGTGCGCTCGTCAGCGCCTACGACGTCCGCCCGGCCGTCAAAGAACAGGTGCAGAGCGTGGGGGCCAAGTTCGTCGAACTGCCTCTGGAAACCGCCGGCGCGCAGGATGCCGGCGGATATGCCAAGGAACTCACCCCGGAGCAGCAGCAGCAGCAGCGCGAACTGATGGCCAAGGTGGTGATCGAATCCGACGTGGTCATCACCACGGCCGCGATTCCCGGCAAACCCGCGCCCAAGCTGATCCCGGCCGACGTGGTCGCCAAGATGCAGCTTGGGTCGGTCATCGTCGATCTGGCGGCCGAATCCGGAGGCAACTGCGAACTGACCGAGCCCGGGCAGATCGTCCAGAAACACGGCGTGACCATCATCGGCATCACCAACGTCCCCGCGACTGTCCCGTTCCATGCCAGCCAGGTCTACGCCAATAACCTCGCGAACCTGCTCAAGCTGCTCATCACCAAAGAAGGCACGCTCAAGATCGACCCGGCCGACGAAGTCATCGCCGGCGTCCTGCTCTGCCAGGGCGGGCAGGTCGTCCACCCACGCTTGAAGGAGATGATGGCCCATGCCTGATTTTGGTTCCCATCTTTATGTGTTCATTCTGGCCGCGTTTCTGGGCCTGGAAGTCATCCGCCGGGTCAGTCCGCTGCTGCACACGCCGCTGATGTCGCTGACCAACGCCATCTCGGCCATCAGCGTCGTCGCGGCCATCGAGCTGGCCGGGGCGAAGCAGACCACGCTCTCCACCGTCCTCGGCACCATCGCGGTGGCGACGGCGTCAACCAACATCATCGGCGGATTCATGATCACCGACCGCATGCTCCGCATGTTCCGTAAACGCGAGGTGAAGAAGTGAACTTGTTCCTGGCCTATACCGCCGCCCCGCAGCACGCCACGCTTTCCAGCGTCATCAGCACGGCCACATATCTGCTGGCCGCGCTGCTGTTCGTGCTCGCCTTGAAATGGCTCAGTGCCCCCACCACCGCCCGCCGCGGCAACATCGCCGGCCAGGTCGGCATGGCGGCCGCGATCATCGGGGCCCTGCTGCACCACCAGATCGTCAGCTACGAGTGGATCATCGTGGGCTTCGCCATCGGAGCGGTGATCGGCGCGCCCATGGCGATCTGGATGCCCATGACCGCCGTGCCGCAGCGAACGGCGCTGTCGCACGCCTTCGGGGCGCTGGCCGCCGCCCTCGTCGGCACGGCGCACTACTATCTCTTCGACCTGAAGACCGCACCGCCGCACCCGACGGTCATGGCATTCCTCTGCCTTGAAGTGCTGCTGGGCGCGCTGACGTTCACCGGCAGCATGATGGCCTTCGGCAAATTGCAGGACCTGCTCCCCACCCGCCCGCTGACCTACAAGAACCAGAACATCTACAATCTGGCGCTGCTGGCCTCGGCCATTGCCTGCGGCATTCTGCTCACCCTGCATCCGCAGTGGGTCTGGCTCTTCCCGGTGCTGCTGCTGCTGTCACTGGCGTTCGGCGTGCTGCTGATCCTGCCCATCGGCGGGGCCGACATGCCCACGGTCATCTCGCTGCTCAACAGCTACGCCGGATTGTCCGCCTGCATGATGGGCTTCGTGCTGGACAACAAGCTGCTGATCATCGCCGGCGCCCTCGACGGCGCCAGCGGTTTCGTCCTGAGCATCATCATGTGCCGGGCCATGAACCGCAGCTTCACCAATGTCCTCTTCGGCGCTTTCGGCCAGATCCAGGCATCGGCGGCCTCCGCCGGCGAGAAGAAGACCGTCCGCTCGACTTCGCCCGAGGAGGTGGCCGGCATCCTCGAATCCGCCCGGCTGGTCATCGTCATCCCCGGCTACGGCATGGCCGTCGCCCAGGCCCAGCACAAGGTGCGCGAACTCTACGACCAGCTCACCCGCCGCGGCGTCGAGGTCAAGTTCGCCATCCACCCCGTCGCCGGCCGGATGCCCGGGCACATGAACGTGCTGCTGGCCGAGGCCGAGATTCCCTACGACAAGCTGGTGGAGATGGACGAGATCAACGGCGAGTTCCCGCAATGCGACGTGGCCCTGGTGATCGGGGCCAACGACGTGGTCAACCCGGCCGCCCGCCACGACAAATCCTCACCCATCTACGGCATGCCCATCATCAATGCCGACCAGGCCCGAACCGTCATCGCCATCAAGCGCTCCATGAACCCCGGCTTCGCGGGCATCGAAAACGAGTTGTACACTCTAGACCACACGTTGATGCTTTTTGGTGATGCCAAGGGTGTTGTCGGAGCAGTGGCCAAGGAACTGGCGGACAACGGGCACTGAACGGCTCAATAGAACAGAAACGGCCACCAGTTCTTCATGGGCTTGCCCTGGTCGTCCTTGGCGCGGTTGTCCAGGCCCGGGATGTTCTGCCGCCAGTAGATCAGCCAAGCGCCCATGCAGTCCGGCGCCAGTTCGCGATAGGGTTTGAGCACATCACTCGTATACGCCTTGGCGACATCTTTGCCGGCGGGGCCGCTGCCGACGCGCCAGTCTTCGATTGTGGACATCACCGGCTCGCGGTTGTCCATGTCGTAGTCGGCCCGGCCGTTGGGCGGGAAGTGTACGTTCCCCCCGGCGGCCACGTAGTTCTCGACGCGCACCTCCTTGCCGTTGTGCGGGACGACCATGGTGGTCGGGTCCGGATAGCTCACTTTCTGGTTGGCTCGCCTGGCGCTGTAGAGCGAGTTGAACGGCAGCTTGTACCGCGTGTTCAGGTCAAGGCCCGCGTACTCGTAGAAGTAATGCGTGAAGTACGGAATCGCCCGGCCGTACGCCGTGCCCTCGAACGAGTGCGACAGGCTTTCCATGAAACATCCCGCGCCGCGCGAGGCGTTGATGAAGCCGATGCGGATGCTCCGGCCGGTCCAAGGCATTTCGGGGTCGCCGCCATTGCCCGACTGGACTGGCTTGCCCTCAACCCGGCGGAACTGCTCGTCGTAGACCGGCTTGAGCTCGATGGATTCAAACCCGCCGACGTGAGGCGGAAGGCTGACGTTTCCCGAGTCGAAGAACCAGACCTCATGCACGTACCCCCGGTCCACCAGTTCGGCCAGCGGCAGGAACCGCTCCGGCTTGTTCGGATCGGGAACCGCGTAGTGTTTTGCGAACTCGTCGGAATACATCTCCTTGTACTTGAAGTTAAACCCTCTCTTGGCGTCGGGATCTTTGAGGGGAATGAGACGCGAGTTGCCCTTGGCCCGGTCCGCGTCGCGTAGGTCCACGAACTTGAAGACTTCGTACTTGAGAAACGCCGGCGCGGCCGGGTTGCTGTACCCGTGATAGCGCGAGCCTTCCGCGATGCACTTGATGATCCGCTCGGCCAGTTTCTGCAACTGTTCCGGCACGTGTTCGTTGGAGAAATTGACCAGCAGCACCCGCGGCCGCATTTCGCGGATGCGGTCGTGGTTGGCGGCAATCCACGGATCGCTGTTGGCAAAGCTGGTGGCGTTGGGCCAGACGGTGAGATCCGCAGGGTACGTCGGCGCGGGCTGGGCGATGGCGGCGAAAGAGCACACCACGCCCAACATTGACGCAAGAATCAAGCCTGACCGCATTATAGCCTCCGTGTGTAGACCTTCACTGCCGCATCCTCTCGGGGATGGTTACCAA
>JBIOJL010000403.1:0-5502 GCA_044450885.1 Tepidisphaerales bacterium
CACGCAATGGTCCGGCCAGAGAATTTGCGGCAGGCCGGCGAGCGTGATCTTGTCCCCCGGTTTCTTGCCCGCGTGCTGGCTGGCAAATGAACCGTGGTCGGCCGGGTGCCAGTCCTGCGTCGCAATGACCAGCGGATATTGCGGCATGAGGCGGTTGGCGACCGCGATCACTTCGTCGCCATGAGGCACAGGCAACGCGCCGCCGGGAAGGAAATCGTTCTGGATGTCTATGAGAATCAAGGCATTCATGGCTAGACCTCAAAGTTGAATCCCTGTTTCGTCATTCGGTCATATTTTGCCTTGTCGAATCGGTAGAGCCGGGCCGCGCGGTGGGCGACGTCCTGCTCCATCTCGTCCAGTTCCTCGATGATCCCCATGGCCAGAATCTTCTTGCGGAAGTTTCGCTTATCGAGCGAGCGGCCGAGGATGATCTCGTACAGCCGCTGAAACTGCCGCAACGTGAATTTCGGCGGCAATAGTTCAAAGCCGATCGGCTGGTAGCGCACCTTCCCACGTAACCGCTGGCAGGCCGTTTCCACGATCCGCTCGTGGTCGAAGGCCAGCCGGGGAAGCTTGTCCACCGGGAACCACGCGGCCGCGCGGGCGTCGGTGGCTGCGTGGAGCTTGTGGTCGCTCAGTTTCACCAAGGCGTAGTAGGCAACCGTGATGGTCCGCCCGCGCGGGTCGCGGCCGGGATCGCCGAAGGTGTAGAGCTGTTCGAGGTAGACGCGTTTGGCGCCAGCCTCTTCCTCCAACTCGCGGCGAGCGGCCTTTTCGAGCGTCTCGTCCATCAGCACGAACCCGCCGGGCAAAGCCCAGCAGCCGGCGAAGGGCGGCAGGCCGCGTTCGATGAGCAGAACCTTCAGGTCTTCTTCATCAAGGCCGAAGACGACGCAGTCCACCGTGACGCTGGGACGTGGGTATTCGTAGGTATATGTCCCCTTTAGCATATCTTCGCCTCCTTTCGCACCAGCTCGCGCAGTTCGGCCAGTTCGCGCTCGAATCCACCGGAGAGAATCGGAAAGCGGCACCAGCTTCGCGGGTCGAGGTTCTTGTCGTCGACGTGAAACGCCGGGGCGTAGCGCTCGCGTTTCCACTGGTTGCGGCACCAGAGCTTGAAGAATCGCTCGACCCACGCGCCCAGTTGCGCCGGGGTGTGTTGCGGAAACTCCACCCGCATGACCTGGAAGACCTCGACCGGCGTCTTCTTGCCGCCAATGGCCTGATCTTCGATGACATCGAGCAGGTCGTAGGGCATGAGGTCATCCTCGTCGGTCTGGTGCGAAGCGGCCGGGCGCAATTCGGCGGTCGGCTGCTGCTGGTTGACCAGACGCAGCGCGGGGATCGGGCCAAGCCCTTCCAGGCCAGTGGATTCGAGCCAGCGGAGCCACTGACGGAGGAACGCCTTGTCGATGCCGGCGATCGGGCTCAGCCCGCCACAGGTGTCGCCGTCCATGGTGGCGTAGCCGACGGCCGCCTCCGAGCGGTTGCTGGTGGCCAGGAGCAGCGCATTCCGCAGGTTGGCCAGCATCCACACGCCGGGGGCGCGGGTGCGGGCCTGGATGTTCTGCAGCGCGATGTCGTCGGTCTTCCAGTCAAGCTTTCGGCCGACGCCCTGCTCGACGATGCGGATGTACTCCTTTACCTGCCGATCCACGTCGAACACGAGGAACTCAGCGCCCACAGCCTCGGCCACACCGCGAGCGGCGTTCAGCGTCGTGGGCGAACTGTTCTCGGTCGCCTGATAGACGCATGCCAGCAACGCCCGGATCATCTGCGGGGTGTCGCCGTTCAATTTGCCGCGCAGGTACCCCAGTCGCTCGCGGAATGCTTCAACGCCGATGGTGGCACAAACGCGCCGGACCATCATCGCGCACAGGCTGGCGACGGCCGACGAATCCGCCCCGCCGCTGAGCGAGACCACAAACCCACAACTGCGGCTCTTCCGCATGTAGTCGAACAGCGCCAGCATCTCGGCACGGGCGAATTCCTCTTCCTTCACGTTCGGCCCGTTCTCCCATGCCTCCTGTTGCACGGGCTGTCGTTCGAGTCTGCACGGTGGATACTCAAACGGGACGCGCACGCACATTTCGTCGTGGTCGATGGCCGGCACGAAGCTGCCGGTGCGGGCCTGGCCCATGCGGGTGGCGTCGATGTCCACCACGGCCGCCGTGATACCGGCCAGTTCCAAGCCGAAGCGCGGGCCGATGGCGACAAGCTGCCCGCCGCTGGCGATGATCGCACCGCCGTCGTAAATCGCCCGGCCGGCCTCGTTGCCGAGGAAATTGCTGTACACATACGTCACGCCAAACGCCCGCGAGCCTTCGCTGACGAATCGTTCTCGCACGTCGAGCTTGCCGAAAGCGAAATGACTGGCGCTGGGATTGAGGATCACGTCCACCCCATGTCGCGACAGGGCTCCGCCCGGCCGCTGGGCCACCCAGGCATCCTCGCAAATCTCAAAGCCGATGCGGACACCACCGACATCGAAATAGAGATCGCCGATGGGATACGTCTGCCCCTCAAGCTCGACCTCCGCCCGCACGCCATCCGGCCAGGGCTTGAACCAGCGCGGCTCGTAGTGCAGCCCTTCGCCGGCAAGGTGTCGCTTGGCGACAAACCCCACAATCCGCCCATCGACCACCACGCAGGCCGCGTTGAATAACCCATTGTGATAGAGCACCGGCAGCCCGAGCGCCACCATCATGCCGCACGTGGCCGGGAGAATCTCCGCCAGCACCTGCCGCGCCGTCCGCCGCAGGCCGGCCGAGTGGAAGGCATCCTCGCAGCCGTAGCCGGAGATGCACAGTTCCGGCAGACAGAGCACGGTGACACCCGCGGCCCGGGCCTGCTCGATAGCGGAAAGGATATTGGCCTTATTGCCATCCCAGTCCAGCGGCGTCTGGTTGAGAACGGCGGCGGCCACCTTAATCAGTTTCATAGCGCACCTCCAACGGCCGCCGCGCCTTTGCGCTCGCGGGCCTCGATGACCAATTGCGTCTTCAGCTCGTGCAGGCGGCTCTCCAGCCCGACCGGATATTCGTGTGGATTGAGGAACCGCTTGACGCCCGCATGCAAGCCGGCCAGTTGCGCCTGCACGCGCTGCCGCACCTCCTGCATGGACGGACACTCGTACACGCACTGGCCGCCGTGGAAGATTGGCACCAGCAGATCCTCGTGGCGCGTGGCCGGGGGAAATCGCTTCTGGCGCGTCAGGTCTTTGGGGTCGATGATCCGGGCCTCACCCGGCGGCGCGCCGAGCACCGCTTCGTCGTAGATCATGTCGCCGGCAAATCCCTGCGGGCCGAGAAACCGGCGCACCTGCAAGATGCCGGGGGTCGTCGTCTTGGCAATCTGCTCCGACACCTTCACCTTGAGTTGCCATGCCTGCCCGGCCGCCGGCCGAACCGCGCCGAGTTTGTACACGCCGCCCAGCGCCGGCTGGTCGTATGCCGTCACCAGCCGCGTGCCGACGCCCCAGACGTTGATGCGCGCGCCCTGTTGCTGCAGGCTGTCGATGATCTGCTCGTCGAGGTCATTGGAGGCGACGATGGCCGTCTTCTCGAAACCAGCCTCGTCGAGCATCCGCCTCGCCTCGATGCTCAGGTATGCAAGGTCGCCCGAGTCCATTCGGATGCCGATCATTTCGTGTCCCATTTCCCGCAGCTTCCGCCCGGCCTCGATCGCATGGCGTATCCCTTCGATTGTGTCATACGTATCCACCAGGAAGACCCCGTTGTTCGGCAGCGCCCGGGCATACGCCTCGAACGCCGCCGGCTCATCGTCGAAGCTCATCACCCAACTGTGGGCGTGCGTGCCGTTTACGGGGATGCCGAAAACCTTCCCGGCCAGCACGTTGGACGTGGCCGCACATCCGCCGATGTACGCCGCCCGCGAGGCGGCCATCGCCCCGTCGATCCCCTGGGCCCGCCGCAAGCCGAACTCCAGCACCGGCGCGCCGCGCGCGGCCGAACAGATGCGGGCGGCCTTGGTGGCGATGAGCGTCTGGAAGTTCACGATGTTCAGCAGCAGCGTCTCGAGAATCTGGCACTGCCAGATCGGCCCGCGCACGCGCACCAGCGGTTCATCCGGGAACACCACCGTGCCTTCGGGAACCGCATCGACGTCGCACGCGAACTTGAGCTGCTCGAGTTCGTTGAGAAACGCCGAATCAAAAAGGGGCCGGCCGTCGTTGCCGGTCAGGCCCGCCAGATACGTCCGGTCACCGCTTTCCAGCCGGAGATTGCGCAGATAATCCACGACATATTCCAGCCCGCAACAGACCGTGTATCCGCTGGTGAACGGCGCCTTGCGGAAGTAGAGGTGGAACACCGCCTCCTCCTCCGCCCGGCCCGTCCGCCAGTAGCCGCAGGCCATGGTGAGCTGATACAGATCCGTCAAGAGCAGCAGGCTGTGACGATACATCCCCGACAGTGGTTGCGTCATGGACGCCTCCTTTACTTAGTGTACTATAGACACTAAGTTGACGAGGGTCAAGACGCAAGGTCGAAGTTCTTTGTTCTTGGTTATTTGTTCTTTGTATCGGACTGGCGTTGTGTCATGTACCGACGCGGCCGGCGGCACGGCAAAGAACCAAGAACAAAGAACCAAGAACAGATTTGGGCCTACTTCGGTCCCAGCGTCACGATCGTCATCGGGTCAAACGGGAACTCGCCCATGAGCTTGCGGAGCGAGTCGGTGGTGATCGCCATCAGCGTGGCCGTGTCCTGCTGGAGCGAGCGGTAGTCGCCGTTGTAGAGCCACTGGCCGCCGATGGCGCGCATCCGGCCGAGCGGAATCTCGCCGCCGAGCACGATGCTGCTGGCGATCTTGTTCCTGGCCCGGTCAACCTCGGCATCATTGAGATCGGCCTTGGCCCGCTCGAGTTCCTTGCGGGCGATCTCCAGGGCCTGATCCGTGCGCTCGGGGTCGGTCACCAGCGACAGGTAGAAGCTGCCGCAACGGTCGTGCGGGTAGAAGCCGAACTCCGCATCCTCGGCGATGGCGTTGTCCACCAGCGCCCAATAGAAGCGGCTGCCCTCGGCGTCGCCGATCACGTCCGACAACACCCTGGCCGCGAAACGCCGTTCATCCTGGGCGCTGGGCCCGGGCGTGAAGGCCATGGTGTAGCTGCGGTTGAGCTTGGCGTCGACCATGCTCTTGCGCTTGGCCGTGACCACGGGTTGGTCGAAGACGCGCGGCGCGTTCACGCGCGGCCAGTGGCCGCAGTATCTGGCGACCATGTCCACAAGCTGCGGGAAATCTAGCCTGCCCGTCGCCGCGACGATCATATTGCCCGGCCCGTAGCGCCGCGTGAAATACCCGGCCATCTCCTCGCGCGTCAGCTTCTTCACCGATTCGGCCGACCCCAGCACGCTCATGCTCAGCGGATGCGCCCCGAAATGCTCGGCCATCGCCCGCTCGTACAGCCGCTGCCCGGGATCGTCGAGGTACATCGCGATCTCTTCGAGGATGACGTTCTTCTCCATGTCGAAGTCCTCG
>JBIOJL010000404.1:0-5490 GCA_044450885.1 Tepidisphaerales bacterium
CCTCGAAACCCTCCGCTTCCAGGCCGACTTCCAACTCGCCACCGCCGCCGTCAACGCCGCCACCCGACTCGCCGCCCAATCCGCCCAGTCCCCCGACAACCTCGCTCCTCCTGAGTCCACTCAATCGAAAATCGAAAATCAACAATCGAAAATCCCCCTTGTGTCCATCCTCCGCCTCGCCCACGCCCGCCAGCGCTTCGCGGCCATCGAATCCCGCCACACCGCCGTCCAGACCCTCACCGCCGAACTCGAGCAATCGCAAGCCGAAGTCGCCGACCTCCGCACCCAACTCGCCACTGCCCAGCAGAAACTCCGACTCAGCGTCCCCCTCGACCCCTACATCATGCAACGCCCCCTGATCTCCGAATCTGAAACCCAACCCCCGGAAGTGCCGCCGGTGTCCCCACCGGCCGAATCCACGCAGCCCGCCGACGACCCAACCCGAGACGCCCTCGATGACCTCGACGACCTCGACGCCGCCGCCAACGCCGATGACCCGGCCGACCTCGATGCCGCCGACGCCGAAGCATCCACCAGAGAGGAGTCTTCTCATTTCTCAAGCGAATCAAACGGTGCCGGGGCCAATGAAACGGTGTCGGGTGTCGAGGTCGGGTCGGGGATGGATCCGTTATCGGTTTCAGAAGGAATCGGCTCGTTTTGCCAGGCCAAGGCGATGCGTGCATCGGCAATCCTCCCGAGAATGCCTGTCCCACCCATCTCGGGTTGCATGCCATCACCCCGTTGAACCCGTGGACCCTTGAACCTCCTCTTTGCATTTTCCCCTCCGTCTTCTTACATTCCCTGCTCCATGTCCCGGCTTGCCACAACAATTACCGTGTTCTTTGTCGCCGTCCTCTCCGGGTGCGCGGCCTCGGTGCCTGAACCCAAGGTGCGCGATGGCGAGCCCGTCGGCTTGCAGATGGTCCGCACCGAGGCGCAACTCGCCAAGGCTCCGTTCTTCACGCTCCTCAGCTTCGAGACGGACGCAGACCCGGTGTTCGTGAAGACCGAGGGCGCCGAGGCGCAGGCCGACGCCACGCGCCGGCATACCGGGCAGGGGAGCCTCCGTTTGGCGCCCGGCACCAAGTCGGCCGTGGTGAAACTCGCATCGCTGCACAGCGGGCGCGAATGGCCCGGCCGCTGGACGCTGATCGGGGCCTACTGCTACAGCACGCGCCCGCAGGTGCTCTCGGCGGCGTTCGAGGCTGACGGCAAGACGCTGGAACAGTACACCGTGCAAATCCCGGCCAACCAGTGGACGCCGGTCGTGCTCGACATCCTCTCCGCGCTCTCCAAAGGCTCGGCCAGCACCATCGGGACCTTGCGATTCACGTTCCCCGATGCGCTGCCGGATGGGCTGTGGCTCGATGACGTCGTCGAGATCGACAACACCGGCACGCTGTACGATGGGCCCGGAGACGGACTTTCCATCCGCGAGAAGGGCTTTGCGTTCACGGTGGAGCGGGCGGGCAAATTCCGGCAGACGTTCCGCACGCCCGAGGCCGACCCGGCCGGGTGGAAGATTGAGGAGACGAACGCGATCCGCGTCCGGCTGTCGTCGCGCGGGCCGCAGCGGTCGATGCTGATTTATCCGGACGGCCGCCAGATCATCGACGGCGTGCTGCAGCCGATCCTGGGCAACCCGCCCGACACGGCCGCTCTGGCGGCGTCACACAATACACCCGCCCGGATCACCGTGACGGGCGACGCCGGCCGGCTCGACCGCAACTCGCCGGGCGATGCCAATAATGACGGCTACGCCGAACAGAGCGGCACCTATCAGCTCATCGCCGACGGGCCGCGGCTGGAACTGCGCATCGAGCCGCAGGGCGTGGCGGTGGTTCGGCCGGTGCTCGAGGTCCGCGAACTTCCGCGGGGCAGCACGCTGGTGACCATGGAAGGCGTGCTGGTGGAGCGCATCGTCAGGCTCGACAGCGGCAATGTGCTCATCGAACTGCCGGGCATTCTCACGCGGCCGACGCTGGTCAACATCCGCGTGGGCCAATAAGGTCCTCAAGCCGCATGGTTATCGCACCGATCCACCGAAAGCGGACCTGAATTACCGCGGCAAGAGTGCCGGGGTCTTGTGGTGCGGGCTTCCAGCCTGCACACGCCCGGAGCAGGCTGGAAGCCTGCACCACAACTTCGCCCGCGAAGATCATCGTCCGCCCGGTGGATGATCGCACAGACCCAAACAACCTCTTCTTCGCCGCCGGGCTGGGTCATGGGCCTTCGTCGCCGATGCACCGGACGCCTCGGTTTGCAGGGCAAGCTCGTGCTCGCGTTCAGCATGCTCCTGCTGACGGCGCTGGCGACGGCCATCGGCTTCGCCCTGCAGCGGGGCGAGTCGACGCTTTCCGGATTGATGGGTGAGCAGGCCCGGCAACTGTCGCAGACTCTGGCGTATGCGGCCGTCGACCCATATGTGAGCGGCGACGCCGACCAACTGCACCGCCTCGGTTCGGATCTGATCCGCAGCCGCAACATCGTGCTGGTCGCCTTCTTCGACGCCCAGGGCAAGCCGTTGACGACGGCCTGCCGGGATCCGGATTTCCAGATCGGCCGGTCGCCGGAGGCATGGCCGCGGCCGCAGTCGCTCATGCGTGTCGAGCAGCGGCACCTGCCGACGCTGGGCAATTTTCTCCAGGTCACCGCGCCCGTGCTCGACCATCGCGCGCCGCAGAAAGCCTGGGCCCATGCCGGGCCGGACGCGTCGGCGTATGGCGTGCGGCTGCATGGTTACATCACCGTGGGCGTCGCCCAGGATGTCGCCCAGGCGGATCTGCATCGCGCCTCCATGGTGGCGATGGTGCTGGGGTTGATCATCTTCGTGCTCTGCCTGCCGCTGGCGACGGCGCTGATCCATCGCATATTCCTGCCCATCCGCCAGCTCGTCGCCGCCACCAACCGCATCTCGGCGGGTGAATACGACGCGCACGTGGGGATGGACCGGCCGGATGAGATCGGGCGGCTCGCCCGGTCGTTCAACGAAATGGTGGACCGCATCCACGAGCACCGCCGGAATCTCGAAAACGCCAACCGCGAACTCGAGGACAAAGTCCGCAGCCGCACCAGCGAGCTGGAGGCGTCGAACCACCGGTTGTCGGCCGAGATCGCCGAAAAGGAGGATTTCCTCCGGGCGGTCTCGCACGACCTGAACGCTCCGTTGCGGAACATCGGCGGCATGGCGACGCTGCTGCTGACCAAATACCGCGGCCGGCTGGATGAAGAGGTGGCGCATCGCCTGGACCGCATCCGCCGCAACGTCGAGGCCGAGGCGGACCTGATTGCCGAACTGCTCGAGCTGTCGCGGATCAAGACGCGCCGGCACAAGATGGAACGGGTGGAGATGAACGGGCTGGTGCGGGAGCTGATCGACTGCTTCGAGCCGGACCTGAAGGAGAAGGACATCACGATCGGCATCGAGAGGACGCTGCCGCCACTTGTCTGCGAACGGATGCGCATGCGCCAGGTGTTCCAGAACCTGATCGACAACGCCATCAAGTACATCGGTGACGGGCCCCGGCGACGCATCGACATCGGCTGGGACGAAACCCCCGGCGGCAACGAGTTCTACGTTCGCGACACCGGCCTGGGCATTCACGCCGAGGACATGGAGAAGGTGTTCTACGTGTTCCGCCGGGGCAAGAACGCGGCCGGCACCCAGGTGCCGGGGAAGGGCGTGGGGCTGGCGAGCGTCAAGAGCATCATCGAAACCTACGGCGGAAGGATCTGGATCGAGTCGGAACTGGGCCGGGGAAGCACGTTCAGATTTGTGATCCCCAAACCGGCCGGGCAGGGGCCGGCTTTGCAGGCCGCATGAGGCGGCGGGAGTTGTCATGAAACGGACTGGCGACAAGATCATCATCCTCGTGGTCGACGACGACCCGGACTGCCGGCTGCTGATTCGCGAGGCCATCGGCGAGTGCCACGGCCACCCCGAGGTGTACGAGGCCGGCGACGGCGACGCCGCGCTCGAATTCGTCTTCCAGCAGGGCGAGTACGCCGACGCGCCCCGTCCCAGCCTGATCTATCTGGACATCGAGATGCCGGGCACCAGCGGGCAGGAGGTGCTGGCGGCCATCAAGTCTTCGCCGCAGCACCGCGAGATCCCCGTGGTCATGATGACCGGGCTGTGCGATGAAAAGCAGATGCGGATCGCCGCCCACCACGGCGCCAATAGCTATACGCTCAAGCCGGCGAAAGCCGACCAGTTTTTCAAGACGCTCCGGGTCAGCACCGCCTATTGGGTGTCGATCCATCAGCATCCATGCTCGCATTGGATGCCGGAAGAATGCCGCCGGGAACCGCAGGTCCGGTAGCGATCGGTAGGACAGGCATTCCTGCCTGTCGTATGAACGGTAGGACAGGCATTCCTGCCTGTCGTGTTTGGTCACGAGAAAAACAGAAACGACGCTTGCCATCGGCATCGAATGTATCGTAAATCGAAGCAGTGCTGTCGCACCAGGCAGGCTTCATCAAATAAAGGCTGGGAACGTGCCCTACGCAGAATCAGTCAAACTCCTTGTGGTCGAGGACGATCCCGATCAGCTCGACCTGATCCGGGAGACGCTCGAGGACCATTTCGGCCGCGGCAGCGTGGCCGGGGCCTGTTCCACGTCCGAGGCGGTGCTCCATGATCTGGGCGGCTTCGACATGATCCTCTGCGACTACAACCTGCCGGATGCCTCGGGGCTCGATCTACTGGACCAGGTCGTCAAGCGGTTCTCGACGCCGGTCATCATGGTCACGGGGGAAAACGTCGGGGCGATCGCCGCCGAGTCCATCCGCCGGGGCGCCTGTGACTATGTCGTCAAGGTCGGCGACTACCTGTACACCATTCCGGTCGTGGTCGAGAAGAACCTGGCCGTCGCCAAAATCAAGCAGGAGAACGAGCACCTGCGTCGGCAGCTCGAGAAGACCCTGGCTGAACTCCGCGAGAAGAACGGACAGCTCGAGGAATCACTGCAGCGCGTCGAGGAACTGGCGGCCACGGACCCGTTGACGTCGCTGTACAACCGCCGGCATTTCGGCCGGGTGCTGGATCCGCTCTTTGCCGAGGCCCAGCGTTACGACAAAGACCTGTCCTGCGTGATGATCGATCTGGACAACTACAAGCAGATCAACGACAACTACGGGCACCAGGTGGGCGACCAGCTTCTGGTGCTGGCGGGCAGGATCATCCGCGGCAACCTGCGCCGGATGGACGCGGCCGCGCGTTACGGGGGCGATGAGTTCGTCCTGCTGCTGCCGCACGCCGACGGCACGGAAGCGGCCCGAGTGGTGCAGCGCATTCGCGACGAGTTCGAGGCGGCGTCGGCCCCGATCCTCAATCGGGCGACGGGGGTCACGATGTCGGTGGGGATTTCCTCACTGCGGACCCAGTGGCCGGCCCATGCGGAGCAACTGGTTTCGGCTGCCGACGTGGCGTTGTATCAGGCCAAGGGCGCAGGGCGTGGGCGGACGGTGGTGTCGGCGGCGGGGTCAACG
>JBIOJL010000405.1:0-5483 GCA_044450885.1 Tepidisphaerales bacterium
GGGATACTCCGCGTTCAGCACCTGGACTCGCGGCCTGGCCTGGGCAATCCTCGGATACGCTGAAGAGCTGGAATTCCTCGCGTCCATCGACGCCGAGCGGTTTCATGCGTCAGTCGGCTTGGCGAAACAGGATGTCATCGCCGTCTACGAACAGGCCGCCAAAGCCACGGCCGACCACTACCTCGACGACTGCGCCGCCGCCGATGGAATCGTCTATTGGGACGACGGTGCCCCCGGCCTGGCCAAACTCGGCGATTGGCGCGCCCGCCCCGCCGAACCATACAACGACCACGAACCTGTCGATTCTTCCGCTTCCGCCATCGCCGCCCAGGGCCTCCTGCGCCTGGGCCGATACCTCGGCAATAGTGCCGCCGGTGTCCTCACCGGCGGAGTCCTCCCCGGGAGAACCGCCGGCGAGTGTACTGGCAGCACTTCTCAGCGCTACACCCAGGCCGGCCTGACCGTCGCCCGAACGCTGCTTGCCCCACCATACTTATCCGAGTCCGCCGCGCATCAGGGCTTGCTGCTTCACTCCGTCTACCACCGTCCCAACAACTGGGACCACATCCCGCCCGGCCGGAAAGTGCCCTGCGGCGAATCCAGCATGTGGGGCGACTACCACCTGTTGGAACTCGCCGTCTACCTCCGTAGACTGGCCACCGCAGCAGCGTACCTACACTTTTTCGACTGAATCGGGTACTAATCCTTCTGTAGCCGCGATGGCTGATCGCGGCCGGCCGCCAAGCCGCGACCGATCGCGGCTACAGAAGGAAGAATATGGAAACCCGCACCATCGGCGTCATTCTCAGCGGCGTCACCGGCCGCATGGGCACCAACCAGCACCTGGTCCGCTCGATCCTGGCCATCATGAAGCAGGGGGGCGTGAAAGTTTCCGACGATCTACGCCTCATGCCCGACCCGATCCTCGTCGGCCGCAATGCCGACAAAGTCCGCGCCCTGGCCGAACAGCACGGCCCGGCCATCATCGGCAAGCCTTTGAAGTGGACCACCGACCTCGACGCCGCCCTCGGCGACGACAAATACGGCGTCTTCTTCGACGCCTCCGGCACCCTGCAGCGCGCTGCCTTCGTCGAAAAAGCCGTCAAAGCCCGCAAGGCGATCTACTGCGAAAAACCCACCGCCACCACGACGGCCGAGGCCCTGCGCCTGGCCAAACTGTGCGAGGATGCCAAGCTCAAGAACGGCGTCGTCCAGGACAAGCTCTGGCTCCCCGGCATGCGCAAGATCAAGATGCTTCGCCAGCAGGGCTTCTTCGGCAAGCTCCTCTCCGTCCGCGGCGACTTCGGCTACTGGGTCTTCACCGGCCACGACGAAGACCAGCCCGCCCAGCGGCCAAGTTGGAACTACCGCACCGAAAACGGCGGCGGCATCATGATCGACATGTTCTGCCACTGGCAATACGTCATCACCAATCTTTTCGGCCCGATCAAGTCCCTCGTCGCCCACGCCGCCACCGACCTGCCCGAACGGGTCGACGAGCGCGGCAAGGCGTACAAAGCCACGGCCGACGACTCGGCCTACGCGATCTTCCGGCTCGAAGACGGCACCGTCTGCCAGTTCAACTCGAGTTGGTGCGTCCGCGTCCGCCGCGACGACCTGCTGACCATCCAGGTCGACGGCACCAAAGGCACCTGCGTGGCCGGCCTGCGCGAGGCCTGGGTGCAAAGCATCAGCGAAACCCCCAAGCCCGTGTGGAACCCCGACATCACGCAGCCGATCAATTTCTATCAAGGCTGGCAGCAGGTGCCCAACGCCGTCGAATACGACAACGCCTTCAAGATCCAGTGGGAGCTTTTCCTGAAGCACGTCGCCACCGACGCCCCCTTCCGCTGGACCCTCCGCGAAGGCGCCAAGGGTGTGCAACTGGCCGAACTCGGCCTGCAAAGCTGGAAAAACCGCCGCTGGATGGATGTGCCGGCGATGTGACGAAACTGTAGGGTGGGTCCATGACCCACCCTGCATAGCTGGCATGGTTATGCTGCGACTGTTGCGGAAACTTCTTGGTGGCGGACAATCACTCCCGGCGGAGTCGATCGTCTGCCTGCATGCACTGCAGGGTTACGATGGTCCCTTGGATGTGTGCGATATCAAACATATCCACATCACGTCGGCCATCCGCCTCGGCGACGGCCGATATCGCCTGAACCTGCCGGGAACTTCCTGCATCCTCGTCAGTCGCCCGCTTGCAAAAGTTTTGCGAAGAACATGTGGTCACTGCGCGGAATTCCTGGTCGCCACGGTCGCCGATGCCCACATCGCGCGGACTCTCGCCAAGTGCGTCGAAGTGAGGCCGCGCGATGAGATCACACCGGATACACTGCCACACCTCGTTGCCACAGGTGCTCACGTCTGGCATTGGGAACATCGCTGTCTATGCGTAACGAAACAGGTAATGGTGGAAATCCAGCGGGCGCGTATTGCAGGGCTCTCGTTCCGGCCGTTCACGCTCTGCCGCGCCTGACCCTCGGGGCTTGGCGCGCCTTTGATTCCCTCCCACGCGGATATACGCCTTTGGTCCACTGGGCCACGCTCCTGCGTCTTCTGTATAATCGCCCCCATGCGAAACCTCACCCTCCTGACCATCGCGGCCACACTCTCGGCCGCCCGCGTGCTTTCGGCGGCCGACTACGACGCCAAGTCCACGGTTCCCAAAGACACCGCCACGGCCGACGCCGCGAAGAACGCCCCGAAGAAGATGGGCGTCGAAAACGTCGTCATCGTCTACAAGACGCACTTCGACATCGGCTACACCTCCACGGCCAAGGAAGTCATCCATGACTACCGCACCGAGATGACCGACCGTCTGCTGGATGCCATCGACCGCAACAAAGAGCAGCCCAAAGACAAACAGTTCGTCTGGACGCTCTCGGGTTATCCGTTGCAGCAGATTCTCTGGGAAGGCCAGGCCCCCGAGCGCCGGCAGAAGATCGAACAGGCGATCCGCGACGGCAACATCGTCATCCACGGCCTGTCCGGATCGCTGCACACCGAGACCAGCGGCCTGGAGGATCTGGTGCGCGGTGGGTTGGGCATCTCGTCGCAACTCTGCCGCAAATATGGCCAACCGCTCTCCACCAGCGCCAAGATGAGCGATGTGCCGGGGCAATCGTGGGTCTTCCCGACTCTCTTCACGCATGCTGGCATGAAGTTCTACCACATGGGCGGGCCGCTGGTGAATTTCAGTTTCAACCTGCCCGCGCTGTTCTGGTGGGAAGGCCCCGATGGCTTGCGGCTGCTGACGCTGTACAACAACGGCTACGGTTCCTCGCCGCTGCCGCCGGCCGACTGGGCCTACAAGACATGGATCTACATCAGCATGACTGGCGACAACCAGGGCCCGCCGGCGCCGGAAACGGTCAGCAAAGATTTCGCTTTCTACAAAAGCCGCGGCATCAATGCCCGCGTCGGCAAGATGGATGATTTCGCCGAGCTGATCCTCAAGGAAGACCTCTCCAAACTCCCCGTCGTCCGCACCGACATCCCCGACCCGTGGATCCACGGCGTCATGAGCATGCCCGCGGCCGTCAAGACGCTGCGCCGCAACAGCCCTCTCATCGGCGCGGCCAATGCGCTGAGCACGCTCGAATCCAACTGCTGGGGCGTCTTCCGCCCCGACATCAGCGATGCGGTACAACTTGCCTACGAGCGCAGCATGCGCTTCTCCGAGCACACCTTCGGCATGGCCAACCAGCACTACGTCAAGCAACCCTTCGGCAAGAACGGCGCCGACTGGGACCGCTTCTGGGCCGAGGGGATGAGCCCGTCCTATCGACTGATGGAAGAATCCTGGGACGAGAAGGGGCATTGCGCTGAGGATGTCCGGCGGCTCGCGGCCGACCCGTGCGCCGACGCGATCCTGACGCTGGCCGACAACGTCGCAGTGCCCGGCGGGCGTGTGGTCGTCTACAACCCGCTGCCGTGGCAACGCGATGGCGAAGTGACGCTCAATTGCTTCCACCTGCCCGGCGGCGCCAGCCTCAAACCCGTCGACGGCGGGCCGGCCGTGGCCGTGGCGTACGATGATCCGTCCATCGAGGACAACCCCAGCCGCGTGCGCCGGGCCGTCGTCAAGGACATCCCGCCGATGGGCTACCGCGCGTTCGTATTCGCCAATGACAAGGTCGCGCCTGCGGAACTGGCGGCCGACGACAAGACCGGCGTCATCGAAAGCCCCTTCTTCAAGGCCACGTTCGATGCCACACGCGGCCGAATCGTCAGCCTCATCGACAAGCGCAGCGGCCGCGAACTGGTGGATGCCGACGCGCCGCAGGGCTTTGGCCAGTATCTCTACGAGCGGTTCTGCTACAAGCAATTGGCCGACTGGCTCGCCAAGAGTCTGTACGGCCAATACGTCGCCCACCGCTTCGCCTTCGCCGCCTACGACATGCCCAAGGACAGCGTCTACGCCTCGGCGACGCCTGAGCACATGACGTTGACGGTCAAGAGGACCCCCATCGACGTCACCGCCGTGATGACGGGCATCCTGCCCGCCGGCGCCATCGGCCAGGAACAGAAAGTGTCGATCCGCCTGACTCTCCCGGCCGCCATGCCGGTGGCGGACCTCGATGTGTCGTGGCAGAAGCAGCCCGACGGCTGGCCGGAGGCCGGCTGGATTTGCCTGCCCTTCAAGTGCGCCAACCCGAAATTCCGCCTCGGCCGATTGGGTGCCGACATTGATCCGGTGAAGGATGTCATCCTCGACAACGTCAACTATCACAACTCGTTCGTGGACACGGGCGTGGCCGTGTACGACGGTGACAGCGGTGCCGGCGTGGGCCTCTGCCCGCTGGATTCGCCCATGGTCAGCCTCGGCGAGCCGGGCGAATACAAGTTCGAGAAGCGCTACGAGCCGAAGAAGCCTTATGTGTACCTCAACCTCTACAACAACCACTGGCGCACCAATTTCGCCGGCTGGATCGGCCACGGCCAGCGCATGGAAAGCCGCGTGCGCCTGTGGGCCTTCGACAAGTTCACTTCCGAATCCGCCCTGTACACGCCGTCGATGGAGACCCGCCTGCCGCTCTTGGCCGCCCGTTCGACCAGCCGTCCCGGCAAGCTTGTGCCGACGCAAGCCGGCATCGCGCTTTCACGCAAGGGCGTCATGGTGACCGCCTTCGGCAAGAACCCCGACGGCCCGGACATCCTGCTGCGCCTCTGGGAACAGGGCGGCATCACCGGCGAACTCGTCGTCACCCTGCCGGGCAACTTCAAGACCGCCACGCCGGTGAATCTTCGCGGTGAGAAGACCGGCGACCCGTTGCCCGTCAAGGACGGCAAATTCGCCGTGCCGCTCAAGGCATACGCTCCGGCGAGTTTCGTTCTCAAGTAGCGAGGTGTGGACACATGGCAAAGCAGGCGATTGCCTGTGCGGCCCGAGGGCAATCGCGAGTAGCCACAATTCGGTAGGACAGGCATTCTTGCCTGTCATTGGATGGCCGAGTGGGGGACATTCTTGTCCCCCC
>JBIOJL010000406.1:0-5481 GCA_044450885.1 Tepidisphaerales bacterium
ATCACCGACGCCGGGCTGGTCCACCTCAAAGAACTCAAAGGGATCGAGTGGCTTTCCCTGAACGGCACGAATGCCACGGCGGCGGGAGTCGAGAAACTGCGGGCGGCGCTGCCCGGGGTAAAGATTGACTGGCCGTAGGCGGAAGATGTGGCGGACGTAGCGAATGTGGAGTGCGAGTCGGTTAGCGATGGGTGCATCTGGATCGTTCTGCCGGGATTTCTTGGGTTGAGGAGAAGAGCAATGGCCGCAAGAAGGCTCAAAAAGCACAAGAGAATTGATTCCGGTTGATTGGTCGGGCGATGCCGCGATCTCGTTCTTCTTGTGACTTCTGCGCCTTTTTGCGGCAATTCAGGCATTTCATGTGCGAGACGAGCGGGATTGATTGCCAGAGGATTCCGCGGAGTACCGCGGAGCATGGGTGGGACACCCATGCCACGATGTGGTGGAGATGTCAGGCAATGTGGGCCGGGGATCGAGGTGGTGGGACGCACAGCGGAGCTATCGTAACGTGCGAACGTGCGGAAAATCGAGAATCAAGCTATCGCCGGTGATCGGTGTCATGTCCTCGATGCGGGCCGTGGCGATCAGCAGTCTATCCGCTGGATCCCGATGAATCGGCTCCGGCAATGAAAACGCCTCCGCCGCAATCTCTGATGTGATGGGGATCGCGGACCAGCCGTTATCATCAAGCTGTCTGTGCCACCAGACTCGCCAGTGTTCCGTGAGTTGGATGCGACTGCGTTGGACAAGGCACGCAATTTCCATGAGGCTGACCGGCGAAACATACGTCTGGTTCTCAGGATGCCCGATGGCTTCATAGGCCCGCGGACTCAACTCCGAGGTCGCCTCGGCAAACCAGATCATCGCGCAAGTGTCGAGTAGAAGCCTCATGTGATGGTTTCAATGGAGCATCGACCAGTCGTCTTCCATCACCGGGCCTGTCACTGGACCGAGAATATTGATCGTTCCTTTGCCCCAACCCGGCCGGCTGCGATTGGCGAGGGCGCGGACGGATGTAATTTTTGCAACGGGCTTGTCCCGATCACAGATGATGACTTCCTCGCCCTGCTCCACCTGGGCCAGATAGTCGCTCAAGTGGCTCTCAACTTCGGCGATGGTGGCCAACTTGCTCATACCATGATTATGACTCGGCAGACGGCCAAGTCAAACAGCATCGCATAACTCTCGCGATACAACGTGGCGAGTGTGTCGCAACGATTCGCAGTGCGGTCTGCAAGTCGGGCCGGCGGCGTTGTTGGCCGGAATGGCAGACGATTCACGGCTCAGGAAGGCCAGCGAGGACGCCGGCCCTACTTCATTCGGCCTTGGGCAGATCGGGCGGAGTGTCGGGTTCCGCGTCGGGCTCGGCGGCCGGAGTCGAGTCGGTCGGCTCTGCGGGTTTGTCGGGATTGGCCGGGGTTGGCGTGGCGGAGTCGCCGGGCTTGTCGGGGTCTTCGGGGGCGACGCGGGCCACCGCTACCAGCTTGTCGCCTTCATCCAGGCGGATGAGCTTCACCCCGGCGGCGCCGCGGCCGGTTTCGCGGACTTCCGCGCAGCGGGTGCGGATCAGAATCCCCTTTTCGGTGATCAGCATGGCCTCGTCGGCCTCGACGATCAGCATCATGCCCACCACGTCCCCGTTGCGCTCGTTGGCATCAATGTTGATCACGCCACGGGTGCCGCGGCCTTTGACGGGGTATTCCTCCAGCGGGGTGCGCTTGCCGAAGCCGTTGACGCAGGCCGTGAGCACCTGCCTGCCCGTGTTGTTGCCGCGGGGGATGACCAGCATCGAGACGACCTCGTCGTTCTCGCGCTTGAAGCGGGCGCCGGTGACGCCGCCGGCCTGCCGCCCCATGGCGCGGACGTCGGCTTCCTCGAAGCGGATCGCCAGGCCGGACTTGGTGCCGAGCATGATGTGGTCGTGGCCGGTGGTGATCTCCACGCCGATGAGATTGTCGCCTTCGTCCAGGCTGATGGCGATGATGCCGGTGGTGCGGATGTTGGCGTAGGCGCTCAGCGCGGTCTTCTTCACCGTGCCCCTCGCCGTGGCGAACATCAGGAACTCCTCCTCGCGGTTGAAGTCCTTCACCGCCAGCACGTTGGTGATTTTCTCCTTCTCCTGCATCTCGAAGATGTTGGCCAGGGCCCGGCCGACGCTGGTGCGCGACATCTCGGGGATTTCGTAGACCCGCCGGCCGTAAACCCGGCCGAGGTTGGTGAAGAAAAGCAGGTGGTCGTGGGTGTTGGCGACAAACAGATGCTCGACGAAGTCGCCCTCGCGCGATTCCGTGCCCTTGATTCCCCGGCCGCCTCGCCCCTGGGTGCGATAGGTGTCTACGGGAAGCCGCTTGACGTAGCCGAGATGCGATGCCGTGACGACCACGTCCTCCGGCGTGATCAGGTCCTCCATGTTCAGGTCGAGCGCCTCGCCGGAGATTTCCGTGCGGCGGTCGTCGCCGAACTTCTCCTTGATCTCGAACGTGTCCTCGCGAATGATGTCCATGACCAGGGCCTCGTCGCGGAGGATGGCCTCGTAGCCTTCGATTTCCTCGGCCACGGAGCGGTATTCGCTGACGAGCTTCTCGATCTCCAGCCCGACCAGTTGGATGAGCTGCAGCCGGCCGATGGCCTCGGCCTGCACCTGGGTGAGGATGATCGGCTTGTCGGTACACTTGTCGAGCAGCACCTGGGGAATCTGCTTGGAATAGGGGTGATCGATGGCGATGCGGAAGGCCCGCTGTTTGAGCTTTTCGATGGCCTCTTCGCGGGTCTTGCTGGCACGGATGAGGCGGATGACCTCGTCGATGTCGCAGACGGCGAAGATCAGCCCTTCGAGAATATGCCCGCGCTGCTGGGCCTTTTTCAGCAGGAACTTCGTGCGCCGGGTGATGACCACTTTGCGGTGGTCGATGAAGTGCTGGATCATCTCCTTCAGGCCCATGGTCCGCGGCTGGCGGTTGACCAGGGCGATGTTGATCATGGAGACGGTGATCTGGCACGGGGTGTTCTTGTAGAGCTGGTTGATGACGATGTCGGGGTCGGCGTCGCGCTTGAGATCGACGACGATGCGGACCTTGTGTTCGCGGCCGGAGTGGTCGTTGACATCCGAGACGTCGGTGATGACGCCATTTTTGACACACTCGGCGACGGATTCGACGATGGATTTGCGGATGACGCCGTAGGGCATCTCGTCGATGATGATCATGCCCTTGCTGCCGGACTTGGCTTCCTAAACGTGCAGCTTGGCACGGAGGGTGATGCGGCCGCGGCCGGTCTTGTAGCCGTCGAGGATGCCCTCCCGGCCGCAGATGACGCCGCCGGTGGGGAAATCCGGGCCGGGAACGATGGCCAGGAGTTCCGCGAGCGTGATTTCGGGGTTGTCGATGGTCTTGACGATGGCGTCGCAGATTTCCCGGAGGTTGTGCGGCAGGAGATTGCACGCCATGCCCACGGCGATGCCGGTCGAGCCGTTGACCAGCAGATTTGGGAACTTGGCCGGCAGGACGGTGGGTTCGTCCATGCCGGGGCGTTCGTCGTAGTTGGGCTGGAAATCGACGGTGTCGAGATTGAGGTCGGCCATCATCTCGACGGTCGGGGCGGCCATGCGGGCCTCGGTGTAACGCATGGCGGCCGGTGGATCGCCGTCGGAGGAGCCGAAGTTGCCCTGTCCGTCGATGAGGGGATAGCGCAGCGTCCATTCCTGCGCCAGGCGGACCAGCGTGGGATAGATGACCGCGTCGCCGTGGGGGTGGTAGTTGCCGGAGGTGTCGCCGGAGATCTTGGCGCACTTGATGTGCTTGCGGCCGGGCAGCAGGTTCAGGTCGTTCATCGCCACGAGAATGCGGCGCTGCGACGGCTTGAGCCCATCGCGGACGTCGGGCAATGCCCGGTCCATGATGGTGCTCATGGCGTAGGTGAGGTAGGAGTCCTGGAGCTCGCGCTCGATACGCAAATCTTCAATACGTTCGGCCGGCTGGCCGGTGGTTTCCGACATAGCGATCCTTGCTGTATGTTCGCGGGGAGTTAGGCGATCGGCGTCTGGCCGCGAAGACGAATGATTCTAGCGGAAAAAGGGCGAAAAAGCGAGGCGGGGAATGGCCGTGCCGCCGTGCCGGGCGCATGACATTCTCGCGGGTGTGGTCTTGGCCCCGAAGGGGCCGCTGGAGTGTAGCCACGGGTGTAGCGACGCCGCTCCCGGCGTCGCGGAACCCGTGGAAATCGGATCCTCGTTCTTTCTCTTCGCCCCGAGGGGGCGAAGGAATCCCTCGGATTGGCCCGTCGCATCTCGGGAGGTTCCTCCGCCCCAAGGGGCGGACCGGTCAAATGAACCCGTTTCCCACGGGTTACACTCCGCCCGCCTTGCGGCGGGCTGCGCTACACCCGTGGCCGCCGGTCCCTCCGGGGCCAAAACCGAACCCGCCGAGAACGTCATGCACCCACATGTGTCCACCAGGGCCACCCCGCCGATCAGCTCTTCTTGATCTCCGGTGCCGGCGCGGCTTGCGGTTCCGACTTCGTCGTCAGCCCCTGGCCGCGGCGCGGGGCCGACGGGGAATCGGGAGCCTGCAGCGCGCTCGGCTTGGCCGGGTTGGCGGGAGTCTTGACCGCCGGCTTGTCGGGTCCTCCAAACCGGCTGGGGCGGCTGGTGGCGTCGCTGATCTTGATGCCGGCCTTCTCCAGCAGCATGCGTCCCTGGCCGGGCTGGAGGAGCAACACCTGATCGCCCGCCTTGACCCCGGAGAGGACCTGGACGTGCGATTCGTTGGACGCGCCCAGGGACACTTTCCGTTCCTTCACGGTGTCGCCCGTTCGCGCGAAGACGTAGGAGTCGGAGCTCACGGAATAGACCGCCGCCAGGGGAACCGCCAGTGCCTGGTCGATCCGGTCGACGAAGATCTCGCAGCGCTCGACCTTGGTGCCGGGCTTGAGCCCCGGCGGCGTCTCGTCGAGCACCACGTCGCACGGGTAGTCGCGGCGGTCGGGGTTGCTCCAGCGCAGGCGGTTGTCCGGCAGCACGCTGATCTTGGTCAGCGTCGCCCCGATCGACCGCGGCACGCCCACGATGTTCACGATGGCCCGGTGCTGCCTCGATTCATCGATGCGCACCTTGAGCGATTCGCTCAGCAGCACGACCGCCTTCATCCGCCGCACGTCGGGCAGCCGGAAGAGCCACTGGCTTTGCCGGACCGAAGTGCCGTCCTGCAGCGGTTCGCGCTCGCGGTCCACCGTGGAGGCGTAGATCACCAGCGCGTCTTCCGGAGCCTTGATCGTGCAGGCGTTGATCTGCTCCTGCAACTTGGTGGCCCGCTTCTGAAGATCCCGCAGCGTTGTTTCCTTCTCCTGCAGGTCGACCACGCGCTGCAGCATCAGGCTCTCGTTCTCGCGCACGGTGCGGATGGCCTTCTGTTTCGCCTGCGCCACCGCGCTGCGCAGCCGCGCCGTGTCCATCGCGTTCTGGTACTTCTCCAGCACCTTCAGCGC
>JBIOJL010000407.1:0-5468 GCA_044450885.1 Tepidisphaerales bacterium
CTCCGACACATGTTCTGTCCCGGCCGTCCGCTCGGATTTGCAACCAAATCGCGGTGTACCCATCAGTTTGCCTTGTCGAGCACCACTCGCACCGCCTTGTCCGCGACGACCACCTGCTTCTCCTGCACGCCTCCGCCCGGCCAGCGCCACTTGAGCGTAAGCGTCCCCGTTTCGGCCACGCCGAAGAACGCGCCCGGCTCGCCCGCTGATACCGTCCACGCCCCGAGCGGCCGCTTGTTTTGATCGAAGGCGGTCACCACGACCGGGCCGGCGCAGGCGCTCCTGGCAGAAACCGCGGCGACCACCGCCAGCGCCGGGTCATCCACCTGCCTCGGGACCAGCCACAATTCGCCGTTGCCCAGGACGATAAACATGTCCATGGCGTTGTGGCCGGTGAAATCGGCGACGCAGCCGGCCTGCTGGCCCTCGGATGCCTGCGGCAGCGACTCCTGCAACTGGGTTTCCAGCCTGCGCGCCAGCCCGAAGCACCGGAACCCGCGATTGAAGAAGACCTGCGGCGCCGGCCCGGCATCGTAGGCGACGAAGATGTCCTGCCGGCCGTCGTTGTTGATGTCGATGGTCTGGCAATAGATCCCGCCCGGCTTGGAGATGTACTCAAAAGAGCCCGATCGCGGCAGCACGTTGGCGAACTTGCCTCCTCCGAGGTTCTGGTAGAGGCAGGGCACGGCCTCGGCCGAAACGACGAGGATATCGGGCAGCCCGTCGTGGTCGTAGTCGCCGAGGCACACGCCGTGGCGTCCCTGGCCGAAACCGACTTTGTTCTTCACCGGCGGCGCAAACGATCCCGGCGCCAGGCCCTTGTAGAACAGCCCGCCTCGCGAGCAGATCTGGACCACGTCGGGGAGAGAATCGCCGTCGAAGTCGCAGACGACGCATGGCCCGGCTTCGCCCAGATCCTTGCCCGGGAAGTCGCCCGCCACCAGCGACTTGCCTTCGGCGGCGCCGTCCTCCTTGAGAGTCAGGATCACCGGCGCGGCCTTGGTGCCGACGAGCAGGCCCGGTCTGCCACTCCGGCCGATATCGAGGATAGAAAGCGAGACGCATCCATCCTTGAAGGCGTCGCCGGCCTTGACATCAACCGGGGTAAACGTGCCGTCCGCCTTCTGCTGGTGGATGCGTAGTTGCTTCCCGTCCCAACTCGCCAGATCGAGCCTGCCGTCGCCGTTGAAGTCGCCCCAGGCGAAGGCCACGGACTTGGACTGGAGGGCCAGTTTGGCCGTCACATGTTCCATGGTCTTCTCGTTCCAGCGGAAGACCTGGTCGCCGGCCTCCGAGGCCAGGAACGCGGCCAGTTTTCCATCGCCCGCCAGATCCACCGCCGCCGCAGTGTTGATCTTGCGATTGGTCTTGCCGATGCGGATCTTCTCGCCCCAATCCACCTTCTCCGCCACCGGCACGTCGGCGTTCGGGTCGGCCACAACATAAGTCACGCAGCGCAACAGCATGTCCGTGCCGCCCGAGAACGTGCCCAGCATCTTCTCGTCGATCTTCTCCATCTCCCAGGTTTTGTTGTCGGCCAGTTCCATGATCGACCACTTCCCGCCAATATGCAGAAGCCCCGCGACCTTGTCGCCGGCCCCCTCCAGCCCGGTCCCCTCGGCCTGGAACTTGCCCACGAACAGCAGGGCCTCATGCTCGCCCTCGGCGATCGTGTCGATGATTGCCTTGCCCTGCGCCTGCATGGGCACCGGCATGGCCAGAAGATCGAACGTCACCTCCTTGTCCTTGGAGTCGCCCTTCAACACTTTCTTTACCGTGGCGATCGCCTTGCCCTTGGCATCCGGGCTCTTGAACTCCAGCACGAGGATCAGTTCCGAGTCCTTCACCAGATCCTTGGGCGTGAACCGCGGGTTGATGTATGCCCGTGCCGTCACACCCAACACGACGGTCAACAAGAGCGCGAGCGGAAGTACCCATTTGTTGTTCATGCTAATCTCCACTGACTGATTATGGCTTGGCCGGAGCGAGCGTCGCCGCCAACTCGAACAGTTGCCGCGACCGCTCCTGCCAACCCGCCTGGCCCAGATCGATGGCGTGCAGGCGGAGGCAGGTGATGCGGTGGTCGATCAGTTGCCAGGCGCGTTCCTCGAGGTCGCCGGGGACGCGCTTCTCGGCCAGCGCTTTTTCGATGGCGATGACCGCCTCCGCCGACTCGATCCCCTCGCGGGCATTCTCGTAACGGACGGACGCGACGGGGCCGGCGGGACCGGCGGCGAGCAGGTCGGTGACGCCAGCGCCCAGGCCGGTCTGGCCGACCTGCGAACTGGGGAAGCGGTTGTAGAGCGTGCCGACGCTGCCGCTGTCCCACTCGGAGCCGCCGCGCACGCCCTGGGTGGGGAGCCTTATGCCCTGGTTAAAAAAGTCGGCCCCAACCCGGCCGGCGCCGCGGTCGCCGGCGGCCAGTGACGCTTCCATCCACATGCGGAAGTCCCACGGCGGCCGGAAGCCGTTGAGGACGAGGGGCGAGTAGCCCGCGCGGTTGAACGAAACTCTCATCCTGGGGAACTGCCAGCCGAACTGGCGCTTGACGGCCGGGTCGGGGATCGGGCTCCACCAGACGTGCTCGTTGCAGACGATGGGCACCATCTTCTGCCGGTCGGAGGCATCATAGGACAACGACGCGCCGTCGGGGTGGCAGGCTCGCATCCACGGCGCCTCGGGAAGGATGTTGTGGAACATGGCGACGTGCCGGGGCAGAGGGTTGGGGTCGGCGGGCATGCCGAGCATGAGCTGCTGCCCCAGGCCGCGTTCCTTGAGTCGATCCCGCACGGCCAGCAGCAGCGGGCGCCAGAGGTCTTCGCATTCGCTCGTGCCGTATGCCGGAAGGAGCAGGTCCGTCTTCCTGCCGGTGGCCGGATCGAGAACGGTGACGGTGGCCTGGTCTTTGGCGGTGGCCATGCCCCACGACACCAGGACAGCCGCCTTGATCCGTCGCGCATCGTGGTGTTTGCAGAACAGGTCGAGGTAGCGATCGAGGATGGTGAAATCATGCTTGTAGGCGCCGGACGCCGGCGCGGTCGTGGGCGACGCACCGCCTTCCCTGATCCAGTACACCATGGACTCATCGTTGCCGAACTGGTCCTTGGAGAGCAGTGGAATCAAGAGAAGATCGTTGCCCATCTCGCCCATGAGGGCCAGGGAGCGGTCGATCAAGGCCCAGTGCTCCTGAGACCAGAGGGAAACCTTGTAGTGCACCGCGAGCGTATCGGGAGACTGATAGACATTTAGAAGCGAGGTGTAGTCGCAGACATCCGGCAGCGTGTGGGATGTGAGCGTGAGTTCGATGGGAACCGTGGTTGGCGGCCATCCCTTGGCGCTCAGGACAAGTTGGCCGCGGTATTGGCCGGGCGGCGCCTCGCGCGGCACTTTCACCGTGACCCACACGGGCACGACGGCACCGCTCACGGGCGAAGGTGCCAAACCCAACTCCGCGCGTCGCGACTTGCCAGTTACTGTGGGCGGAGGCGTGATGATGGCCGGCGGTTGCTCCAGCAGAGCATCGAAGGCGCGGGCCGGGATGCCGTGTACCCGGTCCCCGACGAATCGGCCGTCCAAGGCCCCGTAGCGTATGGAAATCGCCGACGCGGGAATCGTCGCGCCGGCGGAGTTCTTCAGATCACCGACGCGCGCCACTAATGCCTCGATCGCTTCGGTCGAGCCCACCGCCACCGCGCCGGAGAAGACCCCATTGCGGGCGGCGACGATACGGATGGGTGCGAGCGGCTCGGCCGGATCGGCGTAATCCAGGTCGAGCATTTGCTCGTTGATGTCGATATTCCACACCTGCATTCCGGCCGGGCGAGCCACATCGCCGGTGATCGCCCCCGCGCCAGCCTGCGCCTTGAGGTGCAGTTCCGTCAGGCCGCTAGCGCCCCAGAGCGCGCCGAGTTTCTTGCATTCCACGGGGTAGTCGCTGCGATGGATCTCCACCGCCAGCACATTGGTGCCTTGGCGCAACAGGGCCGCATCGATCGCGGTCCAATCCAGCAGCCGGTCACGCCTGCGGAACTGCTCGGCCTTGTCGCGGTTGTCGTACCAGTGCAATTGGGCCGTCTTGTTCAGAAGCGTCACGTCATCCGGGTAGTCCTCGCCGGGCGTGAGCGGCCCAAGGAGGCCGGCCGGCAGGGATGAGCGCGCCACCTCCTTCCCATTGAGGTACACGACCAACCCGCCGCGAAACTTCACGGACAGCACCAGTTTCGTCACGGCCGCCGGATCCTTGACCACGAACTTGAATCGTCCGCAAACCAGAGCGAACTCAGGCGAGAGTTCCCTCGGCCAGGCGGTGCCGAAGGGATCGGCCTGGAGCGGGCCGCGGTGGCCGGCCCAATCGCGATCGTCAAAGCCGGATGTCGTCCATTCGGCCGGGGGTGGATCGTTACGGATGCCCAGCGGCGGCGTCTTGTTGGCGCGGTCGTCCGCAATCCGCTCGATCCGTCGCGACGGTTCGTCGTTCGCGAGTCCGGCGGCCTTGGCACTGACGGCCGAAACCATCGGCGCGGAGAGCATGACGTGATAGCGCCAGTGGCTGCCCGCTCCGAGGATGGCCCGGTCGTCCGCCGCGGGCGCAACTGGTTCAGCGGCGCGCGTCGCCGCGCCGGCCGCCAACAGCAGAACCGCGAAAACCGCCGTTGTCTTCGGCATGGTCGTCATCCTCGCAATAGTACCACTTCACTGGTGCCGTCACCGACTTTCACCGACATCGTCGCTGGCGGGCGGCCCGGAAACCGGTACTTGAGATGCAGCGTCCCCTTGTCGCGGATGGGCAGGTAGACGCCCGGGGCGTGGCCGGGGACGATGGCGAAACCGGTCAGGCTGGGGGTCTTCTCATCGGTCCAGCACGATACGCTCACCGGCCCGGTGACGCCGCGCGGGAGCCGGAGCATGAGGGCGGGTGCGTCGATGCGATCGTTGAAGTACACGCGAACGGTGCCGTCGCTTTGCAGGACGGCCAGGTCGGCGGAGCCATCGCCATTGAAATCGGCGGCCGCGAACGACAGCAGCCCGATGCGCCCGGCGCCGGGAAGGCGGAGTTCGCCCTCTTCGGCGAGCGAACGGAACCCGCGGTTGAAGTGGTACTTCAGGTCGCCGTTGGCATAGCCCAAACACAGGTCGGGGCGGCCATCGTGGTTGAGATCCATGGCCAGGGCGACCGCGCCCGGCGGGCATTTGTAGCTGACCGAGCCGGCGAAGCGCAAGACATCGGTGAACGCACCCTTCCCGTCGTTCTCCCACAGCGTGTTCTTCTCCGCTCCGGCGAGAAAGATGTCGGCAAAACCATCCTCGTTGAAGTCGGCGAGAGCGTGCCTGGCGATGCCGCCGCCAGTGCGGACGGCCGACTTCACGGGCGCATGGAAGCCGCCGAGGGCAATCGCTTGTGCCGAAATAGTGCCGCCAGTGCCCTCACTGGCGGTCTTTGGCGTTGCAGGTTTGCCCCCGGATTCCGC
>JBIOJL010000408.1:0-5454 GCA_044450885.1 Tepidisphaerales bacterium
GACCCTACGGTTTCTCCGTGAGAGCATACGTGGGCTCGGACGCGAAGAGGAAGGTCTTGCCTTTGATGGTGATTTCCACTTCGCGGCCTTTGTCGGATACCACGACGGGAACTGCGGGGGCTGGCGCATCCCCATCGCCGACGTCCAGCGTGTGGACGAGCGTGAGCGACGGCTTGCCGGCATAGGCCAGGGACGCGCAGTGGGTGTTTACGGGCGTCGGCTCGATGGATGGCGTTGTGTTGCCGGGTTGGATGGCGCGGCAGCGAATCCAGCTCTTGCCGTTGGTGGCGACGATGGTGGCGCCGTCCGTCGCCGGCTTGGCGGGCAGTTGCAGGAGCCATTGCACGTCGGGGATTTGTTTGCCGGGCGCGGCCACGAGGCGGTCGACGATGATGACGGTGCTCGGGCGGAGGAAGAGGAGTTGGCGGACGCAACTCTGCAGTTCGGGGCAGTCGTAGGCCTGGGCGAATTGGCCGGAGACGGCGGCCCAGGCGCCCTCGTTGTGCCAGGAGCAGATGTCGCCGGTTTCGAGCTTGCGGCCGGCGTTGAGGTTCTTCTGGAAGTCTTCGACGGTGATGAAATACTGGCCGCGTGCCGGGCGTTGCGGTTTGCCGCCGATGAGGAGCGTGTTGTGGTATTCGGTCTTCTGTTGCGGGCCGCGGACCTGTTTGTAGACGGGGGGATCGACGGCGAGCAGGCCGCGGCGATAGATGATGAAGCTGCCCTGGTCGTAGTGATGGTGATCGCCGAAGTGGTCGGTGCAGGTGAAGGCCACAATCGTTGCGTTATCGTCCCAGGCGCTGCGGGCGATGAAGTGGCCGCTCTGCTGGTTGCCGGCGAGGAAAGCCGGGGCGGGCCAGGCGGAAGCAGTGCCGCCAGTGCCCTCACTGGCGGACTTTGGCGTTGTCGGCACACCCCCGGAATCCGCCGGTGAGGGCACCGGCGGCACTGCCAACTGCCGGGAGTACAGCATGTAGAAGATTGCGGTATCGCCGTAGAACCGGGCGAGGCCGCGCTTGGCGGTGAGCCACAGGCCGAACTGCCGGCCCGGCGGCGAGCGCAGCGCCCAGGTGGCGGCGTCGATGGTTCCGGCCATCTCCATGCTGACGCCGCCGTTGGGGCCGCTCTGGAGGTCGCCCCAGGGGATGTAGCGCATATCGGGCAGCGTGCTGTGAATCAGGTTCTCGAAATTGCGGTCGAGCCAGGCGCTTTGTTTCGCGCGGATGGCGCCAACGAGGTCGGTCTCGAAGGCGCTTTGTGCGGCCAGAACGGTGTAGACGCCGGGCGTGAAGACGTAGAGCGACCAGTAGCCCAGGGGCTCGCTGGGGAGTCCGTCCATGTAGCGCAGCGCGGGAAACAGGCCGTCGTTGAAGCGCCGGCGGATTTTCTCGAAGGCGGCGCTGGAGGTTTCGTCTTCGCCGGCCGTCGCCATCGCCCACAGCGCCACGCCGCCGGCCGACATCCAGATGTAGTTGTGGAACATGTGGTCGTTGGTATTGCGGATGCCTTCGGCGGCCAGCGGGGCGATGTTGGCGCGGACTTCGGCTTTGATCGCGGCGGTGAAGAGGGGGCAGTTGTAGAGCCAGTCGTAGGCGAGGCCGAATTCGGTGAGGCGGCCGTAGATGTGGAAGGTGTCGACCTTGCCGGGATAGCGGTAGGCGCGCATGCGTTTGATGGCTTTTTCGGCGGCGGCCGGATCCTGGGTGAGCACCCAGACCATGGCCTGCGCGGCGGCGTGGTCCTGCTTCTTGAGCTGAGCGAGCAGGGTGTTGAAGTCGGCGTCGCGCTCGAGGGCCTGGAGCTGGGGGAGCGAGATGGCCAGTGCCGTCGGACGTGGCCGGAGGAGGAGCCTGGGATGGTCGGTCTTGATTTGCGCCAGCGGGGGGATCAGGTCGTCGGCACGGGCGCTTGGGACGCGGGCGATGGGAAAGGAGAGGGTGATTAGAAGAAGGACGAATGTGGGACGCATGAAAGACACTCCTGTTGGGCCCGGGTGCGCGTGGAGTTGACTTCGTGGTTGTGTCGTCTCCGAAAGTGCCGGCCCGTCGGGCCTCTGAAAACTGCGACTCGATCTTCCGTGTCCGTGGCCTTACGGCCACGGCTACCGAAGGTGCCGGCCCTTCGGGCCTCAAAAATTGCGACTTGGTCTCCGTGGCCTTACGGCCACGGCTACCGAAGGTAACGGCCCTTCGGGCCTGCGGAGTCGATCTTGCCCGCCGCTTCACGGGTTCAATACACTCTGGCCCTTGGGCAGATCGAAACAGACCACCGTGTTCTCCTGTTGCCGCAGCCAGGTGCCACTCTTGACGTCGCGCGCTTCGCTGACTTCCGTGAGCGGAATCGCCTGCCCGTCGCGGCTGAGGCGCGGCGGGGCGGCGGCGAGGCCTTTGATGCGCACGGTGAAGCGCGGGCTGGCGAAGGGGGCCGTGAAGGTGATCCGGGCGGCGTCGCGGGCGATGCGGGTCAGTTCCCTGGCCGCCCAGTAGCGGGCGATCTCGGTGATCTTCATCCACACCGTGCGCTCGCGATAGCGGCCTTCGAGCGCCAACGCCACCTTCTTGAAATGCTCGAAGCCCTTCTTCGTGCCGTGGGTGTACAGCCCCGGCCAGTGGCAGAGCATGATCGCCGGCTCGCCGCGTTCGATCAGCTCGACCATGCGTCCGGCCGTGGCATCGTCGTTGGCGTAGCGCTGGCCCTGCGGCTCGGCATCCCCGTCCCAGTTGCCGAACCAGTCGCCCGTGCCGGCGGGAACGCTCACGGTCACCTGCGGGCTGTCGGTATCGGCGCCCTGGACCTGTTCCAGCTTTGGTTGCGGGCTTTCCTTGCCTTCGGAGACGTACTTGAAGTAGTGGGGTATCTCGGCGCCGAAGACGTCGCGGACGGCCTGGCGCACGGCCAGGGGCAGATCGGCCTTGACGCGGTTGCCGAAGCCGCCCGGCGTGGTGATGCCTTCGCAGGGCACTTCGCAGTTCTTGAGGATCCGCAGGGCATACGCGATGTATGCCGCCATCTCATCGACGCTCTTGGGCGATTGCGGGTAGGAGTTCTCCATGGTGGCGTTGCTGATCTCCTCGAACGGGCGGCCGGTCCGCAGGTCGATCACGCGCGTGTGCGTGATCATCTCCGGCGTCATGTCCCAGTTGGGAAGCATCACTTCGCGCACCAGCTTGAGGCTGTCCTTCAATTCGGTGCGCGACCAGCCGGGCAATTCGCGGTCGAGCCAGCCCACGCAGCACGGATTGGGCACGAGGCTGAACTTGCCTTTCACGCCATGTTCGGCGCAGAAAGTTCCGAACTCCCGGAGAAACGCGTCAGGAATTTCGCGCGGCCAGGTCTTCCACGGCTTCTTGTAGATCTGCTGCTCCGGCCAGGCCTCGGCGAACTGCGGCATGCAGAAAGCACCCATGTTCACCAGGCAGGTGGAATCATCGATGAAGAACGACAGCGGCACGCGGCCCTGGGGATTGAGCACCTCCACGGATTTGTCCTGGCGCGAGGGTTGCCCGGCCGGGGCTTGCGCGAGAAGCTCACTGAGCCCCGACCCGAGTGCGGCGGCGCCGGCACCGGCGCGAAGAAAGTTGCGACGTGAGAAGGTCAACATGGTCCGATCCTCCTGGCAGAGTGTCTCCGGCGACCGAGGCGTTGCCTTGTGCCGACACGGTCAGGCAGCGAAGCTACGCGTCGCCCTGGGCACAACCATATTACCTGCTACCCCGGCCGGCCGGGTGCGTTTGCCGGTTGGATTCCGGACATGGCGACGGACGTCGGTTGCCGGCCGTCACGGGTTGCCGGCTGCCGGATGTCATGGATTGTAGGCGGGGCGGGTCGGATGCACTCATACGGTCACGTGGCCCGCGGATTGCAAACGGAACAATGCATGCAGTTTCTCAAGACGCTCAAGTTCATAACCGGCCAACCGTCATATATCGCCCGGTTTGACAGGGATTGGCAGTCGGGAACTGCCGGATGGAGCGGACGTCCGTTTGGCCAAGAAAGACCATCTTTGGCTTGAATTCGGCGAATTATGGACTAGAATATCCGCTCGTTATAGAATTCCGTGGCCGCTCATCGGGGTCTGCCGCAGTTACCACGGAGGCGGGAGTCAATCATGCTGGTTTTGTTTGGCCGAGAATGGTCACAGTTGAAGGGCACCAACAGTGCAGCCACGGTTGGCCCGGGAAAGCAGCAACGCCGACGACGCGGTACGAGCTACGTTGTCGATCAGCTCGAGCGACGCCAGTTGCTGACTGTCAGTATGATCAGCCGGGAGTTGTTCAGCGGGCAACCGCTGTATGACAGCGCGAGCCCCGGCGGATTCGGAACGATTACCGCCGGGTCGGCGTCACGAATGCCGATTGGTCCGTCCGCGTCGACCGCGTCGGCGGGTTTTTCGGTGGCAGTGTCCGGACTGGTCAGTTCATACGCCGTGAATCAGACCGATAACTCAACTCCGCCTGACGGGCTGATGCACTCCTGGGTGAGGTTCTCATCGGTATCGGGTGTTTCCATCGTGATGACGGCGCTGCGAAATCCGGGAGACAACCCGGAAGGCGGATATCAAGGGTGTTTGGTCAAGATGAGCGACGGCCTTTTCCAGCTCAAGACCAATCTTGGGCAGTCGGTCGCGGCGGCACCGGTGGTGGCGAACACCTGGTACCAGGTGTTCCTGCGCTGGCACTGCAGCACGTATACGAACTACGAACTCACGGTGATGGATGCCACGGGGACCGTGTTGTTCGCGCCGATCGCTCTGCCGAGCGCGAACAACAACACCGTCAACTACGTCGGATTTGCCGGCTCGTGGCAGTTGAGTCAAATCGGAGACCTGGAGTTCTACACGCTCGATGCCGCCGATACGGTGGCGGCGCCGAATGACATCGTGGCTCCTCCGACGGGGCCCTTCACCTGGTATGTTCGCGACGATGCCATCGGCAATTCGACAGGGCTGGCCAATACGCCGGCGGGTGCGTTCACCTGGAAAGAGGTGACTGATTACGGCGCCATGGGCCTGTTCACGGAACCTTCGACGCGCTGGCTGGACGCCAGTGGCAACGCATTCGACGCGACCAGGTTCACCGACTCGGAGATGATCTCCGAGTGGCGCGCCGGCGGAATCCGCTGGAATGGGAGCAAGGTCGTGCTGGGCACGGACATTTCCGGCGCCGCCATCGCAGGGGCCAGTTACGATTTCGCAGGCCCCGTCGAGTTCGACGGCCAGGGTCACACCATTGATTGCTTCGTGCCCCTGACCGCGACGGCCACGCCGTATGATGCGGCAAATTATCCGAAGGTGTGGGTGGTACCGTCAGGCAAGGCCAATGCCGCCCTGTATGAGGACGGGAAATGCATGCATGCGGCCTTTGGCACCGGCCTGACTGCCCCCGGCACCGAATCCGGCACCCCCTACGCATCCGTACGCGAGGCCATCAATCGGATCCCCGGGACATACTGGAA
>JBIOJL010000409.1:0-5447 GCA_044450885.1 Tepidisphaerales bacterium
GCCCAGGTCACCCAGCCCGTGCGCCAGGTCGACGTCGTCAAGCCCAGGAGCGTGAAGGAGCCCCAGCCCGGCCGCTACACCTTTGACATGGGTCAGAACATGGTCGGCGTCGTCCGCATAAAGCTCGCCGCCCCGGCCGGCACCAAGCTCACCATCCGCCACGCCGAAATGCTCAACCCCGACGGCACCATCTACACCGTCAATCTCCGCAGCGCGGTGTCCATCGACACCTACACCTGCAAAGGCGGCGGCGAAACCTGGCAGCCCACCTTCACCTTCCACGGCTTCCAATACGTTGAAATCACCGGCCTGCCCAGCAAGCCCGACACCGACATGCTCACCGGCATCGTCATCGGATCCGACATCCCCCACAACGGATCCTTCGCCTGCTCCGATCCGCGCATCAACCAACTCGTCTCCAACATCTGGTGGGGCCAGCGCGGCAACTACCTCAGCATTCCCACCGACTGCCCCCAGCGCGACGAGCGCCTCGGCTGGATGGGCGATGCCCAGGTCTTCATCCGCACGGCCACCCACAACGCCGACGTGGCCGCGTTCTTCACCAAGTGGATGGTCGATGTCGATGACGGCCAGACCCCGCAGGGTTCCTTCGCCGACGTCAACCCCAACACCATGGGCGCCAACAGCGTTCCCGCCTGGGGCGACGCCGGCGTCATCTGCCCCTGGACCCTCTACCAGGTCTATGGCGACAAACGCATCCTCGAACGCCACCTCCCGGCCATGACCAGGTGGGTCGAATACCTCAAGGCCAACAGCACCGGCCTCATCCGCGACAAGAACCGCGGCAACGACTATGGCGACTGGCTCTCCATCGGCGCCAACACGCCCAAGGATCTCATCGGCACGGCGTATTTCGCCTATTCGACCAACCTCGTCGCCAAGTCCTACAAGGCCATCGGCAACGCCGAGCAGGCGGCCAAGTACGAGCAGCTTTTCAACGACATCAAGGCCGCGTTCAACAAGAAGTACGTGAAAGAAGATGGCCGGATTTTCGGCAACACCCAGTGCGTCTACGCCATGGCGCTCAAGTTCGATCTGTTGCCGGATGACCTGCGCCCCAAGGCCGCGCAATACCTCGAAGAGGACATCAAGGCCAAGGGCTGGCACCTTTCGACAGGTTTTGTAGGCGTCAGTTATCTGCTGCCCGTGCTCACCAAATCCGGCAAGGCCGACACCGCCTTCAAGTTGCTGATGCAGGATACGTTCCCCTCGTGGCTCTTCTCCGTGAAGCACGGCGCCACCACCATCTGGGAGCGCTGGGACGGCTGGACTCCCGACAAGGGGTTCCAGGATCCCGGCATGAACTCGTTCAACCACTACTCGCTCGGCTCCTGCGGCGAGTGGCTGTACGACACGGTCGCCGGCATCGGCCTCGACCCGGAGCAGCCCGGCTACAGCCACATCATCATCCGCCCCCGCACCGGCGGGGGCCTGACGCAAGCCAGCGCCACCATCCGCTCCATCCGCGGCCGGATCGCAAGCAACTGGAACCTGACCGGCGGCGACTTGACGATGGACGTAACCATCCCCGTAAACTCCACCGCCACCGTCTACATCCCGGCAACAGACGAGAAATCCGTCACCGAATCCGGCAAGCCCGCAGCACAGGCCGACGGCGTCAAATTCCTCCGTGTCGAAAACGGCGCCGCCGTCTTCGACATCGGCTCCGGCAGCTATCACTTTGAGGCGAAGTAGCGTGGGCGTCTCCGCCCACCGTGCCGCGGTCCTCCGCGGCAACAACGCTCCCTCTCCCTCCGGGAGAGGGCCGGGGTGAGGGCCATGTGCGTCTGCGACAGACGAGCCCTCGCGGTCAGTTCCGCCGGCGCTGAATGGAATGAAGCATGCTCCGATGATCGGAGGATAGCACGATGCCTGACTTTGACTGGCTCACATTCTTGCGTCAGTGGAACGACGAAATGCTCGCCTCTCCGATGGCGGAGGATATACCCCAGGACGTTCGTCGCTCCGGATGGCTCGGCTTTCCTCCAGCGACCGATGACCAGATTGCCGCGACGGAAAGCCGACTGCAGATTCCCTTGCCACCGTCGTACAAGGCGTTTCTTCGGGCGTCCAATGGCTGGCACAAGACATCTTTTGCCTTTGATTTGGTCTGGGCTGTTGAGAAGGTGGACTGGTTCCGCCTGACAAATCCCGATGCGGTGTCGGTCTACACGGAAGCGGCGATGTCTCCTCTGCCGAGCTTGGGTGGGCAATTGGAGCCAGAGCCTGACGATGAGTATTTCGCATATGACCAGTGCGTTGAATATTTCCGTGAGGAACACCTCAAGGACACGTTGCAAATCAGCGCAGAGGGTGACGGCGCCGCCGTCTACCTCCTGAACCCTCAAGTGATCAGCAAGGACGGTGAATGGGAAGCATGGTTCTTTGCTAACTGGGTGCCCGGCGCGCATCGTTACCGCTCCTTCCACGAGATGATGGAAGCTGAGTACGCGTTTTTCGTTTCTGGGGATGCAAAGCAGCCAAAAGGCATCCTCGGGGGCCTGCCCGACGAGTATGTCGGCTCGCCCGGCAGTGCTGGTCGTCGCATCAAGCCGCCGATCCTTTCGACGGATGGGCCGCCGATGAGCGACCTTCTGACCGCTCTCAATGACGGGCATCTGGCCCTCCGCCTATACCCCAAGGCTGTGTGCTGCGATACCGACGGCCAAATATTCGTAGCGCGATCTGAGGCGGAGGCACGACGGCGCGTTGTTGAAGCACTTGGTCGCCGCAGGGACCAGTCTGCCGTCCCGCCGTTGATTGATTTGCTGGCACAATGCAACGACCGGCAGACCCGCGAGTGGACTGTGATAGCACTGGGATGTCTCGGGGGCGCCAACGCCATCGATGCGATTTTCTCCATGATTCACGCTGACGGTAATACGGCAGTGCATGCCATGCATGCACTAAAGAAATTGGCGCCTGCTCGACTGAAGGCACAACTCCTCAGCGAGCTGAATGAAGCAAACCTCATCACCCAACCTGCCATCGCCGCGTTCTTGGCTGAGTTGAACGAAACTCGGGCACTGCCGGTTCTCGCCAATTTCGTCCTTCATTACGCGTCAGACGAAAGACAGACGGCCCAGGCTGTGGCCAATTATATTGGTGCCTTTGAAACGGACGGATTGGAGACACTCCGGGCGCTCCTCTCAAATGGCGAGTCTCAAGTTCGGCAGCTTGCGGCCCATGCTGTACTGAGGGTCCATCGCCCCGAAGCCGTGGACGTTCTCCGACCGCTCGTCCATGACTCCGATCCCGAAATTCGTGGACTCGCCGAAGTTGGCCTCAAGACCCTGCCGCGCGGCCCATTGAAATGATTGCTTGTCGACAGACACGGGAGTCGGTCGCACGGGCTCGCCGGATTGCGATCTCAACACCAGTTTCCGGCTTCCCTTTGCACTTCGGCGAGCGCAGAGATTAGAATGCCTGCCATGAACATCGTCTCGCGAGATCCCGAGATTCTCGGCGGCCTGCCGTGTTTCAGCGGCACGCGCGTGCCACTGCAGAATCTGTTTGACTACCTCGAACACAATCGTTCCATCGACGAGTTCCTGGAAGACTTCCCGACCGTCGGACGGGAACAGGTCGTGGCGGCACTTGAATGGGCTCGTCAGCAGCTTACGGCAACGGTGGGTACGTGAACATTCTGGCGGCCGAACCTCACGCGGTCTATCCTACCCGCGAGATCGGAGAACCATCGTGACCATTTCCAGACTCTGCATCATCGGATTGTTCCTGGTGTCGGCCGGTTGTGCGAGCCGGCCGGTTCCGGCGCCGGCTCCGGCAACGGAGGCGAAGCCTGTCACCGAAACCATCGGCGGGCGGACGTTTGTGGATCCGTATCGCTGGCTTGAAGGAGACGAGCAGGGCAAGGTGACGCCGGAGGTGGCGGCCTGGACGGATGCGCAGAACGCCTACACCCGCTCGGTGCTGGACAATCTTCCCGGGCGGGCGGCCGTGGAGGCGCGGCTGCGGGAACTGATGACCATTCCGGCCATGGGTGTGCCCGTCGCCCGCGGCGGCCCGTATTTCCACACCCGCCGCGAGGGCTCGCAGAACCAGGCGGTGCTGTTCGTGCGACAGGGGCCGGGCGGCGAGCCCCGGCTGCTGCTGGATCCCAACGCGCTGGACAAGGAAGGGCTGGTCACGCTGGCGTGGTATGTGCCGAGCCACGACGGAAAGCTGCTGGCGTTTGGCATCTACCGGGCGGGTGATGAGAACGCCGTCGGGCATATTCTCGATGTCGATACGGGCAAGTGGCTGGCGGATGAGCTGAAGTCGAAAGTCAGCGAGTGTGAATGGTCGCCGGATGGGAAGTCGCTCTTCTACGCGCGGCTGGCCGATGCGAAGAATCCGTATTCCAAGCAGATCTGCTTCCACAAGCTGGGCGATGAGGCGACGAAAGACGCGGTGCTGTTCGAGCAGTACAAGACCGGGCCGCTGGCGACGACGTATGGGCCGGAATTCGGCATCGACCGCAACGCCCGCTGGATGGCGCTGGGCTATTACACGGGGACACGCAGCAACGATCTCTGGGCGGTGGACCTGGAGAAATGGCGGACAACCGGACAGTTTGAGCGGCGGGAGATCGTCACGGGCGTGGAGTCGCGCAGCACCGGCATCATCCTGGGGGATACGTTGTACATGCAGACCACGGTGGATGCGCCCAATGGGCGGCTGGTGGCGGTGGACATGAAGAACCCCGGGCGGGCCAACTGGAAGGTGCTGGCGCCGGAGCGGGCGGATGCGACGCTCAAGTCGATCGATGCCGCCAAGGACTTCATCGTGCTTCACTATGACCAGAACGCCTGTTCGCACATCGAGCTGATACGCCGCGACGGCACGCCGGCCGGGACCGTGGCGCTGCCGGGGCTGGGCTCGGCGTCCCTGCACGCGGAGGAGGACTCCAACGAAGGATTCCTGTCGTACACGAGTTTCAACACGCCGCCGACGATCTATCGCTTTGAATTGCCGGCCGGGAACCGCGAGGTCTGGCATCGCGTCGATGTGCCGGTCGATCCCGACAGCGTCGAGGTGAAGCAGGCGTGGTATCCGTCGAAGGACGGCACGAAGATCAGCATGTTCATCGTGCATAAAAAGGGAATGAAGCTCGACGGGCGCAATCCCACGCTGTTGTACGGATATGGCGGTTTTGGCATCAGCATGACACCGGCGTTCCGGGCCACGTATTTCCCGTTCTTCGAGGCTGGCGGCGTGCTGGCGATTCCCAACCTCCGCGGCGGCGGCGAATACGGCGAAGCCTGGCACAAGGCCGGGATGCTGGAAAAGAAGCAAAACGTCTTCGACGACTTCATCTCCGCGGCCGGGTACCTGATCCAGGCCGGCTACACCAGCCCCAACAAGCTGGCGATTTCCGGCGGGTCCAACGGCGGGCTGCTGGTGGGCGCGGTCCTGGTGCAGTGTCC
>JBIOJL010000410.1:0-5429 GCA_044450885.1 Tepidisphaerales bacterium
CCATCAGGCTGGGATATGTCTTGCCCGAGGTCCCCGCGTAATCCAGGACGCCATCGTATGCCGTCACGCTGTCCGAGGTGTTGACGACGGGAATGGTGACGACCAGCGTGCTCAGGTCCGGCCGCTGCAGCGTCAGCTTGGCCTGCAGCTTCATGGTTACGGTGGCCGGCTGGGCGTCCTTGCTCTCAAATGCGGCGCTGCCCTCGACGTGGCCGGCAATCGTCACGTCGATTGAAGTGAGACTTCCCAGGGAGGGATCGAATTTGGGCAGGGTGACGGAGCTGTTCCAGTTCGTTGCGTCCAGCGGAATCGAATCCGAGTAGGTCACGATCCCGGCATGCGCGGCGCCCGCCAGGCCGATTGACAGCAGGCAGGCAGCCAGAACGGTCCAAAGTGTCTTGTTCGAACTCATGAATCCTCCGTTGCGGTGTATCCGCGTCAACAGGCCGGCGGCGGGCCGCTTTCAAGCCCGAAGCCCGCGGCGAAAACGAGCCAGGACCACGCCGGCCAGCATGATGCCGCCGCCCCAGGCGGCGGCGGGGGCGGGTACCCCCGGCGTGAAATCGTAAGTCACGGTCACGGCGGCGGACGCCGCGGATGCGAATCCGGCGACGAGGTTGCCCGCGCCGGTGGCCTTGGACGACAGTTCGGCGCTTACCGGCAGTGTTATGTTGCCGGTGCCGGAGAACAAAGCCAGGTCCGCGGGCGCGGAGCTGTTGGACGTAAACGAGGTGTCGGCGGTCAGCCCCACGTACGACCTGCCGGACGTCCCGCCGAAGTCAAGGATGCCGTCGAAGGCCGTAACGCTGTCGGTGGTCGCAATCGTGGGCGTCGTCTGGGTGATGACGGTCATGTCCGGCCGGGTGAGGGTCAGGGCGGCCTGCACCGCCGTGACAATGGTGGCGGGCTTCTTGTCCTTGCTCTCGAAGGACACGTCGCTTTCGACGTGCGCCTGGATTTGGAACGAGATCGAGTTGAGCGTGCCCCAGGCGGGGTCGAACAAGGGAATGCTCACCGACTTCGACCAGTTGGTGGTCGCCAGCGGGTCCGAATCAGTGAACGAAATGGTGGAGCCATACGAGGCCGCCGGCAGGGCCATGCCCAGCACGCCCGCGGCGATTGACAGAAGACGCTTGGCCAGTTTCATCTCAGTGTCCCTTCCAAGGTGGAACGTACCCGTCGGGGTACGCAACGGCAGTGTCGACAAATTGCCGACAGGTTATATTCTTTGCCGTGATTGGATTCAGTCAAAACGGAAGGGCGTGATTCGGGGTGCCGATAATATCGGCCCGCAGGCGGGAGAAATGGGAGCAGAGGGATTCGAACCCCCAACCAAGGGATTATGAGTCCCCTGCTCTAACCGTTGAGCTATGCTCCCTTTACAGCGAATTCAGAGTGGCTGTCGGCCGGCGGAGGATCGCAGCAGTCGCACCACGCTATGGTCATATATAATCTACTGTCTGTGCTTCTGCCATATCCGCCACGTTGCCTACTCCGCTTTCGACGTCCATTTTACCTCGCCCGCCACGACCGTACAGACGGCCCGGCCTTTGAGTTTCCATCCGTCAAACGGGCAGTTGCGGCTCCTGCTCTTGAACTGCTCGACATTCACCGTCCACTGGTCGTTCGGGTCGATTATGGTGAGGTCCGCATCGGCTCCGACTGCGAGCGTGCCCTTATCCAGTTTCACCAGCCGGGCCGGGTTGATAGTCATCAATTGTATCAGCTTCATCCAGGACACATGCCCCGGCGCGATCAGGGCCTTGATATAAAGTCCCAGGGCGGTTTCGAGCCCCAGGATCCCATTGGGGGCGAACGGAAACTCCAGTTCCTTTTCCTCGGCCAGGTGCGGGGCGTGGTCGGTGGCGAGGATCTCGATGGTCCCGTCCTTGACGCCCTCCACGCAGGCGGCCACGTCCGCCGCCGTACGCAACGGAGGATTCATCTTGAAGTTGGTGTCGTAGGTCCGGCAACATTCATCCGTCAGCAGCAGGTGGTGCGGCGAAACCTCGGCCGAAACGGTCTGCCCCTGTTTCTTGGCGTGGCGGATGATCTCGACGGACCCGCTGGTGGAGACATGCTGCACGTGGTAGCGGCAGCCGATGGTGCGGTTGAGCAGGCAGTCGCGGGCGATCATCAGTTGCTCGGCCTCGGCCGGGATGCCCGGCAGGCCGAGCGAGACCGAGGCGAGCCCCGCGTGCATGGCGCCGCCGGCCAGCGTCGGTTCCTCGCAGTGCTGCATGAGCGCGATGTCGAGCATCCTGGCGTACTGGAAGGCCTTGCGCATGACCGAGGCATCGCCCACGCCGACGCCGTCATCCGAAAAAGCCACCGCGCCGCGCTGGGCCATCAACGCCATTTCGGCCAGTTCCTTGCCTTCGCGGCCCTTGGTGATGGCGCCGACGGGATAGACGTTGGCGAGTTTCACGAGTTCCGACTCGCGGAGCACGAACTCGATCTGAGCCTCGTTGTCCAGCGCCGGCTTGGTGTTGGGCATGCAGCAGACGGTGGTGAACCCGCCGGCGACGGCGGCCGCCGCCCCCGAGGCGATGGTCTCCTCCTCCTCGTCGCCCGGCTGGCGGAAATGCACGTGAATGTCGATCAGCCCCGGCGTGACGTAGCAGCCGGTGGCGTCGATCACGCGATCGGCCTGCGCCGGCAGTCCCGGCGCGATTGCCTTGATCCTGCCGTCTTCGGCAAGCAGGTCGGCCTGACCCTGAAAATTGCGTGAGGGGTCGAGAATGGTCCCGTTGCGGACGAGCAGGGTGGACATGGCTGGCAGAGTTTACGGGGTCTTGGGGGAAACGGCAATGAGGCTCAATCAAACGGACGCGGAGTTAAACACGAAGTCACGAAGAGACGAAGCGGTTCTTGGTGGACCTGGACCAACTGGCGAACACCGGATTCAAGCCGCGGCTTTCAAGTCTGAGATTCGACGATCGGACAAGCAAGGCAACGATCATTCCCGTTTTGGCAGTGCGTGTTCGACGACCATGCGTCGCTTCGTGACTTCGTGGTGAATCTTCATTTGTTCACCATGGCCAGGGCCAGCCGGCCTTTGACGAAGTCCGTCAGTTCCCTTGCATCGCGGTCGAGGTAGGCTAGTTTGCGTTCGTCCATGGCGCTGGCGAGTTGTTCGTACATGGGCGTGACGCGGGTATCGACGATGTTTGCCGGCGAGGGCAGGGGGTCGACTTTCACCAGGCGAGGCGTCCGGACCGACGGTTTGGACGGGCGCAACCACGTCGGCAGCCCGATGGCCAGGGCGAAGGCGGCCGCGGCGGCCAGGCCGAATACCCAGGGCAAGGGCAGGCTCCGGCGCCGTTCGGCGGGCAGGCGCGCGGCCGAGCGGACCCGTTGCATGATCCGCTCGTGAAGCAGGGGGGAGAACGCGGGCGAGTCGGCCGCCGCCTCTTCGCGGAGGCGCTTTGCCAGCTCGGTCTCGGTGATGTTGTTCATGGTTCACCTCGCGGTTTGGATTGCCGTAATACGGGGAGATCGCCCACGAAGATACACGAAGCTGCACGAAGGCGAAGGTGTGTATTCAGCCCCGTAGGCGAAAGAATTTGTGTCGCCCCTACGGGGCTTGGGAAAGATTGCCGGCGATTTTCCCCCCATGGCTCACGCCATGGCCTAACGTCTTTCGCCCCTACGGGGCTGGCGGCGGTGGACGCGTGGTTATCCGTATACATCAGCGCCTCCTCCCTTTTGACAGGCAACTTTGACGCCGCCATTTCCCGGCACCGCGCCGAAGTGGTCGGCCGCCACCCCGGCCAGCAGCGGCATCAGCGACTTCCTCGCCCGGTGCAGCATGGTCTTCACCGACACCCACGACCGCTCCAGCACCCTGGCGATCTGCGGGGCCGACATGTCCTCAACGTAGTACAGCCAGAGCGCCGCGAACTGTTCGTCCGTCAGCACGCTCCGCGCGATCGACCAGAGCCGCTGCTGCTGGTCGCGATCGGCGGCGTGGTCGGCCGGCGTGGGCCGGCCGGCGGCGGTGTTGTCCATGGTCTCGGCCGGCGCGGTGCTGCGGGCGGCCCGGTGGCGGCTGATCGCCTGGCGATGGGCGATGGTGAAGATCCAGGTGCGAAACGGCCAGTGGTCGCGGTACTGGCCGAGGTGTTCAAACGCCCGGACGAACGCATCCTGCACCACGTCCTCCGCCTCCGTGCGCGAGCCGGTCTTCCGCAGCACCAGGCGCAACAGCGGCGTCTGGAAGCGACGGACGAGTTCCTCGAAGCACGCCATCGCGCCCCGCTGAGCCCGCCCGGCCAGTTCCTCGTCGGAAAGCCGCTCGAGTTGGACCCGTTCATCGGCCACCGTCAGTTGCCTTTGCCAGCATTCACGGGAGTCTCGACGGGCTGGCCGCCAAGTTCCCGCGGCAGAAGCTGGAGTATGGCGTTCACGTTCAGTTTCAACTCCACGCTGACCATTCTATCCTTTACGTCAACGGTTGCGCTGCGGAGCATGTCGGCGATGGCCGCGGTCTTGGCGTCCACCGGCCTGGTCTTGTCGTTGGCCGCCATCACCACGAAGGTCCGCAGGCCATCCAGCGCCATCCGCGTCTGTTTGGCCAGTTCGTTGCTGGAGCTGACCAGCATGCCATGCAGGAACAGTTGCCGGTCGGCTTCGCCGAACGTGAGGGCGCCGGCGTCGGTCGACCGGGTGATCGGAGAGAGGTCCTTGTTTCGTTTGGCAAGGTCCTGCAGTTTGTCGGAGGCGACGAACAGGAACGTGCCCAGCGCCGACTTGGTGGCCATGAGCGAATCGGAACTCAGGCCCGACGCCTTGCCGTCGAGCACGTCCAGCGAGATGCCCATCTCATCGAACGACTGGCTGATGACGGTCGCGGTGGGGGAGTGGAAACAGGCGAAGATGGGAACGCCGTTGTCGTCGCGCCAAGTCATCACTTCGTGGTCGCCGTGGAACTTGGAGGAGAAATCGGGCTTGGCCGCCTGCATGTTCTGCCGCAGGAGCTTGGTGTCGAGCTTGGCATGGATCACCAGCACGCTCTTGGGCCCCTCAAAATCCCGGCCGAACAACAGCACGGCGTGGATGTCCTCCAGCAGCCTGGTTCCGGTGAAGGTCTCAAAATCCTTCGCCTTCTGGGTGAAGTCCGGGTCGCCCTGCAATTGGCCGCGGACGATCTTTCCGAGCGTCGATTGCTGCGCCGCATCGACGTCGAGGTGAATGACCCATTTGGCGTCGGCCGGCACCTGCTTCGGGTTATACGGCTCGCCGCGGGCGGCCTGCCCCGCCAGGGCCAGCGCGAGCATCAGGGAACCGAGCACGAGCTTTCGCATGTCTGCTCCTGTCTGTGTGACAGCCGTATATACGGCCGGGACGGAGGCGAGGTTACAAGGGAAATGGTGATGGATAACGACGAAACTCGAATTACGAATGAACGTGTAGGGTGTGCTTCAGCA
>JBIOJL010000411.1:0-5408 GCA_044450885.1 Tepidisphaerales bacterium
CCTCAAAGCCGCGCAAACGCGGCGTCTTGGTGTTCCCAAGCTGCTTCATCGCATAAGGCCGATATTCAAAGCTGGTGATCTTCTCATCGCCTGCGAAGACCGGGTGCGATGCCGCCAGCATCGGCAAGTCGCCCGCGCCGGGGAACACCTGCTTGAGCATCGCCTCGGCCGACAACCCGAAATCCGGCGCGCCGCCGGCCGCATCGACCACCAGCGTGCCGCCGCCATCGACGTACTGCTTCAACTCGGCCTGCTGCGTCTCCGAAAGATGGAACTTGGCCGTCCCCGTCAGATGCGCCGCCGCGTACCCGCCCTGGGTCAGTTTGCCGTCGCCCAGTTCGACGCTTTCCACGGCCAAATCGGCCCCGTGCTGGTTCACCATGTAGTTGCCCAGCCGCCGCCAGCCGCCCGGCTCGGGGTCGCAGTTGCCGCCGTACTTCAGCCTCGCCAGCTTGATGGTCTGCTCGACCTTCACATCGCGCCGCCGCTCGATCAGATAGCTCTCGCCCTTGTTCCGCAGGTTCCGCTTGTCCACGGCGTAGAGGAAGAGGTTCGCCGTCGCCTGCGCGATGGGCTCGGTCCGCGGGCTGGCAAAACTGCGAACCTGGAAACCCAGCCCGAAGTCGCTGTTGGCGAGCACCATCAGCTCCCTGACCCCATTGCTCAGCCCCTGCATGAACGGCGCCGCCGGCCAGTGGTCGCGCTTGAACTGCTGCCCGGTGTAGACCACGTGCCCCGGAGGCAACTCGCGGAACTCATACAGCGGGAACATTTCCTGTCCCAGTTTCCGGAAACTCTCCGCAAACGCCTTCCGCGAACAATCGGCGTTGCCCAGGATCAGGCCGCCCTGCTCGACGAACGATCGCAGCTTGGCCACCTCCTCCTTGTTGAACTGAATCTCATCCCGGCCGCTCATCCACAGCACGGGTGCATCATGCCAGTCCTCCAGTTTGCCCGACATGTTCACCACCTGCCAGTTGAGGTGGCGTTCCATCTGCGTCCCGGTCCAGCGGGCGATGTTGGCGACATCGCGCGGGCGCTGGTTCCAGGTGGGCGGCAGGGCCTTGCCGTCGGGACCGTGGCAGACGTAGTCCAGCTTGTTCATCATCACCGGCGCCCGGCCGCGGCAGAGAAACATCAGCCCGAACGCCGTGTCCGGCACGTTTTTGGCGTTCTCGTTGCCGTCTTCCCGGCCCCAGGAGCCGTCGGCGTTCTGGCGGGCCAGCAGATAGCGGGCGCCGACCTCGAACCAGTCGAGGTTGCCGAAATACTTGTAGCCGCTGGCCACGCCCACGCGCTCGACGCCGTAGAGCGCGTAGAACGGCCGGTGCTGCTCGAAGTTCGCGAAGTTCTGGTGCATCCACTTCAGCGCCGCCTCGATGTGCGGATCGACCACGTTGCCCTTGCACTCCAGGCCCTCGAACTGATGCGCCTGCTCCTGCGCGATGAACAGCGTCGCCAGCCCGGCGGCCGTCATCGCCACCGTGTCCGGGCCCTCGGCCAGGTACGACCAGCCGCCGCTGCCATGCTGCTCGGTGCGCCAGGCGTTCTCGGTGAACTTCCAGTACTCATCCGTGACTTCCGCGCCCACCTGCGTCAGCGCCCACATGCCCAGCACGCCGTACTGGCTGACGGAATGGTCGGCCCAGATCTCCTGATTTCCATGCCGGTCGGGAATCGGCTTGCGGGTCTTCGGGTCGGTCGCATAACTGTAGAACCCGCCCCGTTTCTCCCGGCGCAGCCCGGCCATCAGCACGTCCTTGTCGCGCTGCGCCACCTGCCGGATGCCGGGATGGTTGGGCGCCATCGCCCAGACCTGGCAGCGGAAACCCAGGGCATACGTGCCCCAGACTTCCTGCCCCTTGAGCCACTCGATGCCCTGCTTGACGTGTGCTTCCTGCGGGCTCTCGCCGGCGTAGAGCAGCCCGCACAACGCCACCGAAGTCAGCCCGCCGAACTGCCAGCCCCGGACGCTGGGATAACCGCTGCCGGCGAAGTCCCCCTTGGCCGCGACTTCCCAGTTGCCGTTCTTCTGCTGGCTCTTGAGATAGGCGATGGCCTTCTCGATGGCCTGGTCGACCTTGGCCGGGGCGACGTCGGACTCGACCGGAGCGGGCCTTGGCCTGGTTCGGCCGCCCGGTCTCCTGGGCGCCGCGGCCCGGAGGGCGGCGCCGGCGCCCAGGATCGCCAGCAGGACACAGATGAATCCAAACTGTCGAGTACGTGTCACGAGTGTCTCCGGTTGGCAGAGCGTGACCGTCTTTCCGGGAATCCGCATTTCGTAGCACGGGCGTTTCGCCTGTGTCGTGTCGGTACTCCGACACTCTGTCATTACCCGGAAGAATGGTCACGCCCGGTTGGCACGGACGCCCATGGGCAGCGCAACGAACGCGGGATCATAACGACGCTGCCAATGTCAACCCGCCGGGTATCATGCCGCAAGTTCGAGACGGAGTCCACCCGGAAGCAGGGCCGGCGGACCTATGGTATTGTCGGCGGCCGGAACAGACCCAACAGGGGTTTGAGAGTAAAGCCCAGGGCTGGGCGAAGCCCTACCCTGGGTCCAGAGCGCCCGAAACATCCTCCACCTTGAAGGGGGGGAAGAACGCCTCCGCCACCCTTTCAGGGTGGAAGGTTGTGCGTCTTTTCCTACCCAGGGTAGAGCTGCGCTCAACCCTGGGCTGGATTCTTCGGCCCCTGCGGGGCCAAGACTGCACCTACAGAAAGCGTCCTGCACACTGGCCAGCGAGGACGCTGGCCCTACATGCACGCACACACATGAGACGCCTGTGCTACGAAAGATGTCCGGGGACCTGTTTTTCGGCGTGGTAGCTGGAGCGGACCATCGGGCCGGATTCGACGTGTTTCAGGCCGCGGGTTTCGCCGCGCTGTTTCCAAACGGCAAACTCATCCGGGTGTACCCAGCGCGCGACGGGCAGGTGGTTGGGCGTGGGCTGGAGATACTGCCCGATGGTCATGATGTCGCAGGAAATGGCCACCAGGTCATCCAGCACGGCCTCGACCTCGTGCTCTTCTTCGCCCAGACCCAGCATGATGCCGGTCTTGGTGGTGAAGTTCTGCTGCTTGGCGATCTGCAAGACCTTGAGCGATCGCGCATACTTGGCCTGCGGCCGAACCGTCTTGTACAGCCGCGGCACAGTCTCCAGGTTGTGGTTGAGGATGTCCGGGCGCTGGTCGAGCACAAGCTGGATGGCCGCTTCGTCGCCGCAGAAATCGGGGATGAGCACTTCGATGGTCACGCCGGGAGATTGCAGCCGGATCTGGCGGATGGTTTCGGCCCAGATGGCCGCCCCGCCGTCGGGGAGTTCGTCGCGGTTGACGGAGGTGATGACGACGTGGCGGAGGTTCATGACCCGGACGGCCTCGCCGACCCGGCGGGGTTCGTCGATGTCCAGCGTGGGCGGCCGGCCGGTGGCGATGTGGCAGAACCCGCACGACCGCGTGCAGACGTCGCCGAGGATCATCAGCGTCGCCGTGCCCGAGTTCCAGCATTCGCCGAGGTTCGGGCATTTGGCCGACTGGCAGACGGTGTGCAGCCGCTGGCCGCTGACCAGGTTCAGCAGCCTGGCGTAGTTCTCGCCGCCGGGCATCTTCATCTTCAGCCACGCCGGCTTGCGGACGACGCCGGCCGGTGCGGCTTCGAGGATTTTCAGGGGCAGGGGCATTGATTGGGGATTGTAGGGCAGAAGGAGTGGTTAGTCAGTAGTCGGTGATCGGTGATCGATGATCGGCTTCGCCGCAAACAAAGACGGTTAAACACGAAGACACGAAGGCACGAAGCGGGGTATGGAGCTGGCGAGCGGTTTGCGGTGGGTATCGTTTCTGGGTTTCCTTTAGTTAGATGTGCCGGCTCGGACGAGAGCTCACCTGGAACGTGCCGGCGGGCGGGGGCAGCGGCGGCGGCGCCGGACGGATGGGCACGACGGGGAAGCCGATCGCCGGGACTTGGGCGTAGATCTGCAGGAGCGTGGCGTCGATCGCATCCTGCGGCATCCCCAGCGCCTGCAGCAGCGCCTCGGCGCGGGCGGGCGTGGCTTTGCCGATGCCGCGGAGCTCATCCACCTTACCGTACAGCCGCGAGCCGAAGACCAGGATCATGGCGTGCCTCCCACTGAGTTGTCTAACGGAGCCAGAATGCCCAGTCCACTTCGCGCTCCGGGTCCTTCGCCTTCGCTTCTCGTTCCCGCTCGCACAGCGCGATCATCTGCTCCGCCGTGGCGACGGTGTCGTCGACGAGAAATGTCGCGAAGCTGAAGCGTGTGCCGTCGGGCCGGGTGACCAGAATCCGTCGAATCGGCACATGTGCGATCGAATCCGACACCTGCTCAAACCGGTTCCCGCGTGCGTCGCTCCTTGGCGCGCTCGGCGAAGCGCTGGCCGCCGGGCGGAAGGAAGACGACTCGGCGTCCGACGGGTTGCTCATCGCGCTGCGGAGCCAGGCGTCGCGCAGATCGCGGTGTTCGGCCAGCGGCGCGAGGCAACCGTGGATCTCGGAATAGATCGGCGGGTTGAACATCATCAACCAACTGGACCACAACACGTACTCCCGTTCCAAAAGATCGTGCTCCGTCCGTCGCCGGTGCTTCTTGCCGGAGATGCTGACGATCTCGCCCGAAAAGCCCGGCCATCCGGCTTCCAGCTTCTTCGCCACCCGCGCATAGGCGTCGAGCATGCGCCGCGAAAAGCCCATGTCCTGGGACTGCATCATCGAAAGCCGAAGATATTGCAGACAGACGATGATCGATTCATCGTCGGTCTGCTGCAGCGCGAGCGCCGCCCACGCGTTCGCGTCGTCGGGCAGCTTCTCCATCGCTGAATCGCTTGTCTGTTTGATCGCCTGTTTCCGACTGTCGGGCTGTTTCTCCCAGCACTCCTCCGCATAGCGGCAGGCCGGGCAATACCAGACCCATTCGTGGCGCGGGGAGTCAGCATCGACACAACAGCCGCCCACACAGAAGCGTGCGGAATTGGGAAACGTCGTGATGCTCAATTCCCGGTACGCTTTGCTGAACCGCATGTACCCGTATTCGATCGGCACCAGGCCCACGCGCAGCGGCCGATCGTGCAACTCGCAGTAGTAAAGACCTTCCTTCACGTAGGTGGTCGATCGGCCCGGGTCGTACGGGCCCTTGGCGCATCCGCCCAGAACGCACAAGCACACCACGAGAACTCCAATGGCAATTCGCGGCCGGCGCATTGGCAGGCTCCCTTCGGGCACAGGAGTGGGAACAAACGACGGCGGTAGTGTAGCGTACGGGGTGAGATGATGCCAGATCGGTGCCGCGATCGGTGCCGCAATGGGGCCGGTGTGAGCAGGACAATTGCATGCAGTGGGGCCGACGCCCTCGTCGGCCGCCTGTGAGCAGTCGGGGAAGGCCGACGAGGGC
>JBIOJL010000412.1:0-5384 GCA_044450885.1 Tepidisphaerales bacterium
ACCCGAGCCCTGAAAGGGCGACCCAGCAGAACCCGCACACACATATCGTTCGTCCAACGCAATGCGGTCGTGGCAATTGTGTCGCCCAGTTCTACCGACGACCCACGACAAGAATAACCCGATCTCGCGACGGGCACATCCGCCGCAGAACACACGCGCCGCACTTCGGGCTGCTCGCACGGCACGTCTGCCTCGCATGCGCGATCAACATGATGTGCAGCGCATGACAGTCCCGCGGCTCGATCAGCGGCAGCAACCGTTCCTGCGTCTGCTCGGCCGTCGCCCGCGACGACACCAGCCCCAGGCGCTGCGCAATGCGGTGGATGTGCGTGTCCACGGGAAACACGGCCATTCCGAACGCGAACAGCAGCACGCACGCCGCCGTCTTGGGACCCACACCCTTGAACTTCAACAGATACTCCATCGCCCGACCCGCGGGCCAGCCGGCCAGGAATTCGATGTCGATCTTCCCATGTTCCTCGCGGATCGCGCGCAGGATGCTCCGGATTCGCGGGGCTTTCAGCCGGCTCAGCCCGCTCACCCGGATGTGCCGCTCGATCTCTTCGACCGGCGCGTTGGCGACCGCGTTCCAGTTGCGAAACCGCCGCCAGAGCTGCCGGAAGGCGGCCGCGCTGTTCTTGTCGCTCGTGTGCTGCGAGAGAATCGTGGCGACGAGCATTCCGACCCCGCCGGTTTCTCGCGTCCAGCGCGGCCGCTCGTACTCCGTCTCCAGGAGTTCGACGATCCGGTGCATCCGCTGCCGAGTTGGACGGGGCTTCTTCATCTGCGGTTCACCATCTGTGGCCACGGATTCCGGCAATCGGGAGGGCCGTGCTTCTGCACGGCCGGGCGTTCCGCGCGACACGGCCGCAGAGACTGCGGCCCTCCCATTTCCCAGAACGACCGGGCACGCCCGCTTCTTGCCTCGGTGCATTTGCCTACTGCCGCCAGAACCTCCAGCCGTGTTTGCGAAGCGAATCGAGCAATACGGCCCCCAGAATGACCAGCCCAAGCACCACTGTCTGGTGAAAGCTCTCGACCTTGGTGAGATTCATCCCATTCTGGATCACGGCAATGATGAAGGCCCCGATCAGCGTCCCGAATATCTTGCCCGACCCGCCGGAGAGGCTGGTTCCGCCGACGACCACGGCCGCGATGGCGTAGAGTTCGTAACTCAACCCGTAGGTGGGTGAACTGGCTTGGAGTTGCGATGCAACCACCACACCTCCCAGGCCGGCCATGAGCCCGCTCAGCAGATACACCATCACAAACACGCGGCGGACGCGCACTCCGGAGAGCCTGGGCGCCTCGACGTTGCCGCCCACCGCGTAGATGTATCGCCCCAAGGCGGTGTGGGACATGACCACGTGCGCCGCAACGTAGACCCCGGCCATCAGCAGAACGGCATTGGGAATAGACCACAGGCCCGTGCCTCGGCCCAGCCATACGAACGAAGCGGGTAGGTAGATCGACTGGCCGGCCGAGAGGCTGTATGCCTCGCCGCTGGCCACCTGCATCATCTCCAGCGTGGCAATGAACGGCGGTATCCGAAACCAGGTAATGACCAGCCCCGAGAACAACCCCACGAGCCCGCACACCGCAATCCCGCCAAGGGAACAGAGCACCAGGCTCATCGTGCCGGAGCGCGTGGCCCCGCCCACATCCCGGATGAGCAACCCTGTGACCACGGCCGAGAGCGCCACCAGACTGCCCACCGACAGGTCGATGCCGCCGGTGACGATCACCATCGTCATGCCTGCGGCAAGCAGCGCGATAACCACGATCTTGTCTGCGATGTTGAGGAGGTTCTTGGTCTGAAGAAACATCGGCCAGCGGTACGGATCGGGGCTCACCAGCCTGGTCGCGGCCAGCGATGGGAAGCGCTGCACCATGTCCGGCAGCCACCCTGCGCAGCTTGCCGTCGCGGCAATGGCCGCCACGTTCTCGCCCCTGGCCGAGCGCCCCTCCAGCGCAGCGCGAGCGGCGGCCGGGTCGCCCTCGATGCGCGCCACATGTGTGTATCCCTTCGCCTGCAGCACGGCCTGTGCGCGACCGGCGAACTCCTGATCTTCGGCGTCCGCCCCGGCGATGATCAGAATGGCCGACCCTCGATCCGCCATCCCGGCGACGCGCGTGGCGATCACCTCTCCGGCGGAGGCGCCCACTGGATACTGATATCCGAACGTCGCCCACGAATAGTACGCACAGAGCAGCAGCAACACGCCGGCCATGCCGTAGTTTGCCGCCCACTGCTCAACCGCATTTCTCTTTCCGAGAATTCCCATCGTCGTCCTCATGCTCCTTCACGCCATGGCCAGCCTCATGATCTGTTCCTGCGTGGCCCGAGCCACGTCCCCGATTTCGCCGGTGATCCGTCCCTCGTGCATCACCAGGATGCGGTCGCTCATCCCCAGCACCTCCGGCAATTCGGAGGAAATCATCACGATCGCCTTGCCCCTCGCCGCCAGGGCGTTGATCAGCACGTAGATGTCGTACTTGGTGCCCACGTCGATGCCGCGCGTCGGCTCGTCGAAGATCACCACCTCGGCGCTCGTCTCCAGCCACTTGGCCAGCACCACCTTCTGCTGGTTGCCACCCGACAGATTCTTCGCCGGCGTGTCGGCGTGCGGAACCTTGATCCGCAATTCCTCGACATAGTGGGCGAAGCGTGTCCGCTCCTCGCTTTCCCGCACGAACCCAAACCGCAGAAACTTCCGCAGATTCGGCAACCCGAAATTCTCGCGCACCGATGCCCCCAGCACCAGCCCCTGGCCCTTGCGGTCCTCCGTCAACAGGCAGATGCCCGCACGGATCGCATCCGCGGGGCTCTTGATCCGTAGTTCCCGGCCATCCAGAAGTACCCGTCCCCGATCCGGCCGGTCGGCCCCGAAGATCAGCCGCGCTGTCTCCGTCCGGCCGGCGCCGACAAGCCCCGCCAAGCCCAACACCTCTCCCCGCCGGACCGTCAACGACACATCGCGCACGGCCGTTCCTCGCGACAAACCCTCGACCACCAGCCGCGGCTCGCCGCGATTCGCCACGCGCCGGGGAAACTCATTCTCCAGCTTCCGCCCCACCATCATCTCGATCAGCTTCTCCCGCGTAAGCTGGCCGATCGCCTGCGTGCCGACATACTGCCCGTCGCGCATCACCGTCACCCGGTCGGCGATCCGGAATATCTCGTCCATCCGGTGGCTCACATACAGAATCCCCACGCCGCGCGCCTTCAGCCCGGCAATGATCGCAAACAGCTTCTCCACCTCCTGCCCCGTTAACGCGGCCGTCGGCTCATCCATAACCACGATCCGCGCATCCAGCGCAATCACCTTGGCGATCTCCACCACCTGCTGCTGAGCGACGGTCAGATCGCAGCACAACGCCTCGGGATCCATGGCCACGTTCATGCGAGCGAACAGCGCCGCCGCCTTGTCCCGCTCCCGGCCGTGGCGCACGAACGGGCCGATCCGTTCCTCCCGGCCCAGGAAGATGTTCTCCCGCGCCGTCAGCCCCGGCACCAGGTTGAACTCCTGGTAGATCACCGCGATGCCCGCCCGCTCCGCATCGCGCGGCCCGTGGATCGCCGCCGGCATCCCGCGAATGCGGATCACGCCGCGGTCCGGCCGATGCGCACCCGACAACACCTTGATCAGCGTGCTTTTCCCGGCCCCGTTCTCACCCATCAGCGCGTGTACCTCGCCGGCCCGCAAATCCAGCCGGGCATTCTGCAGCGCGCGTACACCCGGGAAGGTCTTGTCGATGCCTTCCATCTCGAGCAGGAGTTCGCTGGAGGGGATCGTCATGTGGGTTATTCCGTCCAGGACCGGGCCAGGAACCCCCTGCTTCCACTTCGTGCCTCAATCCCTCTGGCCGAGCTACTTCAACTCCACGTCCTTCATCGCATCCGCCTGCCGGTAGATCCCCGTCGGAATCAGCAACTGCGGCACCGGCTTCTCCCCGGCCATGTACTTGGAAATGGCCACGATGGTCATCGTCCCAATCTGTTTCGGATACTGCATCACCGTCGCGTGGAGCTTGCCTTCCTTGACCGCCTGGCGCGCCTCGAGCTGGCCGTCAAAGCCGATGACCTTCACCTTGTCCGCCTTGCCGGCCTTTTCAATGGCGGCGATGACGCCGAGCGCCGAGGGATCGTTGATGGCGAAGATCGCGTCCAGGTCCGGATTGCCCTGCAGGATGTCCTGGGCCACGGCAAACGACTTGTCCCGCGCCCCCTGCCCCGGCAGCTTGGCCACGACCTTGATGCCCGGCGCCTTGGCGATTTCCTCGTCGAAGCCTTTGGTCCGCAGCATGCCCGACTCGACCATCGGGTGGTCGATGATCGCAATCTTCCCCTTGCCGCCCAGCAGGCTCACCATCTCCCGCCCGGCCACCCGGCCGCCTTCCAGGTTGTCCGTGGCCACGTGGGTCACGATCTTGGCGCCCTCGGCCAGGCAGGCGATGTCGGCCGTGAACACCGGCACGCCGGCCTTGTTCGCCTCGGCGATGGCGGTGCCGATGGACTTGGAGTCGCACGGCGCCAGCACGATGGCGTTGACCTTGCGCACGAGGAAATCCTTCACCTGGTCCTTCTGCCTGGCCGGGTCCAGTTCGCCGGAGGTGACAATGACCTCATACCCGTGCTTGGCCGCCTCGGCCTGCATGGCGTCGGCGATGTCCTTGAAGAACGGGTTGGTCATGGTCAACAGCGACACCCCGATCACCGGCTTGCCGGCCGTCGGCGTCGGGCCCTTGTCTTTGCACCCCGCCAGAAGCCCCGCGAACGCGGCCAGAACGGCCACGCCCAAACCGACAAAACGCTTCGTGCTCTGCATCGCCGTCTGTTTGCTCATCTGTTGGTCTCCCGAAATCGACATTGTTCTTCTCACCGGACCCGTCGACCGGCGATTCTACCCTGAGCCCCAGCCCGAGCATACGGGCTGCCTGCAAGGCAAAAGGAAAACTGGGGAACACGCGGTGGGCGACAGTTGTTGGGTGCCCGTGGAGGCGGTCGGTTTGCTTTGCGCGGGAGCGGGTCGGGTGTCACCGCCCTTGTGCTTCAGGTCGTCTGGGTTGATTCTTCGACGACTTGGATTTCCTTTTCGGTGAGTCCATAGAGGTCGTAGACAAGGCGGTCGATCTGGCGGTCGGTGGCGTCGATCTGGCGCTGGAGAGGTTCCTTGTCGTGCGGTGATTGGGCGGCGGCGAGCGACTTATGGAGAGAGAGCATCTGCTCGACGAGGGAGACGAGGCGGTCGTGCGACGACTTGTCAGCCTTCTTGGAGAGGTTGACGGAGTGGAGAGGGAGTTCACGGGTCTGCTGGATGATGATTTTTGGGAAATCATCCCGGCGAGCAACACTATTGATGCTGCGGAAATACCATGAGAGC
>JBIOJL010000413.1:0-5381 GCA_044450885.1 Tepidisphaerales bacterium
GCCATGGGAAGTAAGCACTGGTGGTTTCGGCCAGCGAGGACGCTGGCCCTACTGCCGAGCTTGTGGATATGAAACAGGTGGCAATATGAAACAGCTTGCATTACTGCTGGTGATGGTTGCGGCGCTGGGCGCTGGAGCGGCGGAGGAACAGACGAATGCCGCTCAACTGTTCGCGCAGCTCAAGGAGTACAAGGCCGGTCAGCCCATGGCGCCGCTGCATGCGCTGACGACGGTGATCGAGCGGGCCAGCGGCGACGCGGCGCAGCGACAGAAGATCGCGGACCAACTGGTGGCGATGCTGGACGATGGACAGATCAGCGATGATGCCCGGACGTACATCTGCCAGCGATTGCCGCTGGTGGCGGGCGAAGGGCATGTGGCCGCGATCGCCAAACTGATGGATCACCCGAAGACGGCGGAACTGGGGCGGATCACGGTGGCCACGATTCCGGGCAAGGCATCCGGCGACGCGCTGCGGGCGGCATTGGGGAAGGCAAAGGGAACGCTGCTGGTGGGTGTGATCAACGCGATCGGAGATCGGCGCGATGGACAGGCTGTGGGGACACTTGGAAAGCTGCTCGGCGATGCGGACGCGAAAGTGGCCGGGGCGGCGGCTCGGGCCCTGGGGATGATCGGCACCGCCGACGCGGCGGCCGCGCTGCGTGATGCAAAGCCGGCCACTCCCGCGCTGATCGACGGACAACTGCGGTGTGCGGAGGGGTTGCTGGCGGCAGGCGATACGAAAGGTGCGGAGGCAATTTACCGGCCGCTTTGGGACGGCGAACAGCCGCGCGGGATCAAGCTGGCGGCGCTGACGGGCCTGGCGAAGTCGCTCAAGGGCGACGCGGTGCCGGTCATCGTGGCCGCAATGAAATCAGCCGATCCGCAACTGGCCGCGCACGCACTGCAACTCACGCGGCAATTGCCGGACGCGAGCGTGACGGCGGCACTGGCAGGCCAGCTTGGGTCGGTCGACCCGCGCGTGCAGGTGGTGCTGTTGGATGTGCTGGCCGATCGCGGTGACCGATCAGCGCATGACGCGGTGGCGAAGCTGGTGAAGGCGGATCAAGAGGCCGTGCGCGTGGCGGCCGTGCTGGCCGTCGGCCGACTGGGCGATGCGGCCGACGCGGAGATGCTCGCCAGGCTGGCGACGGACGAGAAGGGCGCGGTACACGGGGCCGCCCGGCAATCGCTGGCACGCCTGGTGGGGAATGGTGTGGAGCCGTTCATTATCGCCGGCATCACCAAAGGCGAGAACGCGTCGCGGATTGAGCTGATGCGCGTGGCGGCGGACCGGCGGCTGGCCGGGGCGACGGACAATCTGCTCAAGGCGGCGACGGACGCGAACCCGGCCGTGCGGACGGCGGCGTTTGAGGCGCTGGCCGCGGTCGCCGGCGGCAATGCGTATGGAGATCTGATTCAACTGCTGGCCGGCGCCGCCGCGCCGGATACCCGCGTGGCGCAGAATGCCGTGCTGGCGGCCGGTTCGCGCCTGGCAAATCCCGCCGACCGCGTGCCGCCGATTCTGCGGGCGCTCAAGACTGCTCCGGCGACCGCCAAACCGGCGTTGCTGGGACTGCTGCCCAACTGCGGCGGCAATGAGGCGCTGGCCGCCGTGCGGGATGCGATGAAGGCAGACGACGCCAGCGTGCGCGAGGCGGGCGTGCGGGCGCTGGCAAACTGGCCGGATGTCGCGGCGGCGGACGATCTGTTGAAGCTCGCGAAGGAAGGCGCGACGCCGACGCATCGGGCACTGGCCTTGCGCGGCTATCTGCGCCTGGTGAGTGCGCCAGGGGCGGACAGCCCGGCCATGCTCAAGCAGGCACGGGGCCTGGCCGGCACGACCGATGAGAAACGACTGCTGCTGAGCGCGCTAGCCGATGCCGGAAGCGGGCCGGCGCTGGAGGCGGCGATGAACATGCTGGGCGACGCGGCCGTCAAGCCGGAGGTGACGGCGACGGTGTTGAGGATCGCCGGGCAACTTGCGCAGACGAACCGCGGCGCGGTGGAAGCGGCCATGAAGAGGCTCATGGATTCGACTCAGGATCCCCTTGTCACCGCCCAGGCTAAAGCGCTGCTCCGCAAAGCCTCCGGCGACACCAGCATTGACGCGTCCCTCTATGGCAAGGACGTCGTCGACGCCCGCAAGAAACAATTGGCGGACAAAGTTCCCCAGGGCTTCAGGATGGTCGCCTACCTTGACTGCGGCATGGAGACCCGCACGCCCGACAACGCCGGCCCCTCCATCCGCCAGCTCAACGGCGGCGTACACGTCTGGCCTGGCTCCGAAACCGCCGGTCCGCCCGGAACGGTGGCATATGCGAGCCCGCAGGTGTCGTTCCAGATCGCGGGGCTGGATGCGAAGAAGACCTACCGGCTGGGGTTCAGTTGGTGGGACTACGACAACAACGGACGGGTGCAATCGGTCCGGTTCTCACCCGGCAATGGCGGTGAAGGCAAAGAGTTCTTCAAGGGCGATCTGCCTGCATTTGTGGGCAAGAACGAACCGGCGGCGGTGAAGGAATTGCCCATCTCGCCGGAGTTCTACGCCGACGGCTCGTGCCGGGTGTCATTCCATGTCGAGGCCGGGCCCAACGCGGTAGTCGGGGAATTGTGGGTGATGGAATCGCCCGAAGCGCCCAAGGCCGTCGCCGCACTGGCGCCGGCGCCAGCGCCCGTCGTCGATCTCGATCCGCCCGCCGGGGGAACGCGGGTGCTGATCGTGACCGGGATCGACTATCCCGGCCATCCGTGGAAGAAGACGGCGCCGGCGCTCAAGGCGATTCTGGAGAAGGACCCGCGCTTCAAGGTGCGGATCGTCGAGGACCCCGATGCCCTGGCTTCGCCCAAGCTCCAGGGCTGGGACGTGGTCATCATTCACTTCATGAACTGGGAGAAACCCGGCCCCGGCGAGGCCGCCCGCGAGAACCTGAAGAAGTTCGTGGCCGGCGGCAAGGGAATGATGATGACGCATTTCGCCTGCGGCGCCTGGCAGGAATGGCCGGAGTTCGTGCAACTCGCCGGCCGCGTATATGACCCCAAGCTCCGTCCCCACGACCCGCGTGGCAAATTCCGCGTCGACATCGCCGACCCCGATCACGCCATCACCAAAGGCCTCGAGCCGTTCGAGACCACCGACGAACTGTACACCTGCCTGACCGGCGACACGAAGATTCACATCGTCGCCAAAGCGACGTCGAAGGTGGACAAGAAGGACTACCCGATGGCTTTCGTGCTGGACTACGGCAAAGGCCGGGTGTTCCAGACCGTGCTCGGCCACGACGAGGTGGCCTACGCCAGTCCCGGCGTGGGCGATCTTCTCCGCCGCGCCTGTGCCTGGGCCGCCGGCCTGTAGGGTCCGCACTGCGGACCTTTTGGAGTGCGGCGGCTCGACGCCGCTTTTCAATGTGTCACCGTTGGCGTGGGTCGTTCGAATCGGAGCGAAACAGCAAAGAACGGGCCGATTTGCCGATGCGCACGCTCCTTGGTTCCATTACTGAGATTGTGCCGCTGATGGAAAAGCAGCGTCGAGCCGCCGCTCCAAAAAGTCAATTCTCCGGCGGCTCGATCTTCCGGCCGGAAAGAAGATAGTTGTAGATCGCGTCGTATTGTCGGCGGGCATCGCCGTCGACGATTTCCCTGATGGCGGTGTGGCCTTCGGGGTCGGCAAATGTGGGCATCTTGCTGACGGGGTTGAGGCGCAGGGGGCCGTAGATCCAGCGGCGGAAATAATGCTCGGTGATGCGCTCGCTGATGTACTGGAAGTTGATGCCGGGGGCATCATAGACGCCTTTGGGCTGGGCCCCGCCCACGCCGTGGCAGGCGATGCAGGCAAATCCGCCGTCTTTGCCGGCCAGGCGGCGACCAATCTGGGCGAGCGCGACATCCTGGGCCGGTGGCGCCGGCGGAACGGGCGAAAACCCATGTTCCATCGGCCAGCCGAGTGCGATGGGCCAGGCGCGGCTGCGGAACGCGGGCATGCGTGAGCGAAGCCAGGGGCGCGGGCGATACTCGAGCGCGCCGTTGAGCAGGTGGCTGGTCCACTGCGGCCGGAGTTTCTCGCCGGTCCAGGTTAGGATCGGAGGGGACTGATCCGAAGCGGGGCGAATGTCCGCGGGGAATTCGTCTGGCGGCGCCGGGGCGGCCAGGAGCGGCTGGACTTCCTTGGCGAAATTGGCGGTGTAGAAGTCGGGCCGCCCATCCCGGCCATGACAGCGCAGGCAGTTGAACTGCTGGATCTGGCGCTCGACGAACTCACCAAGGTGGTCGCGCGCCAGTGAATCCGGCGACAAGGCCAGCATGGAAGCCAGCGCCTGTCGCTGTGCGGCGGGAAAGCCAAAGTCCGGTGTGCCGGCCGGAGATGCATCCGCCAGACACCCGCGAGCGAGCCGGTCGCCCGCCAGTTGCGCCAGCGCCGGGGCTTTGAGCGAGGCCGTCGGCCCGCCATCGCCAGTGTCGTGGCAGTTGGCACACCCGGCCGATGAGAACAACTCTCGCCCTTTCGCCGGGTCTCCTTTGCCTGTGGCTGAAGATGTCCCCGTCCCGGTTTGGAGTAGCAATGATGCAACACGCCGGGCCTCGACGTCGGTCAATGCGAAATTGGGCATCGGTGTCCAGGCATAGTGGACCTCCGGATTCTTCAGGAAGGCAACCAGGGCGGCAGCTTTATACTTGTCGCGGATATGGGACAGCGGGACACGGGCGTTCTTCGTGTCGGGCTCGGGCGCGCCGGGAAGAGTGTGGCACGCGGCGCACTGCAGGCTGGCAAACAGGCGCCCCCCGGCAGCCGTGAGGTCGGCCATCGGCTCGAACGCCGGAAGATTGTCCGCCGACTTGAGCGTTGCCAGGAACGCGGCGATGTCGGCGGCCGCCTGCTCGCGCGCGGCCGGATCGCCGAGCGGGCGCGGCATGCTCGCGGTGGGACGAAGCGCGCGCGGGTCGAAGATCCACGCGGCCACCCATTGTTCATTGAATCTCGAGCCCGCGCCCGCCAGCGAGGGCGGCGCCGCCGCAAGTTCCGGCATGACGGCAGGCACGGCCAGCTTCCCCTGCGAATTCCGCTGCTGTTCGATGGCGACGGTGAGTTTCTCCTCCGGCGTGTGGCAACGAATGCAGTAATGCGTCGCGGCCAGATATCGCCCAGCGCGGATGGCTTGCGGCTTGCCGCCCTGCTCCGGGACGTCGGCGTGTGAGAGGATCGTCGGCGGCACGGGCTCGGCCGGAAACTCCGGCCCGGACCAGTAGAGGCGAACGAACGCGTCGCCTTCTTTAGGTGCCTGGTATTCCAACGCAATCGCGTTCTTTCCCTTGTTCAGCTTCATCGGCTTACACGGCGGGGTCTTGGCCAGATCCGGGCCAACGGCGTCGAGCACAAGCTGGCC
>JBIOJL010000414.1:0-5380 GCA_044450885.1 Tepidisphaerales bacterium
ATATTGCATTGCCGTCATGGAATGCAACCAGATGCACATACCGGGTTCGCTCAGGGCATCGCTCGCCTATCAGCCGCAGCCGCTCAAGTTCGGCACCAGCGGCCGGCGCGGCGACGTGGTCCATCTGACGCAGCTCGAAATCTACATCAATGCGACGGCCGAGATCGAGTACCTCCAGTCGCTGCCGGCCGAGGAGGGCGGCATCCGCCGCGGTGATGAGTTCTTCTACGCCAGCGATCTCCGGCCCAGTTCCAGCGCGTATGTCCCCGAGCAGGGGGGGCGCGGCGAAATCGCCCAGGCCATCGAGCAGGCCATCCGCGACGCGGGAATGCGGCCGGTCAACCTCGGGCTGATTCCCACGCCGGCGCTGACGTGCTACGCCATCCAGCGCGGCCGGGGCAGCATCATGATCACCGGCAGCCACATCCCGTTTGACCGCAACGGCTACAAGACGAACACGGCCCATGGAGAATTGCTCAAGAAGGATGAAGCGCCGATCAATGCCCGCGTGGAACAGGTGCGCCAGCGGCTCTACGACCAGCCGGCCGAGCAGTCGTCGTTCGGCGCCGATGGATTGTTCAAGAGCGGTCATCGCGAACTCTCTCCGGCCGACCCGGTGGCGCGCGAGGCGTATATCAAGAGGTACACGGAGTTTTTCGCCGGTCGGAATCTCAAAGGGATGCGACTGCTCGCCTACCAGCACTCGGCCGTCGGGCGCGATCTTCTGGTCGAGCTGTTGCGACGGCTGGGCGCGGAAGTGATCCCGGCCGGGCAAAGCAACGCGTTCGTGCCGATCGACACCGAGGCCATCGACGCCGCACAACTCGCCGTGATACAGGACTTGGCCGTCGCAGGGTGGCGGAAATATGGGAGGATCGACGCCGTCATCTCCACCGATGGCGACAGCGACCGCCCGCTGATTCTGGCGGTGGAACCGGCCGCCGTGCCCATGCCCTCGCCGGCGTTCGGCTGCGACGAGGCGGTGGTGCCCGACGGCGAGATTCCATGCCGCGTACGCTTCTTCGGCGGCGACCTCGTGGGCATGGTCGTGGCCGAGTATCTGCGGGCCGACGCGGTGGTGGTGCCCATCAGTTGCAACGACGCCGTGGATCGCGGTGCGCTCAAGGCCATCGTCGAGCCCAAGACCAGGATCGGTTCGCCCTTCGTTATCGCCGGAATGCAGCAGGCCCGCGAGAAGGGCCGTGCTGCCGTCTGCGGCTGGGAAGCCAACGGCGGTTTCCTGACCGGCTCCGATTTCACCCTTGGTACCCCGCCCCTAGCGGCAACTCAGCACTCAGCGCTCAGCACTCAGCACTCGGCCTCCGATGGCCGGACGCTGGCGGCGTTGCCCACGCGCGATGCGATGCTGCCGATCCTCGGCGTGCTGTTCAGCGCCAGAGAGAAGGGCCTTTCTCTGTCGGCGCTCTTTGACCGTCTGCCGGCGCGATACAGCAAGGCCGCCCTGCTGCGGAAATTCCCGCGGCCGACCAGCCTGAAGATCATCGAGCGGTTCTCGCCGACCGAGCCGGGCATCGCGGATGTGGTCTTTGATGGCAATCTCGCCAAGCTGCGGGATGCGGATGGGAACGAGATCACGGACGAGATGCAGTCCCAGGTCATGCTGGGTGTGCGTCATGCGCTGGCCGAATTCTTCCATCCCGGGCTGGGGTTCGGAGAGATCACCCGGCTGAACTACACCGACGGCGTCCGCATCTACTTCGCCAACGGCGACGTGGCTCACGTTCGCCCGTCCGGGAATGCGGATGAGTTGCGGATATACGCCGTGGCCGATGCGCAGGCACGGGCGGATGAGATCGTCGGCAGAGGCATCGCCGAACCCGATGGGATTCTCCGGCGACTGGAACAGGCGGTTGCAGTGCCGCCGGTGTCCTCACCGGCGGTCGGTCCCGTCCCGTCCGTGCCTCCGGCTGGCTTCGCATTTGAGTCCAGTGTCTACTTTCGTGTCGGCGATGTGGACGCTAAGGTTAGGGAATTCTCCGAGGCCGACCTCGAAGAGCGGCGCGCCCGCTTGGACAGTGCCGCAAGATATGCGGCGAGCATCTGGTTCGGCACGGCTCGCGGTTTCGCGCGCCTCGCCGGGGCGGTGCAGCACTATGAGTGGGGTGGGACCGAGTTCATTCCATCGCTGTTGGGTAAGAGCAACTCTGAAGCCAAGCCGTTTGCGGAACTGTGGATGGGAGCGCATCCGAGTGCGCCGTCGCTGGCGGACCTTGACGGAACGCCCGTGCCGGTGACAGAACTCATCCGAGGGGCAAGCGTCGCCATTCTCGGCCAGCAAATCACGGAACGATTCGCCGGTCGCTTGCCGTACCTCTTTAAGGTGCTCGATGCTCGGAAGATGCTCTCGATCCAAGCGCATCCGACGTTGGCGCAGGCAAAAGAGGGATTTGAGCGGGAGAACGCGGCCGGCATCCCGCTCAAGGATCCGACACGCAACTACAAGGATGATAACCACAAGCCGGAAGTACACGTTGCCCTCACCGAATTCTGGATGCTGCATGGGTTCCGGCCACTGGAACAGATTGTGGCGACGCTGCAGAACGTTCCGGAATTCGGCTCAATCAACTTCGATTCCCCCAGGGGAGCCCCTGGCTCCCTTTCGGCGAACGAAGGAGCATTAATGCCGCGGAGTACCACGGCACACGGGCTGGAAGCCCGTGCCACCATGGGGGAGGCCGCCCGCGCGGAACTGCTCCGCAGCCTCTATGAAACGATCATGACCATGCCGCAGGAGCGCGTCGATGCGATTCTGGGGCCGCTGTTGCAGCGCCTGGCCAGCGTGCCCGTCCCCGATAAGAGCAGCCCCGACTTCTGGGCTCTGCGCGCGGCCGAGCAGTTTCCTCTACCCGGCGGGCACTTCGACCGCGGCATATTCTCGATCTACCTGCTGAATCTCGTCCATCTGAATCCCGGCGAGGGAACCTACCAGCCGGCCGGGACGCTGCATGCGTATCTCGAAGGCGTGAACGTCGAGCTGATGGCCAACTCTGACAACGTCCTCCGCGGCGGGCTGACGCCCAAGCATGTCGATGTGCCCGAGCTGATGCGGATCGTGGATTTCTCCGACGGCTGCCCGGACATTCTCAAGGGCGAGGCGGTGTCTCCGGCCGAGACGATCTATCGCACTCCGGCGAAGGAGTTTGAACTGAGTCGCATCTCGGTAGCGGCCGGCACAAGTTTCGTCAGCGGAACAGACCACAGCGCCGATATCCTGATCGTGCTCGATGGCGCGGCCACGGTGAAAGCCGGCGACGAGAGCCTGCCGCTCAAACGCGGCGAGATTGTGCTGGCGCCGGCGGGACTGGCCTACACCGTGGAGGGCGTGGCGACGCTGTACAAAGCTTCGGTGCCGCAAGGCTGATCGACCGCAGGCTCCGCTTCAGCGGACGCGGTGCGGTGTGTCCACGGTTTGCCGCGTCCGCTGAAGCGGACCCTACGCCGGGGCAAGACACCACTGCGGCAAAGCGCCTGTGCCGACGAAGCAGACGTCACATTCAAGATGGTCAACCGCAAAGGAACCAAGGAGCAAAGAAGGTCGGAGGTGCAAAGCGAAGAGAACGGGGCGAAGTGGCCGAGGCCCATTGGTCCATGACCCGTTTTCCGCATTCCTGACCCGTTTTCCGCATTATGACCTTATCCGGGTCTCGATCGAGGATAGCCGATACGCTGCCTAATATTGCCTGTCAGGTCCTTTTCCTCGCGCCGCGACGACGGCCCATCAGGGCCGCGCAGCCGACGACGAGCATGGCCGCGCTGCCGGGCTCGGGGACGGGAGTAGCGACGTAGTACCCCCACCCCGCGTGAGAGGCTTTGAACAGTATTTCGCCGCGGTCATTGATGTCGGCCGCGTCGTAGTAGGCCATCGTGCCAGCAGGATCCAGTTGTCGGGTGATGTCGTTCAAGACGCCATCGGCATACAGACCTATACCCACGTGCTGGTTATTGCCGTCATAGAGATCGCCCACGATCACACCGGCGGCATTGATGGCGCCGGCCTGAAAGTACCGCCCCGTGATGGAATTGCTGATGGCGGTGGTCGTGCCGTCGCTCAGGTGATAGATGAAGGAGCGCGGGTTTTGTTGTGACGTCGCATACCTCGCGATGAACACGACATCACCGGACTCGTTGATGTCGAGAGCCTGGCTGTAGTCGGCGTCCATTGTTCCAAGCATGTGGAAGATTCCCCCGGCATCGCGGACCCACGCTTCACCCAGTCCCGATTCGTTGAAGCCCGCCATCTGGCCTGAACTGTTGACCGCGTTGAAGAGCCCCTGGGTGCTCGAAAGCGGCGTCACCACGCCATTCAGGAACGCCGCGGGCACGCGCCCAGTGGCGCCGCTGTGTTTGGCCCCGACGATCCAGCCGTTGTCGCTGATGGCAAAGCCTCCGCTGTAGGGAGTGCCCCAGTCCCCCTTGCTTGTGAACTGTCCGTTGTCGTAGACAGAGACCTGGCCGGCGGCGCTGACCAGTACCTGGCCGGTGGAAGTCAGGCCGTAGGCCCAGGGACTGCCCGAGATCCCGGGCGGCGTCAAGTCCACGAGCGTACTACCGGTCAGCAGAAACGCCTGGGGAATGGTGCCCGGCAGGTAGCGGGTACCGCAAACCTGTCCGTTGTTGTTGATGGAATCCAGAACCGCGGAAGAAGAACTGCTGATCGGCAACGTCCGCAGGGTGTAGCCCCCGTTGGCGGCAACCGCCGTGAATCGGCCGGACAGACCCATGCATAGAAACGTCGCCAGCGCGTAGCGCCAGCGGAAGTTCGCGCGTCCCATGGCCGCTCTCCATCTCCGCCCACGTCCAGCGTGAGCACCTCTCTCACCATCCACACCCCGGCAGAGTGCAGGAACACCCCGTCCCATGCCGAGGAAAAAACGCCGATGAAACCCGCCGATCTCTCGTAATCGAATAATAATATAATAAACTACTCCAGGTATTTGGAAAGTCAAGCGAATGTTCATTCCTGGTGGTTGGCGGTCCTGGAAACAGGTTCTGGTGGTTGGCGGGCGGGGGCGTAGCGGCATAAGTGCATCCGTGATAAGCGGTTATGATTTGCATGGGTGTTTCTGGCGTTTGAAGAACCACGTCCTTTTCACGTCCCGAAGCCGTCCTTTCTGGTCCCGTCCATGGTGTGATCCCAGCCGCGTTCCGTGTTGGCATGAGACCTTGTCTCACCCCGAGATGCCTGAAAGCACGAGCGGCTTTCATGACGGACTACCGACCCTTGATTATACCACAGTGTTAGGGATTGTGTCAAGAGGCAATTCGGGAAATTTTCGGGGGTTGCGCGGATTTGTCAACCACGAAGGGCCGCCAAGGACCACGAAGCGAAAAAAGAGAACGTTCAAGAGTTCAAGTGTTC
>JBIOJL010000415.1:0-5354 GCA_044450885.1 Tepidisphaerales bacterium
ACGCTCGTCGGCGACGCCAACCTGGACGGCGTGGTCAACATCCAGGACTTCGGCCTGCTATCCGGCAACTTCGGGCAGGCGACGAACCTGTGGAGCCGCGGCGATTTCAATGGCGATAGTGTCGTGAACATCCAGGACTTCAGCCTGCTGTCGAAGGCTTTCGGAACCCAACTGATCTGACCAATAGCCCCATGTGATCACTCGGCCGGACCAGCGATCGTTGTCGATCGCTGGTCCGGCTGTTTCTCAATTTCATCCGGCCTGGCGACCTGCTGTTTCCATCGGAGACGGCCTCGCGCCCCGCGGCCGATCACCACTGTCCGATAAACCGCCCGAGCCCACTTGCCGACGTTGTGGCTCATAACCCTGGGAAATTGTGCCGATAGCGACGGTGACGACGGCTGTAACGTGTGTGACGGCTGTCGCGTTGCCAGCAAGAGGTTTCCCATGCGCAGCAGGAATTTCGCTCGGGTCGCGATCGTGCTCGGGTCAGTGGCGGGATTGCTCACCACGGGGTGCGGCATGTTCTCGGGATCGAAGGTGAGCAGCCGGCCCGCCCCGGCTCCCGTCGCCGCGCCGGCGCCGTCCGCGGCCCCGCAGCCTCGTGAGGCGGACTTCGTGCAGATTCAGCGTAATGCAGCGGCGCCGCGGACGGTGAATTCGTTCGGCGAATTGGACGGGGTTGCCCGACCGGCGGTGGCGCTGTCGAGCGAGACCGGGCTGCAACAGCACACCATCTGCGACGACGGTTACGATGCCGACATCTCGCTGGATCCCACCGGCAAGTGGATGGTGTTCGCCAGCACGCGCCACAGCGAACATCCGGATATCTATCTGCAGCGCGTGGACGGATCGAGCGTCGTCCAACTCACCAGCGACCCGGCCGACGACGCGCAACCGGTCTTCTCCCCCGACGGCAAGAGAATCGCTTTTGCATCCAACCGGGCCGGCGCCTGGGACATCTACCTGATGGACATTGACGGCAAGAGCGTGCAGCAGGTGACCAGCGGGAATGCGCAGAAGATGCATCCCTCCTTCAGCCCCGATGGTGCGCGCCTGGCTTATTGCTCGCTCTCGCCCAGAACAGACCAGTGGGAGTTGTGGGTGCTGGACCTGGGTTCGAATACCAAGAAGATGGTCGGCTACGGTCTGTTCCCCACCTTCTCGCCGCAGAAGGGCGTGGAGCGGCTGGCGTTCCAGAAGGCCCGCCAGCGCGGGTCTCACGCCTTCAGCTTGTGGACGGTGGACCTGCTTGAAGGCGAACCGCACCGGCTCACCGAGGTCGTGGCCGCCTCGAACGCGGCCGTGGTCTCGCCCTGCTGGAACCGCGACGGGTCCAAGCTCTGCTTCAGCACGATCGTGATGTCCAACGAGAGGGACTCGACGGCTGTCCGCGGGCAGGACGTCTGGATCGTCAACGCCGACGGCACCGGCCGGCAGCGCCTGACCGATGGCCTGGGCGTCAATGCGTCCCCCGTCTGGGCGCCGGGCGGCCGGGTGTTCTTCGTCAGCGATCGCGGCGGCCGGGAAAACATCTGGTCGGTGAAGATCGAAACCGACACCCCGGCGACGGCGCTGAGCGAGCCCAAGGCCCCGGCCGCGACAAACACCGGTAAGCCCGCGCCAACGGTCGTGGGGTCCACGGATGATGGCGACAAAGGGCGGTAGTCCATCGCGGCTCAAATTCCATTGCGCCTGCGAGTGTGTTTGGCCAGAGTTCAAGCCAGACATCGAAACTGCGATACTGAACCCCATCCTCATCCACACTGTTCGCACACAGACGGGTGTAGAGCTTGTGTACGGTCCTTCCGATGATTTCCGTCTTGGATTTCATCATATGGTCTCACCTCGGTTCGGCCAGCCGCCGAACCGTCCCGCATTCCGGACAGCGCTCCGGCGTGGCCCGCAGGTCGTAGCCGCACTCGAGGCACTGCCCGTTGCGTCGCCGCCGCCAGCGACGGATCGCGGCGCGGGCCCGCGTGGCCGGCCAGATGCACAACAGCCCTGCCGGAAGCCACTGCGGTATCCAGAACAACCACCAGCGCCCGCCGCCGGCAACTTCCGTTGCCCCGTTGGCAAACCCGGCCGGGCCGAACGTGGCCGTGTTCTTCGCGTTCGTCGTCAGTTCGTTCAGCAACTCCTGGCCGGTCTCCCAGGTACCCACGGTCCCGTCGATCCACAGCCGGTGCCGGTCATCGAGCACGTAGCCCGAAATGGCCAGATAGAGCCGCGACCGGTGCGACGCGATGAACTGCGCCCGGCCATCGGGCGGAACCTGGATGGCGACAATGCTGACCGCCCGGCGGCTGGTCCACCAGAGCAGCAGGTCACCGGCGAGCAGGAGCAGACACAGGATTAAGAGGATGTTGCGAAGGCGTTGCATAAGGGTCACCTTTGCCCGCGAAGCCCGGCGAGCAGTTCCTCGATCTTGTCGAGATTCCGGGGCGCGGTCCTGACTATGAGCCGACCGGCGAAGTACTCGACCGAACCGAGCCTGCCGCCATTTACCATCCAGCCGTCTGGCTCTATGTCCGTAACACATTGTTCGATGAGCACAGCGACGGAATATTCGGTATCCAATTTGTTGTCCACGTCGAAGAGAAACAGCCCCCCTGACGACCTGGCACGACCGCCAGCTCGGCCACCACGGCGAGGACGGTTACCACCCTGCGGGCCACCGGAGACAGTGGCATTCGTTGCCCCCAAAACCGCCGGCTGAGTCTCGGCTGCTGCGGTCTTTCTGCGAAATTGCAGGACGTCCAGAACGATGTCGCGGACATCGTAGACCCGGGTTTCAGCGAAACGCCATTCTTGCTCTTGTGTTGTCAGAAGAACAATGGTGTCCTGTATGAACCACGCCAGCCGGACGTTGCCACCTCCAACCTGATCGAGAAGCGATCGCAATAGCGTTTCGAGACTGACATCGCGCAGTGAAAGATGCACGGTAGCAGTGGACTCGATGCCCGCGGCCTCCAACGTGCGCCATTCGGCCACGATGTTCAGCCCTGTCTGGCGGCGCACCTTCTCAACCGCGTCTGCGAAGGTGATGCCGTCGAAATGCACCTCGGCGATTCGGCGGGAAAGATCAACGCGCGCCGCCGGTGCCCTGCGATGGGGAACCAGGACTCGCGCATCCCAACCAACGGCAGGCGAGACAGCCCGTCGATTCCACGGATGGACGCAGACGATGGCCAAGACGATGGCCGCCAGCGTAAGCGCAGAGAGCAGATAACGTCGCTTCATGGCATCCTCCCCGAGTTCTCGCCTTCGAGACCCAGCGCCTCCAACACATGCTTAATCTCGGCATGTGCGTCTTCCGACCCCACAACCACGAGCCGCGCGCCCGCCAGCTTGACGATCGGATCAGGATCGCCATAACAGCTCGTTCGTAAGACTGCTTCAATGGCCTGCACCAGTTGCTCTGCTGCGTGCTTCTCGGACCCCGCGCCGCTCACGCCGCAGCCGGATTGGACGGCCGCTTCACGGCTGAACATCCTGGCTTGGCGCAAGGCCGGTCCGCAGTCGTACACGCGCGACTTCACATCGGACGCCTTCCACGCCCGCACATGCAGCGTCCGGCCTTCCACGAAGATGGGTACTTCGTGATACCGCACGCGCATGACCTTCAAGACGGCCTCGCCGCTGACATGTTTCAGGATGAGCGGTTCGACGACCTGGGTTGGATTGGGCCCGTCCGTGAGGTCTGGATCGATGACCAGTTGCCGCCCGAGTTGCCGGGCAATCTGCGACAATTCGCCTTCGCCGGTGCCGGCGCGGATTTCCAGCCGTTGGATGATGACATCGGACGGATCGGGGCAGGGGTCTGGCGGCGGGGTCTTGTCGCGAAACAGCCAGAAGCCGCAGCCGATCCCGGCGGCGAGACAGACGAACGCAATGGACCAAGCGGATCGCGTCATCTCGGCACACCTCGACGATGGACCATAGACGGGTCCGCCCATGACCGAGCTGACGGACGCACGACTCGACGCGCTGCGGCGCACCGCAGCGCACGGGCGAGACGCCCGTGCCACGAGCTATCCGGCGACCTGCGTTGCTCCCGATTCATTTGGATCGCCCCTTTCGTAACTCACCCAGGAGGCGGGCGATTCCCTCGTGGGTCTCGGGGGTGGTGGTGATCACGAAATGGCCGGCAAAGTAGGTGAGAACGCCGGTCTTGCCACCGTTCTCGACCCACGATTCTCGACTAATGTGCAGGATTGCCTCGTCGAGGGCGGTAACCACACTCTTTTCGTCGCCGCAACTGGCAATCATCAGTCCAACGAATGAGCTTGAAGTTTCCGCCCACGGAAGGGTCGCTGGAAGCCGTGAATGGAAGGTGATGGCATTCAGGATGATGTCGCTCACATCGTAGACGTGAGTCTCGGCAGATGTACTCGAATCCATGCCGGCAGTAAGAATGAGGATGTTCTCGTCAACAAGACAAATCGGCCGGCCCAGAGTGATGATCCGCGGCTGCAACATCGCCCGTGCGACCGCAAGAGCGGAAGCATCGCGAAGCTTCAAGGTTATCGGAGTCTTCTGGTCAAGGCCGAGTTTCTCGATTGCGCCCCACTGCACGACGATGTTCAACCCCGTGGCGATTCGCAGCCGCTCAATGGCATCCTCCAGAAGCACATCGCGCAGGTCGACTTCGGGAATACGTTTGTACAGTCCCGGCATGGAGGGCCGCGTGGCGGGATGGAGAACCTCCGTCGGCACGCCGATGGCACTGACGTGTCGCCGGTCGACAGAGTCGCCGGAGCGATCGGGACCGCGTATCCAGAACAGCAGGCTCACCAACAGCACGAGAGCGGATGTGGCCAGGGTGAGATGTTTCATGGCCGGTTCTCCTTGTCGTGAATCGACGTGGCGAGATCGTCGAGCGCCTGCCGCACCCGCTCGTGTGACTCCGGAGAACAGGTTACGACCAGCCTTCGCCCGACGACACAGGCCGATGCGCCGCCGTCAGGATCGGCTTGCGCCGCGGTGTCCACAATGGCTACGCGGAGCATCTCTTCCCGTGTCGACGCAAGCGGCGCGCGGCTGCCGCCGAATCCACCGCCGCCGAATCCGCCGGCGAAGGCCGTGGATCCGTTGGCGCTGAGTCCACCGCCCTGACCGGAATTCCGGGAGTTTGCGGTCGGTGTCGGCGGCCGATCGCGAGCCTTGCATCGCTTGACAAAAGTATCCGCTGCATCAAGCACGAAACCGACATCGTAAACGCGCGACTGAATATGCGGCAATCCCTGGCAGCATTCACCAATATGAATCTGGCCATCGACGATTCTGTATGGACTCAATTCGAGCCCGGCAAGAACGGCGCGCATGGCCGCTTCAGGAGTAACATTGCGAAG
>JBIOJL010000416.1:0-5327 GCA_044450885.1 Tepidisphaerales bacterium
GAAGAAGTTCACCAGGCCGCCCATGACCGACTGCTCTTCCTCCGACATGCCTGTGTTGGCGTTGGGCTCGACCGGGCGGGGTTTCTCCCGCAGGGTGATGATGGCGATGTCCTCGAGCGCAACCGGGGTCTCGGCGCCGGTCACCACCGGGGCGGCCGGCGCGGCCCCTTCGAAGACCACCTCGGCGACGTTGCCGTAACCTTCGGCGGCCGACACGTAGCGCACGTAGCGGAACGGCGTTGACACGGTGATGGGCTGGGCGGTGAGCACGCCTTCCGGCGGAATTGTGCCGATGGTGTACAGATCGACCACGCCGGCGCTGAAGTCGGCGGTAGTGGACCCCTGGAACTTGCCGCCCACCATGCGGGCGGCATACTTCTCGCCCGGGCGCGGAGCGTAACGGATCTGGGTGATGACCTTGGCGCTGCCCAGGTTCAGGCCGACCCAGGAGACGTCGGTTGGACCATCGAAATAGGTGGTCAGGTCGCCGTCGAACGCCTTCTCGCGCGTGTGTCCTTCGTTGTTCCAGGACCCTTCCGTGCCGATGACGGTGCCGGAAAGTTTGGCACCGGAGGCGATCACGGTGCCGGGCTTGGCCACCAGCACCTTGCCATCCCTGAGCCCGGCCACCTCGCCGTTGACGAGCGTATCGTCGGCCTTGCGGATGGTGGCGGCCGATACGGCACTGGCAAGAACTCCCACCAGGGCAACGATGATGAAATGCTGCATTCTCATGGACGGGTTGGCCTGGTTGTGGGAGATGCGGCGCGATCGAGCCCGCCATCGGCGGTCTTCTCTTGCGCCAATCGCTGGTAGTAGCTCTGCAGGATCGCCTCATACCCCGGCGGGAAACCTTCGGTGTGCGACTGGAGAATCTGCTGGCGAAGTTGCGGTGGCAGGCTGCCCCACTCCTTGCCGTTCTCGCGGGCGTTGATCATCTCGCCCTGGCCGCCGGGCCCGCCGGCGATCCGCGAACTGTTCATCGGCCGGGTGGGGTTGCGCGAGCCGCCATTGCCGCTGCCGCTGCACTGCTTCTCCAGCAACTTGATCAACTCATCGAGATGCGCGACGACCTGCTGCTCCTTCTTCTGCACCGGCTGGCCGGTCTTCATCAGGCCCAGGTCCTGGGTGATGCTGCCCATGTCGTTGGCCAGGTAGCGCAGCGGGTCGCGCATGCGCTGCTCGGGCTTGGTCCGCACCAGCGCCGAGGCTGTTCCGCCCGTCAGGCCGAGTGCGATCGTGAATATCAGTAGACGTTTCATATGTTGCCTCTTCCTAGTCGTCCTTGAGACAATCCGGACAGATCATGTGATGCAGTTTCTGGGTGGCATCGCGGACCTGGCCCTCGATGTCGCGGGTGGCGCCGATCTTGCCCTGCAGATCGGTGCTCAGGGTCTGGGCCTTGGCCCGCAGCACATCCTCATCTTTGGTTTCCTGATTGACGCGGATTTGCAGCAGGCGCAGCACCTTGAGTTCGGCCAGCAGCTTGTTCTTGTTGCCGCCGCAGCTCTTGCACTGCGAATTCCCGCTCGACGGCGTATAGGAATTCTTGAATGTCTCCAGCAGTTCCTGGATGTCCTGCTCGATCTGCTTCTGGGCGGCCACCACCTCGATGCCGCCATGGCCGGCCTGCAGGTCGGCCGTCACATAGAGGCAACGCCGCTGGATATTCTTCAGGATCGGCGGCAGGGCAACGCTGAACTGCGTCTCCTCGATCAGTTGCACCGTCTGCTCCGCGACGTCCGCCACGCGTTGCTCGGCGCCGGCCAGTTGCTTCACGCGCAGCAGCGCCTCGCGCTCGCTGTTCTGCACCCGCGAGGCCAGCGCCTCGGTCGCCCCGCGCACGGCCCGCTGCCGCTCCAGCATCGCCATCAGGTTCTCCATCACCTGCACCCGAACGAGCTTCTCGATCTCCTGCAACAGCTTCTGTTTCGCCTGTTCCAGTTCTTCCTTGGCCTTTTGGAGCGAGGCAATGGCGTCCTTCTGCTGGCCCTGGGCATCGCCCGGCTTGCCTGCGCCGAGGCCGGCCTCTGCCTTGGACATCGACCCCGATCCCGCCTGCAAACCCGGCACGGCCTTGGCACCATACTGGCCGAGATCCTTGGCTATCTGCGCGATGGCGTCCGTCACCGCCCGGTTGCGCTCCTGCTCCTTCTTGGCATCGTCCAGCTTCTTCGGATCGGTCTTGGGAGCCTGCGCCATCTGGCCGGTTTGGGCTTCCTGGCGTTTTTCCTCCTTGATGTTCTCATCCAGCTTCTTGATCGCGGCCTGGAGTTGCCGCAGCCGTTCGATCTGCATCGCCAGGTCCAGGTCCGTTGACAGGAGCAGCTTTTTGAGATCCTCCAGCTTCACCAGGATCTGCTTCTGTTCGTCGGTGGCCTTGCTCAGGTCCTGCTTGGCCAGTTGTTCCACCACGTCCTTGATCTGTTCGACGATGAGCTGTTCGCGGGCCCGGCGCACGGCCATCAGCAGCTTGGCCGAATCCTCGGGCTCGGCCTCGCGGGTCATCTCCGCGAGGCGGAACATGCGCTCCTGCAATTCGCCCACCATGGCGCCGACGGCCTTCTGCTGGAACTGCACCTGGTCCCCTTCGCTGACCTTGGGCGTGCTGCCCTCCCCTCGCGCCCAGGGCGCCATGGCCATCACTGCATACAAAATGCCGAACAAAACAATATTCTTACGCATCGCTGTGTCTCCGTTGCTTTCTCTTGGGTGGGCCGCACTCGGTGCGGCCGCGGTCGTGCGGAAGCACGACCCTCCCGAAACTACGCTACATCCTAATCACCTCGACCCATCAGTTCCAAGCACTTTATTTGTCGAATAAACCCTCGGTTTGTTTCGATTTCATCTGGTCCGTCTGCTGGTTGATCTTCGTCTGCTGCCGGATGATATCATTGAGCTGGTTCAATACGTCCACGAAACTGTCCCATTGGGCCATCTGCTTGAGGATCTCCTTCATGCGCTCGACGATCTGTTCCTGCCGGGCGGTGGCATCCGCCAGGGTCTGGTTCGAACTCGATTGCCCGATGGATTCCAACGCCTCGCGCTGCGGCACCATCAGTTCGTCATGCAGTTTCTTCATGGGAGAGAGGATGTTCTTCTCCATCATCTCGTATGCCTCGGGGCTGCCCAGCCCGTTGAGTTTCAACTCGAGCAGCGACTCGCTGAAGGCGGTGTGAATGCGCAGCACCTCGCGCTGCAGCGCCCGGTGCTGGCGGATGACCTGCTGCTGCGATTCGGGGGTGACCATGATCTGCAGCGCATCCCGCATCTTCTCGGCCTCGTCGGTGGCCTTGCGGAACTTGCCGCGCTCGGCCTGTTGCCTCAGCAGTATCTCCTTGAACAGTTCCTCGGGAGCGACAACCTTGAAGGTCACGGCACGCGACTGGCCGGTCTGCGGGCCGAGGTAGCAGGCATCCGTCGCCGCGCCGGTCAGCGACAACATCGCCCCGGGCGAGAGCTTGAACTCGGCCACGTCCACCTGCCGCTGCAACTGGATGTCCAGTTCCTTTGCCGGCCGGGTGGTCGGCATCAGGTTCACGGTGGAGGTCGTCGCCTTCATCTTGGCCGGATCGGCCGGGTCGGGCATCTCGACCTTGTGATTCAAATCCACCCGGGCAATGCCGTAGTCATCCCGGACATTGATCGTCAGCGGGATATGCGCCATCGGTGTCACCCGCAGGCGCACGCCTGTGTACCCAATCGTCACCTTGGGCGCCTGGTCCACCTTCAACCCGATCGACACCGGCAACGGCAACGATGCGAGGTTGCCGCTCGCGGAAACCGACTCGATCTGCAACTGCACCGCCTGGTCGTGCGTCCACTTGACGGCAAACGTCCGCTCATCCAGCCGCCGCAAATCCCCATCCGACGGGGTCGCCTGCGAGTTCTTCAAATGCACCTCGGACACTGGCACGTTGGCTGTGAACGTCAGTTCCAACGCCGTTCTGGGCAGGAACGACGTCTCGGCATCTTCGCCGCCGAAGGCATGGGTTTCGGGTTTCTCCTGGGTCGGGTGCTGCGAGGTGAGCTGGAGCTGGACAATCTTCGGCCGGTCCACCGGGGCGATCTCGAATGGCTCCAGTTCATCATCGCCGCCCCAGACCTCCACCCGAATGGGCGCCACCACGGTCACGAAGTCATAGCGGAAGTCATTGGCCCGGAACTGGTTCATTCCTCCACTGATCCGCTCTCCGCGTCCCTCGCGGAACCGCACCGACACCGCGGCCGGCGCCTCGCTGCCCGGCGCGGCCGACACGCGCAGCACGAACGGCTCGCCGCGCGGGACCACGATCCGCCCGTCTTCCAGCCCGGCCACCTGCAAATGAGTCCGCTGCGGCCACGGCTCGTTGGATCCCATCAACCAGCGCTTGGCCCACAGTTTCATCGCGGACGGATACACGACCGTCAATAGCGCCGGCACGAACAGCGCCAGTGCGATCGCCCCCAGCATCTTGCGAAGCCGCGCGCGGTTCAGGTGCTTGGAGAAGTCCAGTTCCGCCAGCGCCTCATGCGATCGCTGCACCGCCTGTTCCACAAACGCCCGCGACGGCGGCGTCGGGCTGGTCAATAGCGACGGCAGTTCCATCACTGTCGCCACCCGCGCCGACAGGGCCGAGTCTCCGTTGCTGCCGACGTTGGTGATCGCCACCGAGCCGAGGCGCTTGCGATCCAGCGCCGTCGTCAGGTCCAGCAGCCCCAGCTTGGCCCGCAGCGGGGCGATGATCCACCGCCAGATTTCATGCCCGATCACGGCCAGCGCGGGGATCAGGAAGCCGATGCGCGTCCCCAAATGCAATTTCAGCCGCCGGTCGAGGATCAGGCTGAGCAGCGCCAGGGCCACCGTCATCCCCACGACCCGCGCCACGCCCTCCGCCAGCATGTGTACCCGCACCTGGGCGCGGAAGCGCTTCAGCCGGGCGACAATTCCCGCCCGCATCCCGGCCAGATCCACCGTGCTGTCTTGCTCGATCACACTCATGGTTTACACCAGCCGGAACTTCTTCCGCAACACCCATTCCACAAAGATCGCCGCCAGGATCGTCCCGAACATGATTGGCGCGTTCCAGATTTCCTGCCGGTCTTCCAGCACGCGCGCCACGCGCCTGACTTTGAAAACATCGGCCGCCTTCTCCGCATCGGCCATCTCCAGCGCGACGCCGCCGGATGCCTTGGCCATCTGTTGCAGCGTGGGCATGTCCGACCCCGGCCGCTCGTATTCCAAGTTGGGCAGTTCCACCGGGAACTGCATGGTGGCCGCCCGCACCTGGCCTTTGCTCTCAAAATCGCCCGCCCACACGCGCACGAAATGCGGGCCGGGCTTGCTC
>JBIOJL010000417.1:0-5316 GCA_044450885.1 Tepidisphaerales bacterium
CCTTGCCGCCAACGGCCTGCGCTTCACGCAGTTCTACAACACCACGCGCTGCTGGCCGTCGCGCTCCTGCCTGCTCTCCGGCTACTACCCCTACCAGATCCGCCGCGATTCGCTGCCCGACATGGACGGCGGCGCCAACGGCAAGCGCCCCGCCTGGGCACGGCTGCTGCCGGAAATGCTCCATCCGCTGGGATACCGCTCCTATCACTCCGGCAAGTGGCACATCGATGGCAAGGTACTGGCCGGTGGCTTTGACCGGTCGTATTGCATCAACGACCACGATCGCAACTTCTATCCGAAAGCCCACACGCTGGATGACAAACCCCTGCCCGCGGTGAAACCCGACAGCGGCTACTACTCCACCACTGCCATCGCCCAGTACGCCATCGACATGCTGGCCGACCACCAGGCCAGGACGCGCGAGCAGCCGTTCTTCATGTACCTGGCCTTCATCGCCCCGCACTTTCCGCTGCAGGCGCCCGCCGAGGATATTGCCGTCTATAAGGACCGCTACAACTCAGGCTGGGATGCCATTCGCCAGGAACGCCACGAACGTCTCCGCCAAATGGGCCTGCTCAACTGCGATTTATCGAAACTCGAGCCAAACTTCGTGCCTGACTGGAACCTCAAGGAAGCGGAGTTGCACAAGCAGATCGGTCCCGGCGAAGTCGCCCGAGCCATCCCCTGGAACGAGCTGACGGCGGAACAGAAGCGGTTCCAGGCGGTCAAAATGTCCATTCACGCGGCCATGATTCACCGCATGGACATCGAGATCGGCCGGGTGCTCGAGCAACTGAGAACCATGGGCGCCCTCGACAACACCATCGTCTTCTTCGTGTCCGACAATGGCGCCAGCGCCGAGCAGCTCAATCGCGGCGACAAGCACGACCCGACCGCGCCGCCCGGCTCGGCCAAGTCCTTTCTCTGCCTTGGCCCCGGCTGGTCCACGGCGGCCAATACGCCGTTCCGCCTGCACAAGTCGTGGGTCCATGAAGGCGGCATTTCCACGCCGCTGATTGTCCACTGGCCCAAGGGCATCGCCGCCCGCGGCGAGTTCCGCCGCGACCAGGGACATCTCATCGACATCGTCCCCACAATTCTCGAACTGGCCGGCGGCAAGCGCCCGGAGACTTACGACGGCAAACCCGTTCCGCCCGCGCCGGGTGTGAGCCTCGTGCCGGCCTTTGCCAAAGACAACTCGCTGACGCGCGACTATATCTTCTGGTATCACATTGGCAACAAGGCCATCCGCATGGGCGACTGGAAATTGGTGGCCGCCATCAAGGGCCCGTGGGAACTCTTCAACCTGAAGACGGATCGCTCCGAAACAAAGAACCTAGCCGCGGAGAATCCGGACAAGGTTAAGGAACTCGACGCGGCGTGGACGAAGCACATGGAGGAGTTCCGCGAACTGGCCAAGCGTGACCTGCCACGCACAGCCAAAGCCTCACGGCAGGAATGACCCCGGCTACGCCGACGGCAGGCGGTTGAGGAATTGTTCGCCGGCGCCGCCGAGGCGGACAAAGTGGGCGTCGATTCGTGTGGCATGGGCGATGCGGCCGAAATGGTTGTACAGGACCAGGGCGAGCATCGTCGCGAATAATCCGGCAAGGAGGCCGAACAAGGCGACGTCTTCCGTGCGACCCAAGCCCCGATTGGCCCACGCGATACCGACGCCGATGCCGATACCAGCGAGGACGGTTAAACAGGAGATGGTGATCCAGTTGCAGTGCTTTCGATAGTGCGTCTCGCAGACGGGGATTCGGATCTTGGCCTTCTCCTGCACGCACAGGATGATGATGGCAAAGAGGATGGTGGGAGCAAGGAAATAGAACAGGGGATGATGCCAGGTGAGTTCGTGGAGTTTGTAGCGTTCGGTTGGTTGGCCACACTTGAAGCAGATGGGTGGGAGGGCTGCGCAAGTCCTGGCAACGATGACGCAACCGCCGCGGCGCCAGCACCCGAAATCGGGCTGGTCGGGGCCCAGGCCGACAGGAGTGGCGTAAGGGATGACGGGCGGGGTCGACTCTTCGGGCGGATTGGTAGGGTTGTCGCCATTCATGGTCTGGACTCGCTGCGAACGGCTTGCCGGGAGACTCTGGAAGAACCTCACAGTTCCTTGGTGATCCCCGGCACCGGGGCGGCGTACTTGCCTTCGGCATCGCACAGGATCGGCGCGGGCGTGTCGAAGGTCAGGCTGTCGATGTCCTTCACATACTGGAAATCGGACTTCATCGCCGCGTCCCAGGTAACGAACGCCCCGGTGTGGGTGGCCGCCCGGCCCATGATTGCCGCCAGGTCGGCCTCGGCCGCCCGGCGCGATTCGTTGTGCGGCTTGCCCTGACGAATGGCGTCGACCAGCACCTGCCATTCCTCGACATACGGATTGGGTTCCTGGCCTTCGTATTTCCAGACCACTTCCTCGGGTACCATCCTCTGGCTCTTGTAGATCTTCGGCGCTGGAGTGTCCAAGTTGGCCATGATCAGCGCCGAGCCGTTGGTGCCGTGGGCGTGGTCGGAATAGGTGTTCCAGCAGCGGTCCATGTGCCGCGAGAACGCGAACAGCTTGGCTCCGTCTGCAAACGTGTACTCAACGCAGTAATGGTCAAAGAGGTTACCCACCTCGGCGTAGCACCGGCCGCCCATCCCCTGGGCCGAGACCGGCCACGCGTTCTTTACCCAGCAGGCCACGTCGATGTTGTGGCAGTGCCAGTCGACGAAGAAACTCCCGGAAAGCCAGTTGAAGCTCATGGGATGCTGCACCTGGAAGGCCACTTCGTTCTGGTCTTTTGGCCGGATCGGGCAACGATGCGGGCCATGCACGCGGTAGATGCGCAGCGTGTTCACATCGCCGATCGCCCCGTCGTGAATGCGCTTGATCACCTCCTGCCGCGCCTTGGAATGCCGCCACATGAAGCCGACACCGACTTTCAGGTTCTTCTGCTCGGAGATCTCGACCGACTTCAGCATCCGCCGCACGCCGGGCGAATCCGTGGCAAACGACTTCTCCATGAACACGTTCACGCCCTTCTGCACGGCATATTCAAAATGCGATGGCCGGAAGGCTGCCGGCGTGGTCAGGATCACCACATCGCCCGGCGAGAGTGTGTCGATCGCTTTCTTGTACCCGTCAAACCCCACGAAGCAGCGGTCGGGCGTGACGTCGACCTTGTCGGCAAACCGGCCCTTGAAGCTCTTGAGCCGCTCCTGGAGTTTATTCTCAAAGACCTCGGCGATCGCGTGCAACTTGACCGGCCCGCCTTTGGTGCTGAACGCATCAACAATCGCACCGCTGCCGCGTCCGCCGATGCCGACGATCGCGAGCTTGTTCGTCTCATCGGCGGCCGCGTGGACCGCCGGCACGGCCACGCCCGCCAGCGCCGACGCGGCGGCCGCCCTTCCCGTGAGCTTGAGAAAACCTCGACGTGATTCAACGGCGGACGACGATTTCGAGTTGGACTCGTTCATGGAAGGCTCCTTCATGCGTAGATTGACCATATCTGCCATTGACAGACAAGAATGTCTGTCCCACCGGCCATCCGACGACAGGCAAGAAAGCCTGTCCTACCGCAGTTTCTTCCGCTCTCGCCCCAGCGCATCCGCCGCGATCATCGCGTCCAGAATGCTGTCCGACGTCACCTTGAAGGGATGCGCGTGGCACAGTGAGCTCGGCCCGGCGCAGATGTCGCCGATCTTCCTGAGCCGCTCGCGCGTCACGCCTTCCAGTCCCAGTTGGGCGAACGTCACCGGAAGTCCGGTGGCGATCTCGAAGTCCACGATCTTGTGGATCTCCGCGGTTGGCGTGTCATCCTCGAGACAGAGCTGGCTGATGATCCCGAAACCGACCTCTTCGCCGTGCATTAGCCCGCGGCATTCAGGGAACGACGGCAGACAATTGGCGATCATGTGGGCCGTCGCCACGCCGCAACTCTCGAACCCCAGGCCCGAGAGCAACGTGTTGGCCTCGATCACCTTCTCCACGGCCGGCGTGACCACATGCTTCTCCACGGCCCGCATGGCTTCCAGCCCATGTTCCATAAGCGTGTCATAGCCGAGCCGCGCGATGGCCATCGCCGCCATCGTTGCGATGCCGCCGGCCAGGTTTTGCCCGCGAGTCTGCTGCACTACCCGCGCCTCGACCCAGGTCGAGAGCGCATCGCCCATCCCGGCCACGAACGCCCGCACCGGCGCGTCGGCGATCACCTGGCTGTCCACCAGCACCAGGTCCGGGTTGACGCCCCAGCTCTCAAAGCCGGTGCAGTTGCCCTGTTCGTCGTACCAGACGGTGAACGAGCTGGTCGGCGAATCGGTCGAGGCCACCGTGGGAATGCTGACCATCCTGGTGCCGGCCGCGGCGGCCGCGGCTTTGGCGGTGTCGAGCGTCTTGCCGCCGCCGGCGCCGGCGATCATGTCCGTGCCGCTCTCCCGGGCGATGTGGGCCACGCGCGCCACCTCGGCCCTGGTGGAGTCACCCTTGAACTCCACGTCCACGACATCGAGTTTGGCCTCCTTGAGGCTGCCCAGCAGCCGCTCGCCCACGATCTTCTTCACTCGCGCATCCCACAGCACGAGCGGCTTCTTGCCAACCTTGGCAACATATGTGCCCGCCTCGCGCAGCAGATTCCGGCCTTGAACGTACCGACGGGGAGCGATGAAAACCATGTTCATGAATGTTCTCCAACCCGATCACCGGTTACTGATTACCGATCACTGATTACTGACCACCGATCACTGATTACCGATCACCGATCACCGATTACCGGAAACGCACTACGCCCGCATTTGCGCAAACAGACTCCCGCTGTCAAAAATCTCCCACGCCTCGGCCAACTTCCCGGCTTCGACGCGGAAGGTGCTGATGGCTGGGCAACGGATGATGTTCCCCTTGGGCTTGATGCCGGCGAATTCGCCGGTGTGCCTGGCCAGGAGGGCGAAGTGGCAATCGACTTTGTCGCCTTCGGCGAGCATGTAGTCGATCTCAATCTTCATGTCGCTGAACACGCCGCCGAGGATGCCCCGGAAAAACTGGCGCACGCCCGCCGGGCCGGCGGGCAGTCCCGGCGGAAAATGATGGTCCACGAAGGCATTGGCGACAACCTGGTCGATTCCCGAGAGATCGCCCATGGCCTGGGCATAGTAACACCGGACAAGGGCCTTGTTTGCTTCCGACATGATCGCCTTCCGCTGTTACTTTGACTCAGCCTGGTTCAGCTTGATGATCGACAGTGTCGCCGGCATCCGGTGTTTCGTGTTCTTGAACTTCGGAAACGGCCAGTCCATGTTGGAGACGATGATCTCATTGCCGCGCACCAGCGC
>JBIOJL010000418.1:0-5310 GCA_044450885.1 Tepidisphaerales bacterium
CGAAGGGCGTGAGCGGCGCGAGCATGCCATTGTACAGAACGGTAGGAACCTGGAAGTCGTTATCCAGGCGGTGCGGGTAGGGAGGTAGTTTCGCCCGCGGGGTCGATTGCTGCAGCGACCTTTCGCCGCCCAGGGCGATCACCGCCGGCGGCTTGCTGCCGGCCAGTTCGATCTTGGATGCCCCGGATGGACCCTGATAGCCCTTGCTCCCCTGGGCGACCATGACACGCACCGCGATGACGTTGCGCCCCGCCTTCACCAGCGCCCCTGGCACCTTCGAGGTGCGGTTGATCCAGCCCTGATCGAATGTCCCTACCACGGTCCCGTTGAACCAGGTCGTATCAGGCTCCCACAGGCCGGTGATGTAAAGGCTCAAGTCCTTGCCGGCCCAGTCCTGCGGGATGTCCACTTCCTTGCGGAACCAGGCGATGCCGTCGAAGCGCGGCGGGCTGGTCAACTTGCCGTCTTCGGCCAGCGTGAGTTTCTTCCACCCGCTGGTGTCGCAATCGGGCTTGAACCAGCCCTCACGCATACCCGCGTCGTTGTCGTGCCACCACTGCTGGAGCACCCCATCGAAATACGCCTGGCCGACATTGTTCTCCCTGACCACGGCCTTCAGCGCAACCAGCGACCGGAGTTCGCCCTTGAGTTCCGGTGCGGCCTCCAGCATGGGCAACGAGCACCAGGAAACGATTGATGACCCGCCCACGGCGGCGCGGATCAGGCCGATCGGTACATCCACTTCCTTCTGCAAGTCGCGGGCAAAGAAATACGCTACTGCGGAAAAACCGCCCACCGTCTGCGGCGAGCACACCTCCCACCCGGCGGCAACCGTCTGCTGCGGCTCGGTATGCATCACTTGCGGTTGCCCCGGGCGAAACCCGCACCATGGCACGCTGAAGAAGCGTATTCGCGGATGCGTGGCGGCGGCAATCTCCTCCTTGGCGTTCATGGAGCCGCCCACGGACATCTGCATGTTCGATTGGCCCGAGCAAATCCACACGTCGCCCACCAGCACCTCCTTGATCTCGACGGTCTGCGGTCCGGCAACGGTCAGGGTGTGCGGGCCGCCGACCGGCAGCGCCTTCAGTTTGACCACCCACTTCCCCTGCGTGTCGGCGACGCCGGTTGCTGTCCGGTCGGCCAGCGTCACCTTGACGGCCTCGCCCGGCCGCGTCCAACCCCAGATAGCGGTCCCCATGTCCCGTTGCAAAACCATGTGATCCGAGAACAGCGGGTGCAGGAATGGCTTCTCGGCGGCCGCGTCCTGGCCGGCGAAACTCGAACTCACGGGCCGCAGGCAAAGCAAGAGCGACGCGATGACCGTTGCGAAGACACGGGTGAGAGATGGCTTGTTCAAGTGAAACCTTTCTAACGCAGGTTACCGGGTAATGGCCCCGGTCGTTCGCGCCGCCACACCGCCGGATCCAGACGGAGACCGGTAACGCGCCCCGAGCTTGGATCCGGCGCGGAGGTTAAGCCCCGGAACCGTTTCGCTCCGCGAGCCGGATGATTAGCTTCGTGATCGGGTCAGCCCGGTCCGCTGCCGGAGATCTCCTGGTAACTGAGCTCGCTCAAGAACCGCAGGCAGAACACTGCGCACTCGCGCTCGGGCAACTGCGACAGGACATCGCGAAGCTGACCGCCGAGTTCGGCTGCCATCGCCCGACCGACCGGATCGCTGGCGGGCGATGTGTCGAGGGGTTCGGCGCTGGCTGGAGGGTCGGTCTGACGGCGATAGCGCCGCCGGAGGATGTCCAGTGCCCGCGCCGTAGCCAGGCGTTGCAGCAAGCCGGCCCAGTGGTTCACCGGACCACGCCGTGAGAACTCAAATGCCGAGACAAACGTGTCCTGGAAACAGTCGGCCGCATCCGCCTCGCGGGGCAGAAGCCGATACACGGTCTTCCACACCAGCGGGGCGTACTCACGCACAATCCCGGACCAGTCCGTTGCCAAGGGACACCTTTGAGCTATGGTCAGCGCTGCGGTCATCCGCCACCCAGTCGCCGCGACCAGACGGTATCTTACATCGCAGCGCGAATTGTTGGGCAGGATGCAGCAGGCTGGTGACCTGGAACATCGATCACCGCTGAGCGAGATGGGGCTGGTATGGCAGGTTGTTCGGATACCCGGACGTCACGTCTCGGCGCGTCGGGACTGATCCGCCAGATACATCTCCCCCGGCCCGAGCCGGTCATACCAGGTGAACTTGAGGATGATCGAGGTCACCGCGCACACCCCCCAGCGACACAGACAACTGCATCCAGTGCTGAATTACCAGGTAGATTGGCGCTGTGACCAGCGTCGTCTGCCAGACCATGCCCACCACGATATTGAACATGTCCCGGGAGTCTACCGCCGGACCTTTTGCGTACTGGTCCCGCCAGCCCAGATCCCACCAGCCCGTACCAGGTCAGCCTTTTGCCATCTTCCTGGCCCACTGTTCCATCCAGTCGCGTGCCTGTATCACGAGCTTTCGCCGCTTATCCTTCATGTGCGACAGGAATGAGCCGCCCTTGTCCCCGGCCGCTTTTTCGTCCAAGACCCGCCGCCGCGTTTCCGGCGACAATCCCTCGACCGCCGCCAGCGTCCGCTCATCGGGCCGGGCCACGGCCTTGCACAGCCGGACGAAACTCTCGGCTGCCGCGTGCAACCGGTTCACCGCGCTGACCATCTCGAACGGCAGTTCAACCGGCCGACCACCCTGACGACGCTTGCCCGCCTCCCCCTGGACGGCCCGCATCAAATCACGATTGCTCATGCGCCGCTCGATGCAGCGGTCCTCCATCTCCTGGCGCTTTTCCAGGTTCCTTCTGGCGTGACGGCCGACCACCCCCTCCGGCGTCAGCGACGCCAGATAGACGAGGTGATGGAACCCCATGGCGTACTGCCGCTCCCGGAGTCGCGCGATGAGCCGGTCGAGGTCCTTCGGCGTGTAGCGGGAAGCCACACGCCGGTAGCGCTCCAGGATCGCCGCCCCGTGACCCTCAGCCGTATTGGACGGCCGGTGTGACTTCTGCCCGACGTCCCTGCCGATTCTCCAGCAGCGGCGAATCTCTGCGGGCGATGTATCCTCCAATCCTGCGGTTCTTGGCGCTTCGCGATGTCATTCGCGCCGGCTCGTGCGATATGATTCCACGATGCGCGGCAACAACCTTCCCGAAACCATCGACGGGCTGCCAAATATCTGCGGCGCAGAAGACCTGATCGCCGGGGCGATGGGCCGGCCGGGACCGATGTTCCTGCCCGAAAGCGGCATCGACTTTGGCCGGATCAGGAGCGCCTTTGCCATCGCGCTGCATATGCACCAGCCGCTCATTCCGGCCGGCGGTCCGGATCTGCGGACCGCACCGATCATCAGCAACCTCCAGTACATGATGGAGCACCCGGAGATTAAGGATGCCCACAACGCCCCTGTCTTCATCTCGTGCTACCGGCGAATGGGCCAGATCATCCCCGAACTGGTGGCCAGGGGCCTCCAGCCACGGGTGATGCTGGACTATTCGGGATGCCTGCTTCACGGACTCCGGCAACTGGGCCTGGATGATGTCTTTGACGACCTTCGGTGTATCACCTGTGACCCAACCTACTGGCGGTGCGTCGAATGGCTGGGATCGGCCTGGGGGCACCCCGTGTCGCCTTCCACGCCGGTTCAAGACTACCGCCTGCACATACGGGCCTGGCAGCATCACTTCTCGGGCATCTTCGGCCTGGAGGCCCTGGCCCGGGTCCGTGGATTCTCGCCCGCCGAGATGGCACTGCCCAACCACCCGGACCTGTGCTACGAGTTCGTCAAGACGCTCAAGGAGTGCGGCTACCGCTGGCTGCTGGTGCAGGAGCACACGGTAGAGGAGCCAGACGGCCGGGGCATCCGCCAGCCCCACCTTCCCCACCGGCTCATGGCCAGAAACTCGTACGGCCAGAGCGTCGGCATTGTCGCGATCATCAAGACCCAGGGCAGCGATACGAAACTGGTCGGGCAGATGCAGCCGTACTACGAGGCCCGCGGCCTGCCGCGCGCCATGCTGGATGGCAGGTCGATCCCGCCGCTGGTGACCCAGATCGCCGACGGCGAGAACGGTGGCGTCATGATGAACGAGTTTCCGTCCAAGTACAGGGAAGTGATGGCCGAGGCTTCGGGTGGCAATACGTCGCCGGTGAACGTCACGGAGTACCTGGAGTATCTGGAGCAGCTCGGCGTGCGGGAGGACGATTTCCCCGCCATCCAACCCGTCATGCAGAAACAGATCTGGGACCGGTTCGAGGACGGAGCCGGCCCCGAGGCCCTGGCCCAGACCATCGAGCAACTGAAGACAGAGGACGGCCGCTTTCACATGGACGGAGGAAGCTGGACCAACAACCTTTCCTGGGTCCGCGGCTATGAGCAGTTGCTCGGACCGATGGAACGGGCGAGCGCTTTGTTTGCTGAGGTGGTTCTCGCCAGGGGCGTGCCAGCCTCGCACCCACGCTACCGCGAAGCGCTGTTCCATCTTCTGGCGTCCCAGACCAGTTGCTTCCGCTACTGGGGCCAGGGCGTCTGGACCGACTATGGCCGTGAGCTGTGCCGCCGGCTCGGTTGCATTCTCAACCAGGGGCCGTGAGAGCCCTGCCAGATTGAAACACCGGCTCACGGAGCCGGCCTGGAGCGCGGGGCGTGGCCGGGGTGGAGGCTGGCAGACCGACCGCCCGTCCCCGGCGATGGTCGTCTGGGTGTGGGCTCTTGATATGCCGTAAGCGCTTACGGTTTTCGTTCCGATATGGATGATTGAGGCTGTGGGTCTCCGACCAGCAGGTTGGGCAGCCTGATTATAGAGGCCGGTGCTACGGCGAGCACCGGCCTCTGTTATTGCGCTGGGGCGGTCTTTGAACGTGTGGGATCGTCGAGGCCGCCCGCTCTGTTGTCATCAGACTCCGCCAGCGCCACCGCCACCGCCGCCAGCGCCGCCGCCGCCGCGGCCACCGCGACCGCCGGGACCGGGTGTTGCCGCCCGCAGTTCTGCGACCTTGGCGTCCACGGCCTTGACCTGGTCGGCCGTCAGCAACTTCTTGACGGCCGCCTGGGCTTCCTCAGTGCTTGGGCGGGTGTTGCGCAGTTCGGTCATCTTCTGCATAACGGCCTGCATGTCACCGCCGCCCCCACCGCGAGCCGCCTGCATGTCGGCCTGCAACTTGGTGATGTCCGCGGCGTGGTCCGTGCGCCACTTGTCCTGGGCGGCCTTTACACCATCGCGGATGGTCTTCAGGGCCGACTTCTGGTCCGCGGTGAGCGTGAAGTCCGGTTCGAGGTTGCATTCCCCCAGGGCGATGATC
>JBIOJL010000419.1:0-5247 GCA_044450885.1 Tepidisphaerales bacterium
ATCCCCAGCCTGCAGGGCACCGGCAGCGAGGACTATTTCAATGACGCCTGGGGATTCCGGCCGCGCACCAGCCACTGGTTCGGCTCGCCGCGCTGGCAAGGCGACAGCGCCGGCGACAGCGGCGTGTGCTATCGCTGGCATCTGCCCGACCCGGTCAACTTCAGCAAGTCGCTGACGCTGGCCATCGAGCACAAGGGGAATCGGGAGGTGGACACGGATGCCTTCTTCATCGAGCGGCCGGATTTCTTCAGCAGCGTGGCCTTCTGGTATCAGGAGGGGCAGCCGGCCGCGTGGGCGGCGCTGCCGGCGTGGAACCAGCGGCGGATTCCCTGGGACCGGCAGCATTTTGTGAAAGCGTTTCTCAAGGCCCAGACCACAGGCGATGCCAAGGTGCAGGTGGACACGTCCGGGCTGTTCGGCGCGCGGCCGATGATCCTCTGGCCCAAAAAAACGACCGGCGCGGTGTTGACGCGGCCGTTTGATGTGGCGGCCGAGGGACGCCACGCCGTACGGCTGACGGCCGCCACCGGGCCTGATTATGGCGCATATGATGTCGAGATCGACGGCAAGAAAGTGATGCCCGCGGAGTTCCGTTCGCCCGAGCAGTCCGAGGCCGACCTGCTGCTGGGCACGCTGGTGCTGGCCAAAGGCGGCCACACGATCTCCTTCCGCGCCGCCAACGCAGCGCGGATCGGCCCGCTGGCCGTGGAGATGCTGCGGCTGTTGAAACTTCCGCCGGAAGCGACGCGCCCGGTGAAGACGCACCACGAGGCGCATTTCGTCCGCCTGGGCATCGGGCGGGCGCTCTACGCCTATCGGCTGGCGTACGGCCAGTTGCCCGATTCGCCGGAGACGCTCGTGAAATCGGGCATCATGTCGGCGCGGTATCTGAAAGACGAGAACGAGAAGCCGCTGAAGTGGCGTCGCGACGGGGAATACATGGTTGTGGAAAGCAACGGTCCGGAGCCGTGGATGCATCGCTGGACGGGCTTGGACCCACGGCGATAAGCGACTGCCTCCGCTGCATCGAAGCCCCGGAGGGGCGCTACATATTAGCCCATAGCGTAAGCTATGGGGACATGGCGGGCGCAATCGACAAGACCCGCAGGGGCGAAAGAAGCGTTCTTTCGCCCCTGCGGGGCTCTGTTTGACTACCGAACTAGTCACCAACGGCTTGCGCCGTGGGCTATTATGTATCGCCCCTCCGGGGCTGGGTGGATTACAATCACTGTCTGTTCCCCACGGCTTGCGCCGTGGGCTAATATGTGTCGCCACTACGTGGCTTGCCGCGATTCGGCTACTCGGGGATCAGCGACACACCCGTCATCTCGGCCGGTTTGGGCAGGCCCATCACGTGCAGCGACGTCGGGGCCACGTCGGCCAGGCGACCGCCTTCGCGGAGTTTCTTGCCGCGGAAGCGGTTGTCCACGACGAACAACTCGACGTCGTAGGTGGTGTGGGCCGTGTGCGGGCCGCCGGTGGCGGGGTCGATCATCTGCTCGCAGTTGCCGTGGTCCGCCAGCACAATTGACGCGCCGCCGACCTTTTCCGTCGCGGCCAGCAGCTTGCCGACGCAGATATCGACATGCTCCACGGCCTTGACCGCGGCCGCCAGCACTCCCGTGTGCCCGACCATGTCGCCGTTGGCGTAGTTGACACAGATGAAGTCGTAGATGCCCGTGTTGATGCGCTTGAGCACCTCGTCGGTGATGCCATAGGCCGACATTTCCGGCTGCTGGTCGTAGGTGCTGACCTTGGGCGAGGGGATGATCTGCCGGTCTTCGCCGGGGAACGGCTCCTCGCGGTAGTCGTTGAAGAAAAAGGTGACGTGCGGGAATTTCTCCGTCTCGGCGCAGCGGAACTGCTTGAGGCCGAGTTTGCTAAGGTATTCGCCGATGGTGTTGAGCATTTTCGGCGGCTTGGGATAGGCGACCTTCACCGGCAGGCCCGCTTCGTACGCCGTCATCGTGCAGTAGCAGAGGTCCTTCATCAGCGGCCCGCGGTCGAACTGCTTGCCGTCCTTGTTGAAGTCCGGCATGACGAACGCCTTGGTGATCTCGCGCGGGCGGTCGCCGCGGTAGTTGTAGAAGAACACGGAATCGCCGTCGCGCACCGTGGCCAGCGGCGTGCCGCCGGCATCGGTGATGACCGACGGCGTGATGAACTCATCCCCGGCCATGTTGGCTTCGCTCGGCTTCTCATAGTACGACTGGATGGCGGCCGTGGCGCTGGGGAATTTCGGGCCCACGCCGTTGACGATGGCGTTGTAGCCCTTCTCGACGCGCGGCCAGCGGTTGTCGCGGTCCATGGCCCAGTAGCGGCCGCCGACCGTGGCGACCTGGCCGACGCCCAGTTCCTTCATCTTGGCCTCGACCTGGCGCACGTACTCGATGCCGGCATTGGGGGATGAGTCGCGCCCGTCGGTGAAGGCGTGCAGGAACACCCGCTTGAGCCCGCGGCGGCGGCAAAGTTCCAGGCAGCCGTAGAGGTGTTCGAGCAGCGCATGCACGCCCGCATCCGACACGAGGCCGAACAGGTGCAGGCTGGTGCGGTTCTTCAGGGCGTGGGTGACCGCTTCGTTGAGGACGGCGTTGTTGTAGAACTCGCCGTTGCGGATCTGTTTGGTGACAAACACCGATTCCTGATCGACGATCCGGCCGGCGCCGATGTTCTGGTGCCCGACTTCCGAATTGCCCATGGTGCCTTCGGGCAGACCCACGTCGAACCCGGAAGTGTGGATCAGGACATTGGGATAGTCGGCCAGCAGGCGGTCCTGGACGGGGTGCTTGGCCAGAACGACGGCGTTGGCGTGGTCCCACTGGGGGAAGGGATTCTTGCCCCAGCCATCGCGGATTATGAGCACAAGCGGACGTTTCGACGGCGACATTCCGAGTCCTTTCCAAAGCAGCCAACCCGTTTCTTGGGGGCAATAATACACGGGTGGGGACGCCGTACAAGAAGCCGGTTGCGTATTGATCGCCATGGGGTGTGCCCAAGAACCCGGGTACGTCCGCGTATCCGTTCCTTCGAAAAGTCGACCTGCGCCGAGATTGGAACTCACCGGCTGTTGCACCATTGCCGCCACGCCCCGCGAACGGCCCGCTCGAACGAGCGTGTCGTGCCGATCGCGTCCATCAACGGAGACCGCCGCGTCCGTTCGCGAAGTGTCCGTCGCAACTCGACGAGCAAGTCCACGTTCGTTGCGGCGGCGACCGCCAGTTCAACGTAGTGCGACTCGCTGCCGGCGATGAACTCCTGCATTCCCACTTGGGACAGAATGCTGACGCCGACCCGCGAGATGTAGGTTGGACCAGCGAGCACCACCGTGGGCACGCCCATCCAGAGGGCATCGCACGTGCGTGTGCAACCGTGATACGGGAACGCGTCCAAGTTCACGTCAATCTGGTGGAACAGGCGCAGATAGTCCGCGCGCCGTCCGCCGGCAACGAACCGAACCCTTCGCGCGTCGATCCTCTCCTCCTCAAACCAGCCGCGGTGTTCGATGCACGCCTCGCTCGGGTCACGGGTGTCGGTCAGAAACAGCATACGGGAGTCGGGCATTCGTCGCATGACGTCGCACCAAAGTCCCACCATCCGCCGCGTGACTTTCAGCGGGCGGCTGACGCTGGCGAAGGTTGGATACCCATTGGCCAGCAGCGGCGGCGGCCCCACCTCCGGCGACTCATCTTCGATCCAGTAGCACCGCGAGGACGGATTCATGTACAGCGGCCGCTCACAATAGTGGCCGCCGGTCAGCCCCGGCGGATCCTGGTATTCATCCGTGATCAGGTAGTCCATCGCTTTGAGGCCGCAGGTCCCCGGGTAGCCCGGGAAGGCGACCTGAAGCGGCGCGGGCTTCCGCGCGAACACCAGAATCCGGCTCCCGCCCATGTGCCCGGTCGGGTCAACCAGCACGTCAATCCGGTCGCGCTGGATGATCCCGGCCACCTCCTCGTCGCTCCTGGCCCGCACGTCAACCCAGCGCTCCGCGGCTTTCTTGAGCCGTGCCGTAACAGCGTCGGGTTGGCCCACATCGGAATAGCAGCAAACCTCAAAGCCATCCCGATCATGCTCCACCACAAGTGGCCCCAGAAACCGCGCCACGGAGTGCTCGCGGAAGTCGGCGGATAGATACCCGATTCGCAACCGGCGCTGCGGCGAGCGGTCGTTCTCATGCCCGATCTCCTTCGGCGTCAATCTGTCCGCGTGGCGGGCCGCCCACGCCTCGTGCTCCCGGCGCATAAGCTTCGCATCAGCACCGCGCTCGTAGAACAGGGTGAAGGCGTAACTGCCGGCCACGGCGGCGTCGTCGGGCCGGAGTTCCACGGCCCGCCGGAAACAGTCGATGGCGCCCTCGAGACATCCCGCCGATTCATAGGTGTGCGCCAGTTCTCGAGCCGCCTGGGCGTGGTCAGGGGCGTCCTCGATGATTCCGAGATAGGACTCAATCGCCTCCGTCAGTCGTCCCTGTTGGCGCAAGGCGGCCGCCAGGTGGAATCGGGCCGGCATCGCCCCGGGGCGCAGCGACAATGCCTGGCGCAGGACCCGTTCGGCCTCCAGGGGATTCGTCAATCTCAACATTGCCACGCCGAGGTTGACGTGCGCCTCGAAGTAGTCGGGGCGCAACCGGATCGCCTCGCGCTGCGATGACGCCGCTTCGTCAAGACGGCCGCGCATGCCCAGCACCACGCCGAGGTTACAGTGGAACTCGGGCGTGTCGGGGCAAGGGAAATGGATCGAGCCATAAGCCCGGCCGCCTCCTCGAGCCGTCCTTTCGCTTGGGCCACCAGACCGAGAAGATGCAGGCCCCAGGGCTCATTGCCCGCCCGCATGACCCGCCGGCATTGCTCCTCGGCGGCATCGAGCCGCCCGGACCTTAGCAATTCCTTCACACCCGCCGCGGCGGCGGACCCAGTCAAAGCAGTATGTTTCATAAGACACCCTCCAAACAAAAAGTCGCAAAAAGCAAAATTTGTGCTTTACATCCTACATCGGCGCGGTATGTTTGTGGAGTCGTTAATCGGGTTTAATCTAACTGCTGTTGAACGTCACTCACTGTAACCGAAGGAGGTTCCGTGTTTGATTTTCTTTCACGCCGGGTGTCCGAACTGAAGCGCCGTCGCGAGCGGCGGGCCGTGCAGGCGCAGGTCGAGGCGATGGAGCCGCGAACCCTGCTCAGCGTTGACGCCACGGTCGGCGCCCCGGCCACGGGGCTGGTCGGGGAAAGCATCGGCATATGCATGTCGG